>CACKFV010000006.1 GCA_902599605.1 uncultured Pelagibacteraceae bacterium
ATGTTGTATGACTTTGGGGCAAAAGAAGTGCATGTTAGAATTGCATCACCTGAAATTAAATTTCCAGACTTCTATGGTGTTGATACACCTACAAAAAAAGAACTTTTAGCAGCTAACAAAACTAATGAAGAGATTTGCAAATATATAGATGCAAAATCTCTTAAATTCTTAAGTGTAGACGGTTTGTATAGAGCAATGGGTTACGAAAAAAGAAATTCAACGTACCCACAATTAACTGATCATTATTTTACAGGTGATTACCCTGTAAAATTAATTGATGACCTAGGTGATAATAAAGTGACACAGTTGTCTTTATTGAGTACAAAGTCTAATAATTGAGTATGAAAAAAGTAAATTTTACAGAAATGAAAAACGGCTCTAAGGACGAATACCTTTTTCTAGACAAATTAGAAAAAGAATATGTTGGTGAGACAGCTGACAGAATATTAAATTTTTTATCTAGAATGACTACAACTTTAGAAGGTTATAAGATCACAAGATTAGAGCATTCTTTGCAAAGTGCTACAAGAGCTTTTAGGAATAATGAAAGTGAAGAAATGGTTGTTGCATGTTTATTGCATGATATTGGAGATGAATTAGCTCCTTTGAACCACTCAGAGTATGCGGCATCAGTATTAAAGCCTTATGTATCTGAAAAAACTCATTGGATAATTGAAAAACATGGGGAATTTCAAATGTATTATTACGCCCATCATCTTGGAGCTGACAGATTTAAAAGAGAAAAATATAAAGATCACAAGTATTATCAAGATACAATAAATTTTTGTGAAAAATATGATCAATGTTCTTTTGATCCAGAATACAAAAGCATGAGTTTAGATGAATTCGCACCAATGGTGAAAAGAATATTTGCTAGAAAACCATATTCTTTACTTTAAAAAATTTTGTTTTCAAAAAAAATGTTTGTCAAAAAAGAAGAAATTATTGGATATTTTAAGACTGGAATAAAAAATACTAGAAATTTTAAGATTGGTATTGAGCATGAAAAGTTTTTATTCAATAAAAATAATAACAAAAGAATTGACTATTTAAAAATCAAAGAGATGTTTTCAGCTCTAATGGAATTTGGGTGGAATCCTGTTTTTGAGAAAGAAAATATTATCGCTTTAAATAAAGGTGGAAGAAATATTACTTTAGAACCGGGGAATCAAATTGAGTTATCTGGTGATAAGTTAAATAATATGCATGAAGCATGCGCAGAGTCACAAAATTATTTATTTGAACTTAAACAAGTAACAAAAAAATTAAATATAAATATAGTAAGTGCAGGATTTGATCCTATATCAAAATTAAAAGAAATTCCCAATAATCCAAAACAAAGATATAAACTAATGACGCAAGATATGCCTTTAGGTGGCGAGTTAAGTTTAGATATGATGTATCGAACATGTGGAACTCAACTTAATATAGATTTTAGTTCTGAGGAAGATTTTGTTAAAAAGTTTAAGATAGTTAATTCTTTAGTACCTATTGCAATCTCCCTTTTTGCTAATTCCTCAATTGTTGAAAAAAAAAATAGCAACCATTTATCTTATAGATCTAAAGTTTGGCAAAGTACTTCAAGAGCTGGATTACCCAAATTATTTTTAGAAAATTTAAATTTTGAAAAGTATGCGGATTTTGTAATAAATTTTCCAATATTATTTTTAAAACATAACGATCAATATATTTCTGGTAGAAAATATATTTTTAAAGATTTTATGGAAGGAAAAATCGATGAAATTGATAATAGACTTCCAACGCAAGAAGATTTAGCAACTCATTTGAGTACAATTTTCACTGAAAATAGACTTAAAAAATATATTGAGATAAGATCTATGGACTCATGTGGCTGGGAATGTTTGTGTGCAGGGCCCGCTTTTAATATTGGTATGCTTTACGGAAATTTAGATGAAGTTCACGAATTAGTTTCCAAATGGGATAAAGATAAAATAATTAATGCTTATTTGGAGGCTCCAAAAAAAGGTTTCAATACACAATTAATGGGTAAAGATCTATATTATTGGTCTTCCATCCTACTTAATTTGTCTAGAAAAGGTTTAGAAAATAGAGATATTTTAAATAAAAAGGGAAATAACGAAACAGTCTTCTTAAACCACTTACAAAAAGTAATTGATAATAAAATAACAAATGCAGATCATATGATTAGCAAATTTTCAAAAAATGAAAATTTAGATGAATTATATGACAAATAAAATTGTTGCTATTCAAGGAGATATTCCTTCCAAGTTAAATCCTGAGACAGATACTAGTATTTTTTTAGCTAATGAAATTCAAAAAAAAAGGTATAAAATTTTCTATTATGAACCAAAAAATCTTTCAATTATTAATTCAAAAGTGGTGGCTAAAGGATATTTCATTACAATTAATTATAACAAAAAAAAATTCTATAAAATTTTAAAAAAAAAGACTCTTGAACTTGTAAAATGTAAGTTTATTCTCATTCGTCAGAATCCACCATTTAATCTTGAATATATCTCAACAACTTATATTTTAGACTCGATTAAAAATAAGATTAAAATAATAAATGATCCAACATCTATTAGGAGTATTTCTGAAAAGTTATACTCATCAAAGTACCAAAAGTATATGCCTAACACTATATTTACTCAAAACATTAATGAGATTAAGGCTTTTTTTAAAAAAAACAAAAAGGTAATCTTAAAACCTATTCACGGTTATAGTGGAAATGATATTCATTTAATAACCAGATTTAAATCAAATCTAATTAAAAGATTTGTAAAAAAAAATGGTTATATTATGTGTCAAAAGTTTCTTCCAAAAATAAATAACGGAGATAAAAGAGTCTTTATTATAAACGGGAAATTATGTGGTGCTATTTCAAGAATTCCAAAAAAAGGATCATTTTTAAGCAATTTGAGTAAGGGTGCAAAAGTAATCAATACAAAATTAACTAAAGTAGAAAAGCAAATTTCAAATTTAATTGCTAAAGATTTAAAAAAAGAAAACATTTTTTTTGCTGGAATTGATTTTATTGATCAAAAGCTGAATGGTGATATAAATGTTACATCCCCCACAGGAATAAAAACTTACTACGATCTATCAGGTAAAAATCTTGCAAAAACTTTTTGGAAAGAACTCAAAGCATGAATAGTTTAACTGACCAAAAAAAAGGGTCTTTGATGGCTTTTGTGGCTGTAATGTTTATAACGCCAGACTCTTTATTTATTAGACTATCTAATGTTGAGACTTGGAGTTTAGTTTTTTATAGAGGTATCATACCGTTTGTTTTAGTTTTTATCGGAATGCTTTTAATTTACAGATTAAAATTTTTTAACTTATTAAGATCAAATGGTTATTATGGTTTTGCCTATGTTTTAACATTTTCAGTTACCAACATTGCTTTTGTTGTTTCGATCGAAAATACAAATGTTGCTAATACTTTGATAATGATTGCTACAGCACCAATGTTATCTGCTATTCTTGGGTCAATCTTCCTTAAAGAAAATCCTGATAAAAAAACCTGGGTAGCAATCTTTATAACTTTTTTTGCTGCATTGTATATTTTTTATGACTCAATTAAGTTAGGAAATTTTTTTGGTGATTTTTTAGGATTTGTTGCTGCCATGGGTCTAGCAGTGGGTGCTGTAATAATTAGATCAGCAAAAAAATTAAACCTGGTTCCCTCTGCAGTGGTTGGAAAGTTAATTATAGCTCTTTTTGCAGTGCTTTTTGTAAAAGATTATTCTCTGAATAATAACGATATTTATATTGTTCCTTTAATGTGTGTAATGTGTGTGGCTATACCTTTTGTTCTTGTTACTATTGCGCCAAGGTTTATTACGGCAGCAGAAGTAAACTTATTTTTCTTGTTAGAAACTATAATAGGTCCGATTTGGGTCTGGCTCATAATTAAAGAACAGCCTACACCTGAAACAATCGTAGGGGGTGCTGTAATTGTACTAACGATAGCTACCCACTCTTTCTTAAAATTAAAAAAATCATAAGTTCGTCATAATAATTTCTTGATTTAGTCTTAAATCAGAAATAATAAGCTGCCAGTTTATGAATAAAGTATTTAAAAATTCTTGGGCATTATTTTTGGGTATGGGTGCGATTATGCTAGCCTATGGTTATCAAAATGCTTTATTGGGAGTTAGAGCAGTTATTGAAGAGTTCAGTCTTGCCTCAACTGGGTTTATGATGTCTGGCTACTTTGTTGGTTACTTTATAGGTGCAAGAACTGTTCCTTCAGTAATATCAGGTGTTGGTCATATAAGAGTATTTGCTGCTTTTGCATCTGTAGCTTCACTTGCAATACTAGTTCACTCAGTTTTTGTGAATCCCTTAACTTGGTTCTTATTAAGAGTAATTACAGGATACTCAATGGTTTCAATCTATACAATTGCTGAGAGTTGGTTGAACGATAGATCAAGTAATAAAAATAGAGGTAAAGTTTTATCTATTTATATGATTATTTTATATGGATCTATGGGGTTGGGAATGTTTTTATTAAATTTTAGTAGTCCTGAGAATTTTCAACCTTTCATTTTAATATCTGTGTTAATGTCACTAGCACTTCTGCCAATTTTATTAACTAAAAGAAAACCACCTACTTTTAAGAAAATTAAAAGTATGAGTTTAAAAGAATTATATTCATCATCACCTCTTGGAATGGTAAGTTCTGTTCTTTACGGAACAATTCAATCAGCATTGTTTACCTTATTAGCAGTTTATGCGGCTGCAATGAATTTTAGTATATTTGATATATCTTTAGTTACTTTTATGTTGGCAATTTCAGGTGCTATCTCTCAATACCCTGTGGGCTACATTTCAGATAAATTTGATAGAAGAAAAGTTATTATTTATTCAACTTTCGGTGCTGCATTATTTGCTTTCTTTGCAATCTTCTCAGTTGGTACAATGTATTTACCAGATGGTCTGGGATCTTCAAAGTTATGGTTTTATATTTTTTTGATAGCCTTTTCTATATGTAGCTTACCAATGTTTTCTTTGATACTTGCACACACCAATGACTTTATAACTAGAGATAAGTTTGTTGCTGCAGGAGCAGGTCTACAATTTGCCTTTGGTTTAGGAGCGATCAGTGGACCATTTTTATGTTCCCTGCTTATGGATTTAGTTGGTAATAATGGATTTTTTGTATTTCTTATTATATTTCACTGTTTAATTGGTGTTTTTGCGGTTTATAGAATGAAAATAAGACCATCAGAGGAAAATCCTGACTCACAATTTGTTGCTGTTCCTACGACTATTACTCCTGTTGGAATGGAGTTAAACCCTACAACAGAACCCATTGAGGAGCCAGAAAAAATCAAATAATTAATTCTATTTTAAGTTGTAACTCAAATTAAACAATAAAGAAAATTTAATCTTGTTGAATTTAATTTTATTTGCTTAAATGCGAACAAAAAAAATGCCTAAAAGAAAAAAAAGAAAAAAAATTGAACACGGTGCGTTTACAAAGCTCGCTAGTTTTACTTCGAATGCAATAAAAGAATACAAAAATAATCAAAAAATTAAGCAACAACAATTAGAAAAAGATTTAAAAAAACAGGAATTTAGTAAACTTAATTTAGAAAAAAAAGAATTACGAGCTAAAGAGGACAATTTTAAAAAACAAGAGGAAAAATTACAAATAAAATTTGAAAATTTAAAACTAAAAGAAAGAGAGTTAGAGTTAAAAGACAATGAATTAAAAACTAAAGAAAATTCATTAAAAGAAAAAGAGTTAACTTTTAAGTTTAAAGCGGAAGAACAAAAAAATAAAGAATCAGATCTTAAAAAGAAAGAAAAAGACCTTCTAATTAGATCTGAGGAACAAAATCGTAAAGATGTTGATTTAAGAGTAAGAGAAGATGAGCAAAGACAAAAAGAATTAAAAGAGACAAGACGAAAAAGAAGAGAACAGAAATTAAGAGATGAAAAAGAACAAGAGAAAAGAAATCTTGAGGCTCTTAAATTAAAAGAATGGGAAGAAAAATTTGATCGAGAACAAAAAGCTAGAGAAGAGCAAGAGAAATTAAAAGAAGAAAAGTTAAGAATGAGAGAACGTAATAGAAGAAGCAATGATGCGAACTTCTCTGATAATAGTGAAGAGGTTGCTCAGCAATTAGAAGCCCTTGATGTCGAAAATTCCTCAAAAAACTAATTATTGTTTAGGGAAATAATCTTTTAAGTCCCCTTCCCTGTATACATCTGCAGTACAACAATGAAGACCACCACCAAAAGCATATGCATCTCTCATCTCTACTGGAACAACTTCAAGACCTAATTTATCCAATTGCTCTGCTTGATAAATTTCGCTTTTTTCTACGCAAACTGTTTTTGGATCTAAAACAAGCACATTCATTGAAAGCCAAACTGAGGAATAGCATAATGGAGGTGGAGTATTATGTGCTGGTTGAGCTGAATCTAATATTTTCCATCCATTATCTTCAAAAAGTTTTCGCTGTGAAGCTGGTAACTTTCTTTGAGGATTATTTATAATAATACCTTCTGTAACAGGAGTAAAAGTTGCATCAATATGAATTGGATATGGGTCTCCTGGAAAATTTACAGCATGCACCCTGTGATTTTTGAAATGTCTTCTTAACCAATCAATTCCACTTAAGTTTGTAGTGAAACCGTGTTGAACTATTAAATCCTTTCCAAATCGTAATATATCTGCAGCATCAAATAATGGCTCTTCTTCTGTAGTAACAAAAAATTTTTTTTCAGTCCACTCCAGTCTTTTTTTTACACCAATCTTATCAGACAAATAATCCTTTCTATAATCTGCATCAGTAAGTCGGGGTTTTGGAGCTGACTCATGTCTCATATTTTTATCTTGATCGTAATATTTTTTAAGTAAGGGTCTGTAATTTAAATATTCAAACCATCTACATCTATAACTCATCGTGGCTTCTAACATTTCGTTTCCAACTGTTAAAATAATATCTCTTGCAGGCATACAACCAAACATACTTTCAACTTCCCAATCAGGCGTAGAAACTTTTTGATTATGATTTAAAGGAACAGGTCTATCGACTTTGATACCTCTTTTTTCAAGTAAGGAAGCAAAATCATTTAAAAGTTGATTAGCTTTATCAACTGTATCTTTTGTCCGTGGTCCATGTTGACCCTTCATATCTGAGTCTTCGGGAACTTTTGCATCTAAAGCTGGCTCTGGCGCTGGTATACAACAACCGTCTGCTCTACCAACAATCACATGCTTAAGCGGATCCCACTCATTCCAACTATTAACAATTTTTTTATTTGTCATTTAGTTTAATGCAATAAATCTTCTATTGTTTTTTATAATTAAACTATAATAAATTATTGAGATAAAAATTAAAAAGCCGCCTATAATTGTGTTATTTGTAGGAACTTCATTAATTCCTAATATTGGTAACCAAACCCAAAAAATTCCACCAATAACCTCAGTCAATGACAACAGTGTAAGTTCAGCAGCTGGTATCATTTTAGAACCTAACGAATAAAGAATTAATCCTATACAAACTAATGTACCATGAACTGAAAACAAACCTTGATTACGACTTGTTGAAAGTAAATTACTGTCGGTCTCGACCAAAATAACAATGGATACTATTGCACAAATCAAACCTGCGATTGCAACTGTTGTAAATTTTGGAGTTTCAGGTCTCCATCTTAAAGACACAGAAAAAACTGAAAAACCCACAGCAGATAAAATACCAAACAAAAGACCAAAAATTGAACCTTTGTTAGAATTACCGAATGCTATAATTATTATACCAATAGCAGCAATAATTATTGCTATCCAAACATTTAGTGAAATTCTCTCTTTCAAAAATAAGAAACCTAAAAATGCGGTAATGAAAGGCATGGCCGCCAAACACAATAAAGTGATTGCAGCTGAAGTATTTGTTATTGACCAAATAAAAGTGATCATAGCAATACCCAGCCCAATACTGCCAATTAATCCTGATATTCCAACTTTTTTATAATTTTTATAAAATGATAATCCTTCTTCAAAAAATAAATATAAATTAAGTATTAAAAAAATTGTAACACCTCTTCCTAGAAGATATTGCCATGGAACTAATTCAGGCTGATCAATATGTCTTACAACTAAAGGTCCAAAAGACCACAAAATACCTGCTAACAGTACTACGGGGATAGCTACTTTCTCATTCCTAAGCTCTAACATTTCAAATTAATATTATCATTCTTAATCTTTAACAACAAAAATCTATACCAATTTTTGTCCGAATTGAGTTGGATAACTTATCAACTAGTAAATTTAGGCCAATTTCATATACTCTCTAAATGGATCTTAAAATTTTAAGGCTTGCCTCTGATACAAAACATCAAAAAAAATTGTCAGACTTTACGCACAACTCCAAAGCTAAAAATCCTTTATGTGGGGATGAAATCCAAATATTTTTTAAAGTAAAAAAAGGAAAAATTTCCGAGGTTTCTTATCAAGGAAAAAATTGTGTTTACTGTCAAGCTTCAGCAAATTTAATATCAATTAATTCAAACGGAAAAAAGGTTGAGGAAATGATTGAAGTTTGTGATTGTGCCAATGAATTCTTTAGAAATAAAGGTGATTTATCAGAGAACTTAAAAAAATATAAGGAACTATTAAACTCAAAAAATATAAATAGAAAAGAATGTATACTTCTGCCCTTTAATGCTCTAAAGAAAGGTTTGATTAATGGAAACTAAAAAAATTATCAATAACGCTATAGCTGGTATTTTTTCTGCTATAACGGTCGGTGTATTGACATTGTTAACTTATAAAACCGATTACGGTCTATTTCTTGTTGCATCTTTTGGTTCAACGATGGTCCTGTTATACGGTTATCCAGAGAGTCCTTTTGCACATCCTAAAAATATTTTTTTTGGTCATCTAGTTACTGCAACTGTAGGTGTAATAGCTTTAACATTTATTCCTTTACCGGAATACATTTTAATTCCCATAGCTGTTGGTCTTGGAGTTTTTTTTATGATCATGTTAAATGTTACCCATCCTCCAGCAGGTGGTAATCCAATAATTGTTATTATAGGTTCTGCTTCATTTGATTACTTGTTGAGCCCTGTCATCACTGGCTCTGTGATTATTATAATTTTTGGGGTTGTATTAAACAAATTTATACTCAAAAAAAACTATCCAAAATAAACACTATTTATTTGCTAGACGCTTTATTATTGTGCTACAGTCAGTCTTATAAATTCAAGATAATTGCTTTTATAAATTAACAGGAGAAAAAAATGAAAATTTTATGTGTTTTATATGATGACCCAAAAGGTGGAATGCCAAAATCATATCCATTGAGCGACTTACCAAAACTTGAAAAATATCCTGACGGAATGACATTACCTTCTCCTAAAGGAAGAGACTTTACGCCTGGTCAATTACTTGGATGTGTATCAGGAGAGTTGGGACTTAGAAAATTTTTAGAGAGCAATGGTCATGAATTTGTTGTTACCAATAGTAAAGATGGTGATGGATGTGAAGCAGACAAGCACATTGTTGATGCTGACATCGTAATTTCTCAACCATTTTTTCCGTATTACTTAACTAAAGAGAGAATAGCTAAAGCAAAAAATTTAAAAATGGCAATTACTGCTGGTATAGGATCTGATCACGTGGACTTACAAGCAGCAATGGATAATAAAATTGATGTTGTTGAAGTTACTTTTTGTAACTCAAGATCTGTAGCTGAACATATTGTAATGATGATTGTATCAATGGTTAGAGATTACCATAATCAACATAGAATCGTTAATGAAGGTGGATGGAATATAGCTGATGCTGTTCATAGAAGTTATGATGTTGAAGGAATGCATATTGGAACAGTTGCTGCTGGAAGAATAGGCCTTGATGCTTTAAGAAAAATGAAACCTTTTGATGTACATTTACATTACTTTGACAGACATAAATTGCCTGACAGTGTAGAAAAAGAATTAAATTTAACTTTTCATGACTCTGTAGAGTCAATGGTGAAAGTTTGTGACGTAGTTACTATTAACTGTCCATTGCACCCTGAAACTGAAAACTTATTTGATAAAAAAATGATAAGTAAAATGAAAAAAGGCGCCTACATAGTTAATACTGCCAGAGGAAAAATTTGTAATAAAAACGATATAGCAGATGCATTAAAATCTGGTCAGTTAAGTGGATATGCTGGAGATGTATGGTTTCCGCAACCTGCTCCAAATGACCATGTATGGAGATCAATGCCTAATCACGGGATGACTCCACACACGTCTGGAACATCACTTTCTGCTCAAGCAAGATATGCTGATGGTGTAAGAGAAATATTAGAATGCTTCTTCGATAAAAAACCAATTAGAGATCAATACCTTATTGTAAAAGATGGTCAATTGGCTGGAATGGGTGCACACTCTTACAGCAAAGGTTCAGCAACAAGTGGTTCTGAGGAGGCCGCAAAATATAAGAAAAAATAAAAATTGAGAATAAAGAAATTTTTAAGACCTTTTATTTTAACTTATCTTTTCTTAAGTGTTGCTATAGGTTTTTACCCAACTTTTGATTTTTACTCTTTTAAGGGTCAATCAATTATAATTGCTGTTTCAATCTTTAATGGAGTTTTGGGTTTGTATGTAAAGAAAATTGGAAATGATGAATAAAGAAAAAACAATTGGATGGAATTTTGATAACTCATATTCAAATTTACCAAAATCTTTTATTTATGAAATCTCTCCTGTTCCAGTAAAACGTCCAGAGTTAGTAATTTTTAATCATAATCTAGCTGATCAAATGGGTTTGAATTTTTCTAATGTAGATAATGAACAGCTAGCAAAAATGTTTTCTGGAAATTTGCTCCCAAAGGGATCTAAATCTTTAGCTCAAGCGTATGCGGGTCATCAGTTTGGTCATTTTACGATGTTGGGTGATGGTCGTGCAGTTTTACTAGGCGAGCATATATCTAAAAGTAATCAAAGACTTGATATTCAGTTTAAGGGTTCAGGTCAAACACCTTTTTCAAGAAACGGAGATGGAAGAGCAGCATTAGGTCCAATGTTAAGAGAATATTTAATTAGTGAAGCTATGCACTCATTAAACATACCGACGACTAGAAGTTTAGCAGTTGTGAAAACTGGAGAAAATGTGATTAGAGAAAAACCATTACAGGGTGCAATATTAACAAGGGTTGCATCAAGTCATATTAGAGTTGGAACCTTTCAATTTATTAGAACAAGAGAAAATTTAGATGAACTCAATACTTTAGTTAATTACACAATTAAAAGACACTATCCTGAGATAGCAAAATCAAAAAATAATGCTTACTACTTACTCAGTAAATTAATTGATAAGCAGATTGAACTAGTAGTCAATTGGATGCGTGTAGGATTTATTCATGGAGTAATGAATACTGATAACATGGCGATTTCAGGTGAAACGATAGATTATGGTCCGTGTGCCTTTATGGATAGTTATAATCTAGGCACTTGTTTCAGTTCCATTGATCATATGGGAAGATATGCTTATGGAAATCAGCCAGCTATCACCAAATGGAATTTGGCTAGGTTTGCTGAATGTTTACTAACTTTGATTAACCCAAAAAAAGATGATGCTTTAAAAATGGCAACAGAACTTATCGATAAATTCGATAAAATTTATGAGGAAAAATGGTTTAATATGATGAAAAGGAAGTTAGGTCTAATTGGTGATGATAAGGAAGATAATTTAATTATTTTTGAATTATTAGAGATTATGAAAAAGCAAGAATTAGACTACACAAACACTTTTTTATTTTTAATGGACCATGAGATAGATGATAAAAAAAGTTTTCAAAATGAAGAATTTGAAAATTGGAAGATAAAATGGCTGAAAAGATTAACCAAAGATAGCAAAAATTTAATGGTACTAAATAATCCTGTAATAATTCCTCGAAATCATAACGTTGAAAATGTTTTAAAATCAGCTGAAAATGATGATCTGACACCATTTAATGATTTGCTTCAAGTTCTGAAAAATCCGTACACAAATCAAAAAGTTTTAACTAAATATCAGTCTCCACCACCTAAAAGAGATGAAAAATATAAAACATTTTGTGGGACGTAGATCTTATTTATAAGCAATCACATTTAAACTAATAGGCTCACCATTCGCTTCAAAATCGCTAGTGTCATTAAAAAGTGAAAAAGTCCTTACTCTTTCAATATTTTTAAAACCTGCGCTGATAAGGTAACCTTTCAAAAAGAACATATTCCAGCCAAAATAATGAAAATCATATTTATCTGTTTGTCCACCAAACATCATTCTCATTATATGAAATCTCGCTTTACTTCCTTTAACTGTGAGATATTGTCGACATAAAATATCCATATCGGGAACAGAAACATAAAACTTTCCATTATCTTTTAACACTCTATGAATCCCTTTAAATGTATCCGCTACCTGCTTCTGAGGCACGTGTTCTATTATGTGGCTTGCATAAATTTCTTCAATAGAGTTATCATCAAATTGGCTCAGATCAGTAATATCACCTATAAAATCAATTTCATTCTTATTTGGGCTAAATCCTGCCTCGCCTCCAGCTTGAATGTTCATTATTTTCCAGCCCTCTTTTCTTTCCATTCCACCAATATTAATTTTCATAATATTGCTACCTTACAATAAATGAATTCAAAAAAAAATTTAAAGAACATATGGTTCTGGCCTTGCATTTTTTCCTAAAACTCTTTCAACTGCCATATTAGAAATATCAATAGATTGATATGATCCTGTTGTGATCAATTCTGTCAAGGCTCTTCCAATTCCGGGTGCTTGCATTAATCCTCTTCCTGTAAAGCCAGTTGCCAAGTAAACATTTTCAAACTTTGGGTGCTTACCAACTACAGCATTGTTATCTAATCTATTGCAATCATAGTACCCAGCCCAACCACCTGTTAGTTTTAATTCTTCAAATATTGGAACTCTTTGAGCAAGAGCTGGCCAAACTAATTCTTCAAAATCATCCCATGCAGGTTCAAGATCTTTTGCATCAAAAACAGATTTGGGAGATCCTGCAAGATACTCTTTTCCCTCTGGTCGCCAATAAACTCCGGTAGTCAAGTCTCCAGTCAAAGGCATTTCGGGAATATGTTTTGGACACTTTACTCTAAAGACAGTGTGTTTTTGTGGCTCTACTGGAATATCTTCCAATAATTCTTTTGTCCAACATCCAGCCGCTGATACGATAGTTTTAGCCTTAATCTCTGATAAAGATTTTACTTCGCCTTTCACGAACTCAGCACCTAACTCAATTGCTTTGCTTTTGAGTGCTCCATGAAACATAAATGGATCAATCCAGCCTTCACTTTTATTGTCTGTAAACGTCGCAGTTTCAATACCTTCGTTGTTTATGTAAGGAAAATATTTTTTTAAATCAGAACCTTTAATATTTTTTGTACCAGCATCACATGCTTTATGATTTTCAAGAGCTTTATATTGTTCTTCAGCATGTTCTGCTCCAAACATAAGCAAATATCCGTTCGGCACCATACTAGCAGTAGGTTCGGGATTTTTTTTTGTTTTTAAAAGTTCTGGTATTTGGAAAATAAATTCTCTAGCAAATTTTCCTAAAAGTATATTTTCTGTTTGAAAAAATTGTCTTCTGAAACCACCTAGTGACAAAGGGAAAGATGCAGTTCTATAAGTTGGATCCCTTTCAATAACTTTTACTTTTCTTCCCTCTTTTGAAAGAAAATAAGCTGTTGCAGTTCCTATTATACCACCACCAACTATAACAACATCATCCATATCAATTTAATATTAATAAACTAAAATTTAGAATTAATGCATAACAACTCCAAAGTAAATAAGGAATCATTAAATAATAACTAACTTTGTTTATATCTTTATATTTTAAAATTAAAACTATTATGAAAAAAATAATTAATAATAAATTTATAAGAGCAAAAAGGATATTATGAAAAACAAAAAAAACTATACTCCAAGTTGTATTAAAGCATAGATGAATAAAATAAATTAAAACAAGATTTATATTTTTATAATTCTTATGCCATGCTGCCCATATTGCTATAGTCATGAATAAATATAATGTAGTCCATACAGGTGCGAAGACCCAATCTGGTGGAGTTAAAAATGATTTATTTAAACCTGAATACCATGGTTCTTTGTAAGAAATTGTCGCTATACTGCCGATAAAAGACGCTGAATATGTTACTATTGCAAATAGAAGAAAAGATATAAATTTATTTTTAAGCATAATCATACTATACATCAATCTTGTATGAATAATAAAACAATTTGGATTACAGGAGCTAGCAGTGGTATAGGAAAATCCTTGGCGCTAAAATTTGCTCAAGAAGGATGGAAAGTTGCCATTTCCGCAAGAAGAGAAAATTTATTAGATGAAATATCTAAATCTAACGAGAATATTATTGCTTTTCCTCTAGACGTTACCGACAGCGAAAAATGTAAAGGTGTATTCTCGCAAGTAAAAGAAAAACTTGGAGAAGTTAATATATCTGTTTTCTGTACAGGGATTCATGATCCGAAATCTGAAAAAACATTAAATCTTGAAAAAATAAGAAAAATTATGGAAGTAAATTTTTTTGGAACAGTGAATTCTATAAATGCAGTTTATGAGTATTACAAAAATAAAAAATCAGGACAAATATCTATAGTATCTTCTGTAGCAGGTTATAGAGGTCTTCCTGCAGCGGGAGCTTATTGTGCATCTAAATCAGCTTTATCTAGTTTTGCTGAAAGTTTATATTTTGACCTCAAAAGAAATAATGTTAGAGTATCTCTTGTAAGTCCTGGATTTATAAAAACTCCTATGACTGATCAAAATGATTTTCCAATGCCAATGATAAAATCTCCTGAATTTGCTGCAGAACAAATGTTTAAAGGCTTAACAAAAAGTAAAGGTTTTGAAATTCATTTTCCTAAGTCTTTCACAACAATTATGAAGGTTCTTAAGGTACTTCCAAATGGTTTATATTTTAAGATTCTCGAAAAAGGGATGAAGCGAATTAAAGATTAGTCTCTCATAAAAAATACAGTAAGTTCTCCAACTTTAAATCCAAATTTAGTAAGCGTTGCACGATTAATCGCAACTTTTTCGTCTTGTTTGAATATCCAATCATCAAATGAAATTTTGATATTTTTATTTTTAAAAGGCACCATTAAGTCATATTTAAATTTAAATGCTGATCCGTATTGAACACCCGTAGCTTCTCCCACAACATCTGGAGCAGTGCCAACATAATTGTTGTCATCAATTTTTTTTATTTTCCATGTTCTCTTTTGTTTTTCACCATCAGTCCAATAAAAATCTTCATCTAAAGTGATGACATTTTCTTTAAAGGATCCAACTAAATCTGCTTTAAACTGTCTTGTAACTTTTCCACTTCGGTCTTGCAAAATTCCCCAAGCTTTGACCTTCCCATCAAAATATTCTTCAATTAAAAGGGTTGGTTCTGTGTTTTTAAAGTCTTCTGGTTTCATATTATTAGAACAGCTTGTAACTAAAGCTAAAGTAATTATCAACAAAATTGAATTTATTATTTTAATTTTTATCATGCTTTATTAGTAAGAGAAAATTGGATTAAATCAATATTCTTAGATTTAAATCCTGCTTCACAATAAGATAAATAGAAATTCCACATTCTTTTAAAAGTATTATCAAAACCTTGATCTGAAATTTCTTCCCATCTTTCTGAAAACTTGTCTCTCCAAATTTTCAGCGTATTGCTGTAGTGTAAACCATAAGAATTGCATTGATCAAAATTTAATCCAGTTTTTTCTACATAATCTAATATTGACTTCTTAGATGGTAAAAAGCCTCCAGGGAAAATATATTTTTGAATAAAATCTTCTTTCCTTTTATATCTATTATACAAGTTATCGTCTATTGTGATTGCTTGAATTGCAGCCTTACCACCAGGTACCAAATTTTTCTTAATTGTTTGAAAGTAATTTTTTAGATAATCTTTACCCACAGCTTCTATCATCTCTATTGAGGCTATAGAATTATAATTTTGTTTAACGTCTCTATAATCTTTCATTTCAATATTAATTTTTTCATTTAGGCCAGCATCGTGAATACGTTTTTTGGCAAATTCATATTGTTTTTTTGATATGGTAATACAATCAAGATTAACATCGTAGTTTTTTCCGATATATTCTGCAAATCCTCCCCAGCCACATCCAATTTCTAGTAGTTTGTCACCTGACTTTAGCTTAAGTAGATTTGAAAGTTTTTTATATTTGTTTATTTGTGCTTCGTATAAATTTGATTTCTCATTTTCAAAAATTGCACTTGAATAAGTTAGTGTATCATCAAGCCATAGAGAAAAGAATTCATTTCCAAGATCATAGTGTTTTGAAATATGTTCTTTACTTTTTGTTTTAGTGTTTCGATTAATGAATTTTTTGAAATAATTTAAATATGTTAAATCTAATATTCCAGAGAATTTATGAACTAGTTTTATATTCTTGGCACTTAATTCAATTAACTTAGATAAATCATCTGTTTCAAAATCTCCTCTCATATATGACTCTGCTAAACCGACACTACCTTTTGAAATTATATTTTTTGAAAAATCTGGCTTATTAATTTTAATGCTCACCTCTAAATTATCATTATTTCCAAACTGCAATTTTTTTTTTTGAAAGGTTGTAACATTAAGCTTACCGTGCTTTATTAACTTTAAACCAGAAAAGACGATTTTATCTGAAATTTTATTTATCATTAGTTTTCAAAAGTTGTATTATTTTTTATTTTAATATTTTTTTTGATTAATTTAACGCCTTTGATCCACAATTTTAATGCTTCAAAATGTATAGCTGATATGACTTTAAAACTCATTAGAGGGTGTTTTAGATAGCAAAAAAATAAGTTTTTTAAGGTTAAATCTTGCCTGTTTCCATCTTGGGATGCAAACAGAAGCTTACCTTCCTTATCTCTTTGATCGATAATGACAGACAATTTTTTATTTGGTAATAATACTTTAAAGAAATATTCTGATTGAAGATCCATAAAGGGAGACACGAAAAACTTCTTTTTGCAGTCATTCTTAATTTGTGTGTTTGGACGTTTAATTTCAAATATATAAGTATGTTGTTCTCCAAATGTATTTTTCACTTCATAAAAAATTGCAATTGGTTCACCGATTTTATTATAAATGAAAAAAATACTTAGCGGATTGAAAACATATCCAAAAATTCTAGGGTAACAAAGAATTTTAATCTTAATTTCTTCTGAAGTTATTCCTTTTTCTTTTAATTTTTTTCTTACCCAAATTCCTAAATCAGAGCCATCCCTTTCGCCATGGTCCTTATCAAAAAAACTTAGAACATTGAATTTATTGTAAGAAAAAAATGGAATTTCTTTATTTATAAGTCTTATTTCGCTAAGATCGATTAGTAAAGAGAATACACTGTATTTAAAAAAATGTTCTTTTGGTTTGAATCTTTTATGAATGACCTCGCCCGTATATATAAATGAATTCTCAATCATTAATGAATTTAAGCATATTTAATGTTGATTTAATACCGTCTTCATGAAAACCATAACCATGATAACTTCCACAGAACAATATATTTTGTTTATTTTGTAATAAATCTAATTTTTTTTGATTTTTTAAAGTGTCATGATCATAATATGGATGACTGAATTGAATTTTATCAATCACGAGTTTTTCATCGATAGTGAAATGAGGATTTAAAGTTAAAAAGATATTTTTTTCTATGTCTAAATTCTGTAATAAATTTAACCAGTAGGTAACTGAACTATCATTATTTTCTGATACAAAAGTATTCCACGCACTCCAATTTATTTTTTTTTGGGGCATTACAGTTTCATCTGAGTGAATTACAGCTAAGTTTTTCTTATATCTAAAGTTACTTAATATATCTTTTTCATCATTAGAAGGCTCATTGATTATAGATAAAGCTTCGTCTGCGTGGGTTGCAATTACGACTTTATCATACTCAAAATATTCACTTTCCCCTCCATAAAAAACGCGTGCAGCATTATCTGATCTTGTAACTTTATTAATTTTATAATTTTTAAAATGCTCTCCACTTATTTTTTTTATTACTTTATTAACATATTCAATACTTCTATTTTTAACAGTGTACCATTGAGGTCTGTCTTTAAACTTAAACAAGCCATGATTTTGAAAAAATTTTAAAAAAAACTTAATAGGCATATTTTTTGCATTATCGGGTGGCATTGACCAAATGGCTGATACCATTGGTAAAATATGATAATTGATAAAAAAATCTGACATTTTTTCTTTTTGAAGAAATGATCCAAGATTTAAATTTTCATCTATATCATCTAATTTAGAACTCTTGTTATAAAACTTTATGATCTCATAAAACATTTTTATGAAACTTGTGTTTAATAAATTTTTTTTATAAGAAAATACCCCTCGGACTCCTTTCCCACTGTATTCTAAATTTTTTTCTTTTACTAAAAATGATAAACTCATATTGCTTTTTTCTATCTCTACCCCGATTTCATCGAAAAAGTTAATTAAGTTCGGATAAGTTTGTTTGTTAAAAACAATAAATCCAATGTCTGCACGGATCTTTTTTTTACTTTGATTGTCTGTTAAAATATCTAAAGTGTGTGAGTGACCACCAAAACGATCTTCTTTTTCGAAAAGATCAACTTTGTGTTTTTTTGATAGAAAATATGCTGCACTTAATCCTGAAATTCCTGATCCAATTACAGCAATTTTCATCAAATTTTAAGCTGCGTCTTCTTTGAATTCATCAATACTTGGGCATGTACAAAAAATATTCTTATCTCCATATACATTATCAACTCTGGCAACTGGAGGCCAAAATTTATTAGTTCTTAAATGTTTAGATGGATAAGCTGCTTCTTCTCTTGAATACTTATGTTTCCATTCATCAGAAGATAGTTCAAGATCAGTATGTGGTGCATTTTTAATTGGGTTATCTTCTTTATCAAAATCTCCAGACTTGATCTTTTCTATTTCCTTTTTAATCTTAATTAAGGTTTCACAAAATTTATCTATTTCTGCTAAGCTTTCACTTTCAGTTGGCTCTATCATCATTGTACCAGCTACAGGCCAAGACATTGTCGGCGCGTGAAATCCAAAATCAATCAATCTTTTTGCAATATCTTCTTCTGTTATACCTGTTTCAGCTTTGATAGGTCTTATGTCGATAATACATTCGTGAGCAATATTTCCATTTTTACCCGTATATAAAATTGGGAAATGATTTTTAAGTTTATAAGCTAAGTAATTTGCATTAAGGATTGCATTTTGGGTAGCCAATTTAAGACCTTCTGAGCCCATCATTTTAATGTACATCCAAGAAATAGATAAAATACTAGAGCTTCCCCAAGGAGCTGCTGAGACAGATCCAATTCCAGAAACTGGACCACAATCCTTTACAATTGGGTGACTTGGTAAAAAAACTTCTAAATGTTTTTTACAAGCGATTGGTCCCATGCCTGGGCCTCCCCCTCCATGAGGTATACAAAAAGTTTTATGTAAATTTATGTGACAGACGTCTGGTCCAAAATTACCAGGTTTAGCTATACCAACCAATGCATTTAAATTTGCACCATCCATATAAACTTGGCCACCGTTATCATGAATTATTTTACAGATATCAGAAATTTTTTCTTCAAAAACACCATGTGTAGATGGATAAGTTACCATTAATGCTCCAAGGTTTTCTGAATTAAGCTCCGCTTTCTTTTTAAGATCTTCGATGTCGACGTTACCCTCTTTATCGCAATTAACGACAACAACTTTCATTCCTACCATTTGTGCGCTTGCAGGATTTGTTCCATGGGCTGAACTTGGGATGAGACATACATTTCTATTACTTTCTCCTCTTTCAATGTGATATTTTCTAATTACCATTAAGCCAGCATATTCACCTTGAGCTCCTGCGTTAGGTTGTAATGAAACACCGGAGAAACCTGTAATTGATCTCAACCAATTTTTTAAATCTGTAAATAATTTTCTGTACCCTTCCATTTGTTCTACGGGAGCAAAAGGATGTGGCTCAGCAAATTCTCTCCAGCTGATTGGTATCATTTCTGCCACAGCATTAAGTTTCATTGTACAAGATCCAAGTGCAATCATAGATCTATTAAGAGCAATGTCTTTATCTTCTAATCTCTTCAAATATCTAAGCATTTCAGTTTCTGAATGATAAGAGTTGAAAACAGGGTGTTCTAAATATTTAGATGTCCTTAGAAGATTTTTAGGTAGATTTGGCAAACTTCTGGTAGGATTATCTTTAATTGACTCGGTAGAATTAAATATTTTTAAAAGCTGATTTGCTCTATATACATTTTTTCTCTCATCAAAAGAAACTGCTATCATTTCTGAGTTTACTTTTCTTACATTTATCTGTTGATTAAGAGCATTTTTGAAAATTTGATCAGTCTTTTCCTTGGTATAAATTGTAACAGTATCAAAGTATGACTCTGAATATAATTTGTAACCAGATTGTTTTATTTTATCAGCAAAGTTCTTTGTAAGTTGGGAAACTCTTTCTGAAATATTTTTTATTCCTTTTGGACCGTGATACACTGCATAAGCTGCCGAAACTATAGCTAATAAAGCTTGTGCTGTACAAATATTACTTGTAGCTTTATCCCGTCTTATGTGTTGCTCTCTTGTTTGCAGAGACAATCTATAAGCTTTATTACCGTGTCTATCGACTGAAACTCCAATTATCCTTCCTGGCATTGATCTTTTAAATTCATCTTTTGTTGCAAAAAAAGCTGCGTGCGGGCCACCGTAACCCATTGGGATTCCAAATCTTTGTGAGCTTCCCACTGCTATATCAGCACCTAATTCAGCGGGTGTCTTTAATAAGGCTAGAGCTAACAAATCACAAACAAGTATAGCTTTACCGTTTTTTTTATGAATTTTACTTATATATTCACTTGGATCTTTAATATCACCCAATGTACCTGGATATTGAATAATACCACATACTAAATCAGATGTTTCATCGATTACTTTATCCTCGCTTCCAACAACAACTTTTAAACCTAATGGTTCAGCTCTTGTTTTAACCACTTCGATTGTTTGCGGATGACAGTTTTCTGAAATAAAAACCGTTTTAGAATCTTTTTTATCAAGTCTGTAACTTAGACCCATAGCCTCTGCTGCAGCTGTCCCCTCATCAAGTAGGGATGCATTTGCAATATCCATTCCTGTAAAATCAACAATCATCTGTTGAAAATTAAGTAACATTTCTAATCTTCCTTGGGCGACCTCTGGTTGGTAAGGTGTATAAGAAGTGTACCATCCCGGATTTTCTAGAATATTTCTGATAATAACGTTTGGAGTATAGGTACCGTAATAACCCATTCCTATAAAATTAGAAAATATAGTATTTTTTTTTGATAAATTTTTTAACTTTCTTAACGCTTCATATTCAGAATTTGGTTCGCCAATATCTAAATCCTCCGTGAAAAGAATTTTTTCTGGTACAGTTTTAGATATAAGTTCATCAAGTGAAGTATATCCAAGAACTTTTAACATTTTACTTTGTTCCTCTTCTGAAGTTCCAATATGTCTTTTTATAAAATCTTTTTCTGAGTCGTGTAACATTATGATGAGCTCTCCTTAGCAAATTTATCGTACTCTTCTTTGTTCATTAGAGTATCGAGTTCTGATTTATCTTTTAACTTCAATTTAAAAAACCACGCTCCTCCCTCTGGATCAGCATTGATTTTTGACGGATCATCAACAATTGATTGATTAATTTCTACAATCTCACCACTTACTGGCGTATAGACATCACTTGCAGCTTTTGTTGATTCTACCACCCCTGCAGTTCCGTCTTTTTCAACATTAGATCCTTTCTCAGGTAATTCAGCAAAAACTATGTCACCTAACATTTCAGTTGCATGTTTTGTAATTCCAATAGTTCCTACTTCTCCATCTAGTGTAATCCATTCATGTTCTTTTGAAAATTTTGTATTAGACATTGGCTTCTCCTTTCACATAACTTTTTTTATAAAATGGCAAATCACAAACATTGGCAGGCACTTTTTTTCCTCTTACTTCTAAGTAAACTTTTGTGTCTGTTTTAGAATGAGAATTTGAAATATAACCCATCGCGATTGAAGCATTAACGCTTGGTCCGAATGTTCCGCTAGTGACTTTTCCAATCTCATTGTCTTTTTCATCAAAAATTTTCGTTGATTCTCTTGCTATAACTCTAGTCTCTGGTTTGATGCCAACTCTTAATTTTGACACGCCTTCTTCGATTTGTTTTTTTATTTGATGTGATCCTATAAAGTTATCATTTATTCTATTTTTTGAAATTGCCCACTTTAAATTTGCTTCAACTGGACTGGTATTTTCGTTTATGTCATGACCGTACAAGCACAAGCCCGCCTCTAATCTTAAAGTATCCCTTGCGCCCAACCCAATTAATGTTGACCCTTTAGAAATTAATTCTTCTACAAAAGAAATTGCAACTTTATTAGGTAATGATATTTCAAAGCCATCTTCACCTGTATATCCAGATCTTGTTATAAAGATTTCATTATTTTTAAAAGAAAAGTTTTCTCCATTCATAAATTTTAATTTTGATACATTTGAAACTACATTTTCAAGAATTGTTTTAGACTCTGGACCTTGTATCGCTACAAGAGACAAATTATTGTTTATGTCCAAATTTTGATCATTCAATTTATTTTTAATAATCTGAAGATCGTTTTGTTTACAAGCAGCATTTAAAATAATCATGTACTGATCTTTCATTCTAGTGATGATAAGATCATCATATATTCCCCCATTCTCTTTCATTAAAAAAGAATACTTGCTTTGATTAATTTTTAAATTTTTAAGATCAGTTGGTAAAATTTCTTGGAGTTTGTCTGTTATGTCGTTACTGTATTTAATGAATAACTGCCCCATATGGGAAACATCGAATATTCCAGACTTATTTCTTGTAATATTATGCTCTTTTACAATTCCCTCAGAGTATTGTATCGGCATACTATAGCCAGCAAACTCAACGAACTTAGCGTTGTGCTTTTTATGTAATTCGTATAATGCAGTTTTTTTTATATTCATATTAACTCTCTAACCCCCTCTGTCGTGGTGCCTGAGAGATTTTAGCTCCTTCGGCGAGAATTTGTCTCTTTCCAGAGTTAATATGTACGGTCCTTTTGCCTGAGAGTTTCCGGGGTGGTTGCTCCTTCGGCGCTACTTATGTAGTCTCTCCCGTATAAGATTATATTAACATATTTTTGATAATCTTCATCAAGAAATAGTTTTTTTTTCCAGTTTAATAACATTGTAAAACTGTAGTAATACTGCGAATAATACAATTGACCCCCCAATTAAAACAATAAATGGTGGATTTTCACTCACAAATAACCAAGCCCAAAGAGGTCCAAGAATAGCTTCGGTGAGCATTATGATACCCACAATTGCCGAGGGCGTAGATCTTGCCCCAATTGTTATAAAAATAAAACCAAAACCTAATTGAAAAAAACCTGCTAGAAAACCTAAAAATATATCATATGATGAAATATTAATTTTACCTGCAACTAAATAACCGACAGACATTGCAACTATTCCAGCAATTAATTGTAACGGTATCATGTCTACATCTGGATATTTTCTAATAATAATAATTAATATTGCAAATGACACAGGCATAATAAATGCTGCAATATTTCCAGACATTTGTCCTGGAGACAAAGATCCCCCGACCATTAAAATAATACCAGAGATAGCTAATATAATTGATATTAAAGTTAATTTTGAAATTTTTTCTTTTAAAAATAAATATCCAAAGATTGCTAGGAAAATTGTTTGAGTTTGAATAATAAAATTAGCATTGGCTACTGTTGTATTATACATCGCAAAAACATAACCACAAAACCCTGAAGATAAAACTATACCGCCAATAAGACCAGGGAAGCCTGATTTCTTAAAAGCATGAAAAACATTTTTTTTATAAGTAATTAGTAAAAAAATTGATACAACTAAAATAAAAAAAAGAGATCTCCAAAAAAGTATCTGCCATAATGTGGCGCCCTCAAAAGATTTTACAATCATTCCCCCAAAACTTAAACTAGTGGCACCAAAAAAAACTAATAGTGGACCCGGTAATCTTGTTATAAAATTCATCTTATTTTATTAATTATGTTCTTAGTTTCCATAGTATAAATTTTATATAAATTTTCTGCCTCAGTAAGACTTATAATTTTAAATTTGATTTTTTCTCCAGGAGGGCATTGTGCTAACTTGTCATAATCTGCGCTTATTACAACAGCAATTTTTGGATAACCGCCTATTGTTCCATGGTCTGAAAGCATTACTATGGGGTCTCCATCAGCTGGAACTTGTATTACTCCTTTTCCCAATCCTTCAGATTTGATGTTTGTTTTCTTTAAATTTTTAATTTTAGGTCCACTTAATCTCATTCCCATTCTATCGGTAAGTTTTGAAACAACAAAATCTTTACTTGTAAAATCTTTGATTGAGTCTTCCGAAAAGTAATCAAAGTTTGTGCCCTTTATCACTCTTATAAATTCTATTTTTGAGTTTAAGTGTTCTAAACTTTTTTTTATTGAGGCATCAACAGTATTTAGGATTATTGTTTGTCCAATCTCTATTTTTTTTCCATCATTTGGGCCTACTTCAGCTCTAACAGTTGTTGAATAACTATTACAAAATTTATTAATCTGAAAACCACCTTTTACCGAAAGGTAGCCATAGACTGACTTTTCAGTTGATATAATATCAAGACAATCTTTATTATTTAAATTGTAAGTTCTATAACATTCACCTTTTATTTCAGAGGTATCTTTTTTAATTATCTTAAAATTAACATTACCTGTGATTACGATAGAGGTTTGACTTCCAGAAAATTCAAGTAAGGGTCCTTGGTATGCAAACTCTAATACTGCTTCATCTTCTTTATTAGTAATTAATGAGTTAGCGATTAGAAAATTCCTTTTGTCAATTGCTCCACTAAATGGAAGGCCTACATGATAAAAATTATCTCTTCCTAAATCTTGAAAAGTGGTATTTATACCAGGTCTTAACACTTTAAAACTATTTTTGCTCATAAAATTTTGAGTATTCCTTTTTTGAAATTTCGAAGAACTCAACCTCATCACCTGAGTCTATTAAGGTTAATTTATTAGAATTTTTAGTAAAAACTTTTTTCGGTGAATTACCAATAATGTTCCAACCACCCGGACTTTCAAAAGTATAAATATTACAAAATTGTTCTGTAATACCTACTGAGCCCTTAGGAACTTTAACCCTTGGAGTTTCAAGCCTATCTAGTCTAATTTTTTTTTTAATATCACCAAGGAAAGGCATGCCAGCAATAAATCCTGTCATATAACAAAAATATTTTTGAGATATAAATTGATTGACTATCTCTTTTTTGGTTATGCCCGCTTTTTTTTCAACCCTTTCCAAGTCAAGTGCAAACTCATCATCAAAACATACAGGTATCTTTACTGCTTTTGTTTTAGTTGCTTCAAAAGTTGAAATATCTAAATTTTGTACGATATCTTTTATTTTTTTAAAGTTGGTAAGTTCTAAATCAAAATAAATTATTAACTTATTATAGGATGGTGCAATATTTTTTATACCAGTTATATTTTTTTCTCTTATATTATTAAAATAATTTATTACTTTAAGATTAGTTTCTTTATTTACTGTGTCGCCAAAATCACAATATAAAGCTGCGTCGCCAAGATTGTATATATTTTTGATCATGCCATGTTATACTTTAACTCATAAATTATGGAAATTAATATTAATTGTGATTTAGGTGAAAAATCCAAACACCATTCTAATAAATATGATCCTGAACTATTAGGTATAGTCAATTCAGCAAATATTGCTTGTGGGTTTCATGCAGGTGATGAAGATACCATGAGGGAGACTATAAAAATATCAAAAAAAAATGGGGTAAGTATTGGTGCACACCCATCATTTAATGATCCTGAAAATTTTGGAAGAAAAAGAATTAATCTTTCATCAATTGAAATTGAGAAACTTATTC
Organism: uncultured Pelagibacteraceae bacterium; assembly: GCA_902599605.1. Classification (GTDB taxonomy): domain Bacteria; phylum Pseudomonadota; class Alphaproteobacteria; order Pelagibacterales; family Pelagibacteraceae; genus Pelagibacter. The sequence goes on from CACKFV010000006.1 coordinate 26,015, forward strand.
AAGATCAATACAATATACTTCAAGACATTGCTCAAGAAAATGAGGTTAATGTATCTCATATCAAGCCTCATGGTGCATTAAATAACATGGCATGTGAGGATATTGAGTTAGCCACTGTTATTGCAAAAACAATTTATAATATTAACAAAGATCTAATTTATCTAGTACCAACAGGTTCAAAAATGGAGGTGTCTGCAAAAAAATTAGGGATGAAGGTGGCTTGTGAAATTTTTGCAGATAGAAATTATGAGGACGATGGAAACTTAGTTTCAAGAAAGAAAAATACCGCATTAATTACAGATCCAATTAAAGCGCAAGAACATGTTTTAAAGATGGTAAAAAACCAAGCGTTAAATTGTCTCTCTGGTAAACAAATTCCTTGTGAAATTGACTCAGTTTGTATACATGGTGATAATAATACATCTTTAAAAACGGCAATTAAAGTAAAAGAAAACTTAATGAAGAACAAATTATATTTATTGCCATTAGATAAATTAAAAAAATTTAAATGATATACAAAAAATTTCTAACTGTTTTATTATTTGTTTTAATGACTAGTCCAGCCTTTTCAGCAGGAGGTAGTGGGGGTAGTAGTGGTGGGGATGCAAAGCCAGTAACCCAATACGAAATTGCGTTGAAAATGATAAATAAAGCGAAAAAATTCGAAAAGAAAAATAAGACAGACAAGGCTCAAAAACATTACAAAAAAGCTATTGGATATTTATTAAAACATAATAAAAAATTTCCAGCAGATCCCGACACATTAAATTATTTAGGCTTCACTCACAGAAAAGTTGGTGATTACGAAAACGCAGAAATATATTATTCGATGGGGCTACAGTTAGATCCTAAGCATGTGGGTATAAACGAATACATGGGCGAACTATTCGTGGTCACTAATAGACTGGACAAAGCTAAAGAAAGGCTTGCCGTCCTTAAAGATTGTAATTGCAAAGAGTATAAAGAGCTTAAGCTGGTTATTGAAGGCAAAAAAGAGTCTAAATATTAATTAATATTCTGAATCATTTTCTCAGGAAGCCATAGGGCTATTTCAGGAAATATAATAATCACTACTGTTGCTAAAATCATTAAAAGAAAAAGTGGGAAAGCACTTCTAGCTATATATCCCATATCTTTTTCTGCCATCCCTTGTAAGACAAATAAATTAAATCCAACAGGGGGAGTTATTTGTGCCATTTCAACCACAACAACTAAGAATATACCAAACCAAATCATGTCAAAACCGGCTTGTCTGATCATTGGCTCAATTATTGCCATTGTTAAAACCACTGCAGATATTCCGTCTAGAAACATTCCAAGAATTATGTAAAAAATCATTAACACAACAATAAGTATGTATGGTGATAGCTGCATTGTATCTATCCAAATTGCTAAATTTCTAGGTAATCCAGTAAAACCCATTGCTAATGAGAGAAAAGTTGATCCAGCCAGAATAAATCCGATCATACAGGAGGTTTTGGTTGCTCCTAATAAAGACTTTTTAAATGAATCCACAGTTAAACTTTTTTGAAAAAAAGATAATATTAGTGCTCCAACTACCCCCAACGAAGCTGCTTCTGTTGCAGTAGCTACACCTGAATAAATAGATCCAATTACAGATACAATTAACAAAATTACTGGAATTAGTTTGCCTGATTTTTTAATTTTTTCAATAAAAGGTATATCTTCTGTCAAGACAGGCATTTTATTTTTGTTCATCAATGACCAAATAACAACGTAAGTCATGAAAATAATAGCAATCATTATTCCTGGAAAAATCCCAGCAATAAAAAGTTTAGCAATAGATTCTTGGACTGTTACACCGTAAATTATTAAAATTATAGAAGGTGGTATCAACAAACCTAAAGTGCCAGAACCAGCTAAACTTCCAAGCAATATTTTTTCTGGATAGTTTCTTTTACGAAGTTCCGGTATAGACATTTTACCTACAGTCGCAACTGTTGCTGCAGAAGAACCCGAAATTGCTGCAAAAATTGCACAGCCAACAACATTTACATGAATAAGTCCTCCTGGAAGCTTTTGCATCCAAGGAGAAAGTCCTTCAAAAAGATTTTCAGATAATTTAGTTCTAAATAATATTTCACCCATCCAAACAAATAATGGAAGGGCAGTAAGTGTCCAAGATGATGACATTCCCCAAATTGTTGTCGCCATTGCATCACCAACTGGTCTTGATGTAAACAATTCCATTGCAATAGCTGAGACACCAATCATGCTCAAAGCAACCCATACACCGCTACTTAGGAATAACAATAAAACAGTAATAAAAAAAATTGCTAATATAATTTCAGTCATTTTTAAAAGCTTTAAATAGATGGTGTAAAATACAAATAAAAAAAATTAAAGATCCTAAAGCTAAACTTGTCTGGGGTATCCAAATTAAAATTTCATCAGCACCTTCGCTTCTCTCCTGAAATTTATAAGAAACAAATAACATCTTGCTGAAATAGAAAAAAAGGAATCCAGAAAAAATTGAGGAGATGGACAAACACCAAAGCTCAAATATTTTTTTTAGTCTGCTACCCATTTTTTCTAGAAATAAAGTAATTCTTATGTGGCCGCCCTCTGAAAATGTATAAGCAAGTGCAAAAAAGGTTGAGGCAGCCATACAATATCCTGAGTACTCTGACAAACCTCTTATATAAAAATCAAAAATTCGAGACAATATTCCAATTAAAATAAAGACTGCAACAAGTATGAGAAATATAGCTGCTAATATACCTGAAAATTTATAAATTCGATGAAGGAAGTTTTCTATTTTGATTAACATAATTTAAAAAGGCCATCATTTATAGATGGCCTTTTATTTTAAATTATCAATATTTTGATAAAACAGTTTGTCCTCTTGAACCAGCTTTGCTAGCCCATTCTTTAGACATTGTTTGACCGACTTTTTCAAAATGAGATTTTAAAGCAGCGTTAACTTTACCAACATTCATGCCCGCATCAGCTAAAGCTTTTTTGTCATTTTTATTTCCCATTTTAGAAAGCTGCCAACCTTTTCTCTCAGCAACTGCTGCTTCTTTCATGATTAAATCTTGAGTCGCTTTATCTAACTTATTCCACGCCTCTTTATTAGCTATAATCATGTTTTTTGGAAACCATGCAGCAATGTCATAAAAATATTTTACTCCATTTTCCCAAATTTTTTTGTTCTTACCAGTTGTTGGAGAGGTAATCATACTTTCAACAGCTCCTGTTGAAAATGCTTGAGATATCTCAGCAGCTTCAATTTTAGTTGGAGCCATACCAGTTAATTCTGCAATTCTTACAGTTGCACTGTTATAAGCTCTAAATTTTAAACCTTTAAGATCTGCAACACTATTAATTTCTTTTTTAGAGTACAAACCTTGAGCTGGCCATGGAACTGCATATAAAAATACAAGTCCTTTTTTATCTAAGCTTTTTGCAATTTCAGCTTTTGAAGCCTTATAAAGTTTCATAGCATCACCATATGAAGTCGCTAAAAATGGAAGTGAGTCAATTTCTAGTAATGGATCTTCTTTACCTAAAGCTGACATAAATCTTTCTCCAATTGGAGCTTGACCAGTTCTAACAGCTCTAAAAATTTCTCCCCCTTTAAATAGAGAGCCACCCGGATGAGTAACTATAGTGAGTTTGCCTTTACTTTTTTTTGTTACGTTATTTGCAAATTCAGTTGCGTTTGCTGAATGGAAGTTTCCAGCACCATAAGCCAGAGCCATATCCCATTTTTCAGCAGCATTTGAATGTGTAAATATAAGTAAGGCAACAAAAATTGATAAAATATATTTAAATATTTTCATTTCTCCTCCTTAATTTATTAAACACCTATTTGATTATGTCTAAATCTTTAAATCAATAAAAATTTTCACTACTTTTAATTGAATTATACAAAAAATTTTATATTATCAAGGAATCTTGATCGAACAATCTATCATACTCTTACAAATTATCTTCATAGATATTATTCTTGCAGCGGATAACGCAATTATAATTGGACTAATAGCAGCTAACTTTGTACCTAAACACAGAAAACAAATTATATTGTGGGGTGTTGCAGGCGCTTTAGTTTTTAAAGTTATTTTTGCTATATTTGCGACATACTTATTTAAATTTTATTTTATTAAAATTTTGGGTGGACTACTACTAGTTTGGATTGTTAATGATTTAAGAAAAGATTTGTTTGAGATCAAAAAAATTAAATCTCCAACTAAGGTATCAAAACAGCCCTCATACATACAAAGTGTCTATAAAGTTCTTTTTGCGGATATTACAATCAGCTTCGATAACGTTATTGGGGTAGTTGGTGCTGCAAAAGGAAACTTTGGATTTATGGTTTTTGGTTTGGTTTTATCAGTTGTTTTGACAGGTGCGCTCGCAACTTATCTTGCAAACTACATTCAAAAACATTTGTGGATTGCTTATGTAGGTTTAGGCTTTATTTTAATTGTTGCTATTCAATTGATAATTGGTGGTCTTGTTGATTTAGAAATACTAAAGGTAGCCGAAGATTTTAAAAAGTATTTCTAGTTTTTTTTTCAATAAATTCAGCTCTTAATATTGTAATCAAAATAATTGCCATTAAAGGAATACAGATAATGTTCATTAACTTCCAATTAGTTAAGACTAATAATATACCAGCTGATAAACTTCCTATTGCGTGCACTGAATAAACTACAAAATCGTTTAAACCTTGAGCTTTAAATTTTTCGTGTTCTTTATAAGTTGTTACCAGAAGACTTGTTCCTGATATGAATAAAAAATTCCAGCCAAATCCTAAGAAAATGAGGGCAATTAGATAATTAAAAAAAGTTTGCTCAAGTAAACTTAAGAGTATTGTAACGCTATAAAGTAGCACGCCTACATACATAATTTTGCTATGTCCGAATTTCTTTATCAAATTTCCAGTTATTAGGGATGGTAAAAACATTGATGCAACATGTATCTGAATAACAAAACTTGTCTTATCTAATGACATATTTTCCATTACATGCATGCTTATTGGAGTAGCAGTCATCAAAAAGGTCATTATTGCATATCCAAATGCACTTGCCACCATTGCTTGTAAAAATCTAGGTTGAGAAATAATTTCAAGATAGCCTCTACCAATAAAACTTATATCTTTTTTTTCGATTGTATTGTTTTTGTAAAATAAAAAGAGAATAGCTGGCAGAAACATATACACCGCAAGAGATACATATGAGCCAACATATAACTGTTCTGATAAAAAGTTTTTTGTTAAATTTGCTGTGCCTGGACCAATAAATGCAGAAACTATACCTCCTAAAAGAATTATTGAAATTGCTTTTGGTATTTTCTCTTTATCAACACTTTCAGCTGCAGCAAAACGATATTGATGAGTAAATGCCATTCCAATCCCAATAAAAAAATTAGCTATGCAAAACAAAACAAAATTCTGAGACATAACTGAATATGCGGCTAACAACGAAACTAAACAATTAGAGATGGCTGCAAAAATAAAGCCAGCTTTTCTTCCTAATAAACTCATCGTTTTAGTGGCAACTATTGCTCCGAAAGCGATACCAACAACAGATATTGACATTGGTAAAGTTGATAAAGATTTCAATGGGCTTATTTGTGATCCAATAATACCACTTAGAAAAACTGTTACTGGTGCAGCTGTAAAACTAAAAATTTGACTAAAAAAAAGTACGAATAAGTTTCTGTTCATTAGTTAGATCCTTATCATAAGAATTAACTTGTTAAACGTATTTCATTTGAAAAAAAACTTCAAACTTTTTCGTATTCAAAGTTTTGGGTGGTCTCGTTAACTTGTATTTGAACAGCTCCGTTACTTAAATGAAACTTTCGTGCCATTTCTGTGAGTGGTGATAAAGTAATAAGCCGATTTAAATGATGTGTTTTTTTAATTAATTTAAATACCTCTTTTACAATCAATTTACCTCCGCCCCTTTTTTTTGACCATACTGTGTATGCAATTGCTATTTTTCCTACTTGATATTCTCTTCGTATACTTTGAAGAAAAGCATCCTTGCTCATCATATCCAATTCTTCAACACTTTTAGGAATTTCATTAGTAAAAGCAAAACACATTACAGCATGAATTTCACCTTTATACTTTACTCCATAAATTTTTCTGCCATAGCTAGTTCTAAATTTATTATCCAGTTCAGGTCTTACAGGATCCTCACTAGTATTACATTTTTTAAGTTCAACTATTTCCGCTCCTTTAATCCAATCAAAAAAGTTATCTATATTTTTGACAATTAAACGTTTATTTTTTCTTATTCTAGCTTTTAGTCTTGGTTTAAACTTTTTTGGATTATCGCTTTTTGAGTACTTAGAAATCAGTTTTTCTTTAACGTTTTTTATAATTTCTCTCATTTTATTTATTTTTTTAATCTTTTAAGGATTTCATTTAAAATTTTATCAGTGGAACTGTAAAATTTCAATTTCCTTAATGATCGCACAGCTTGTTCATTAAGTCCACCAGGAGTTTGTGAGTTTTTCACTAAAATTGATAAATCTTTATTTGAATGACTATATGCACTCTCAGATAGGGCTATGAATAATGAAGTAATATAACTTTGCGCGTTATTTTTTTTAACACCTTTTGAAATAAGCCATTTGGATAAAGTGTTTAAAAGTTCATAGAATGGGGCCATCATTCCTGAAGTTGACCAGAAATTTAGAGATTTTTTTTCATCATTTATTTCGATTACTGTCCCTAAATTAGAAAAAAATCTTTTAACTTTTTTATTCGGTGGGAAAATTGGAATTGGACCTTTTCTTAGAGATATTGGTGGCAAGGGAATTGCGCGAACAATATTAGTTCTGTTTTTTGTTAATTTTTTAAGTTTTGGAAGCTGAATTGTAGAAATAAAGCTTACTATTGTTTGACTTCTCTTAAAATGTAATTTTTTTATAATTTTATTACCAACTTTAGGGGTTACTGCTAAAAAAACCCAATCTGATTTATCTATTAAGTTCTGATTATTTTTTTCAATTTTAATTTTTTTACTTTTTTTTTTTAAGAAAGCGGAAATTTTACTGTTCCTTTTTGATAAATAAATTTTTTGAAATTTAATTTTAGAGCCTAAAACACCAATTACCACAGCTTTTGTGATCTCACCTGTTCCTATAAATCCTAATTTCATATCCTCAAGTTATTATTACCACAAATATTTTAATATTGTTGTGTTAACGCTATAAATACTCCAATTGAAAAAAGTACACACGCGGAAATTGTGTTAATTGTCTTTGGATTCGCTTTTAACCAATCAATTAATTTATCTGCAAGGATAGCATAACAAATCAAAGATAAAAAATCTAAAACAACGTAAGTTATTATTAAAATTAAAAACTGGACAACATAATTTGTCTCAAAATTAATAAATTGTGGAAATATTAATGGGAAAAAAGCCCAAGCTTTTGGACTTGTACCTGCAACTAAGAAACCATCTTTAAATAAAGAAAATCTAGACTTCTCAGAATTTACATTTTTTAAATTTTTAACTTTTGAAAAATAAATATCAGTCGCTAGATAAAATAGATAGGCAACCCCTATCCATTTAATAAAGTTTAATAGGTTAGGATTATCTAAAAAAAAAGAATGAAGTAAAAATATTATTAAACTCGCTTGTAAAATGTTTGCAGTCACATCGCCTAGTGCTACCCAAACACAATTACGGACACCAAAACTAATAGATAAAGATATAATCACTATTCTCGGGGTACCTGGAGTAATAAATAAAAAAAGTATAATTTGTAAGAAAAGAAAATAGTCTAGGGGAAACATTTTGAGATAGTCCTAAAAAACCGGGAGCTAAAGATGGCTAGATAGGACTATCAGAACCCAGTATAACACACCCTATAAAAATTGCATTAAGCAAATTTTTGATATTTATTAATAAATTATGAAAAAAGGTCACAGGCCTGTAACAAAGGTCAAAAATCCAGAGCCGAATTCTATGAGTCCAGATTGGGTTGTGTGGGCTGCCTGGGCCGATCGTATCACTTTTGAGGAAATAAAAAAAAGATCCGGATATTCTGAGAGTGACGTAATTAAAATAATGAGAAAAAAATTGAAACCCTCTTCTTTTAGACTTTGGAGAAAAAGAGCTAAAAACCAAAGTATCAAACATAGGAAAAAATTTGAATTATCTAGAAAAGAAATTAGAAGAAAAATAAAAAAAAATGATTATAAATAAGAAATGAAAAATATTCTCATTTACACAGGTCCTTCTTGTAATTTTTGCGATGCTGCAAAAAGATTGCTTGAAAGAAATAAATTAAAGTTTAGTGAAATAGATGTTTCATCTGGCGAGGGTATAAGAGACGAAATGATTAAAAAAACTAATGGTCAAAGAACTATCCCCCAAATTTTTTTTGGTGACCACCACGTAGGAGGTTATACTGAATTAAGAGCTTTAGAAAAAGAAAACAAACTAAAAGACTTTCTAAAATAATATAAAAAAAAGAATCAAAAGTATTAAAGTAATTTCAAAAAAAGTTTTAAACTGATGTAATTTTTGTTCATCAAATTTTTCTTTAAGCTTATTTTTAATAAATGAAAAACTTAACTGAACCAATAATATACTAACAAAAATCCCAATAAAAGTCAGTTTAATTGAAAAATTTTTAAATCCAAAGTAACAAGCAGCTAAGAAAGAAAACCAAGAAATTTTTGAAATAAATATTTTAAATATTAATCCGACTTTTTTGTTAAAAATTGATTGGGTTTTAATAATTGAGAATGACCAAATTAAACCAAATAAAAAAACAGTATATTGAATAATCATTTTTTAGGCTTAAAGTTTAGACAGGCACCATTGTTACAAAATCTTTTTCCAGTTGGTTTAGGTCCATCATTAAATATATGTCCATGATGACCACCGCAATTTTTACAATGATATTCTGTTCTTGCGTAACCAATATGATGATCAGTTTTTGTTTCAAACACGTTTGGTAAAGAATCGTAAAACGAAGGCCAACCAGAACCACTTTCGTATTTTGAACTAGAGTCAAATAATTTTACATCACAATTTACACAGTGATAAGATCCTTCTCTTTTTTCTTCATTTAATATACTTGAACCTGGTCTTTCAGTACCCTCTTCAAATAGAATTAATTTTTGTTCTGAAGAAAGTTTTGAATTAATTTTTTTCATAATATTGATGCGCAAGATTTATGTAAAATAGCATGAAGCTCAACTAATTTTTTAAAATCTTTGTTATATCCGCCGCCTAAAACCCCGCACAATGGAATTTTTTTATCAAAAAAATTAGAAATTACTAATTCCTCTCTATTTTTAATGCCTTCATCTGTGATTTTTAATTTGCCTAGTCTGTCATTATGATGGATGTCTACTCCAGCAATATAAAAAATCAAATCGAAGTTTTCTTTGTTTAAAATAAGTAAATTCTTTTTCAAAACGTCAATATATTCCTTGTCTTCAGTATTATCTTTTAATTCAACATCTAAATCGCTATTTGATTTTTTTGCTGGGTAATTTGATTTACAATGCATACTAAATGTAAAAACTGATCTATCTTTTTTAAAAATTTCAGAATTTCCATTGCCTTGATGAACATCTAAGTCAATTATCAATACTTTTTTAATAGTTTTTTTTGAAAGCACATGCTTAGCTGCAACTGCTACATCATTGAAAACACAATAACCTGCTCCTTCATCTCGCGTTGCATGATGACTTCCGCCTGCTGTGTTACACGATAAACGATTTTGTAAAGCCAATTTACTTGCTAAGACTGTTCCTCCTGTAGCTCTAAATGATCTATTAACTACACTATTATTTAGAGGAAAGCCTATTTTTTTTTGAGATTGGGTATCTAAATTCTTATTTTTAATCTTATTAATATAGTCTACTGAATGTGCTTTACTCAATGTTTCAACAGAACAAAATTCAGGTTGTATAAATTTTTTAGTGACACCTTCACTTAATAGATATTTTGCAAGCTCACCAAATTTTTTTATAGGGAATTTATTATCATCATTTATTTTTGCAACATAATCATCATGATTTATTATTGGTAAGTTCATTTAATTACTTATTCTCTTATTAGATATTAATATCCCGCTTAAAATGAATAAAGCTCCTAGTGCATGAAAAAACATAAATCGCTCGTCAAAAATAATCATTGCCATTATCGCACTTAATATTGGCATTAAGTGTAAAAAAATCCCTGATCTATTTGGACCAATCAATGAAATTCCTTTTATCCAACAGATGAATGATAAAAGACCTGGAAATAAAACAACATAAGTGAGAGTTAGCGTAAAAGGTAAGTTAATTTCAATACGATAACCTAAAATAAACTCAAAAATATAAACTGGAATTAAAAATAGCAGACCAAAAGAAATAATTATTTGTAATAGGCAAAGCTGAGATACGTCATTTTTTTTCATTTTAAGTAGGGATGAATATGTCGCCCAAGATAACATTGCAACAACCATAGTTAAATCACCTTTATTAAAATTTAGATTTCTCAAAACTTCAAAATTAGCTTTTGTAATAATTGTAATGACACCTAAAAATGATAATACCACTCCAATCAATTGAAATTTGTTAGCTTTTTCAATCTTTAATATCGAAGAAATGAACATAATCATTACAGGAATTGTTGAAATCATGAGTACACCACTAATAACTTGAGTAAAGTTTAGTGAATAATAAACTATGGAATTAAAAATTGTAACACTTGTTATTCCTAACAAAATAAAAAATTTATAATTATCTATTATATAATTTTTGTTAAGAATAATTTCATTATATGTAAATGGTATCAAAATAAGCCACGCAAATAACCATCTATAAAAATTTAAAGAAAAGGGTGGAATTTCATGGTAACTAGCATATTTTCCAACCAAAAAATTTCCAGACCAAAATAAAACTGCTAAAAATAAAAATATATAAGCAAAATTAATTTTTCTTATCAAGTCTAACTAAACCTTACCGAACTGTAAGGTTCTAAATCTAAATTGGTTTTTTCTCCAGAAATCATTTTTGATACTATTTTTCCCGAGATTGCACCTAAAGTCCATCCTAAATGATGATGACCAAATGAATAATAAACATTTTTATGATTTTTTGAACTTCCAATAATTGGTAAAAAGTCTGGTAGCGTTGGCCTAAAACCTAGCCATTCATCCTCGTGCTCTGATAATCCATCCAGCATATATTTTGCATTGTCTATTAAATTTTTAATTCTTGATTTTGAAAGTGGATTATCTAATCCTCCAAATTCGACAGTTCCAACAACCCTTAAACCTTGTTCCATTGGTGTCATACCGAAACCCCTATTTGCAAAAACAACGGGTCTTGAAATTAAGTGTTCACAATTTTTAAAGTGAACATGATATCCCCTTTCAGTATCTAAAGGAATTTTTTCATTTAAATTATCAGTTAGTTTTTTTGAAAATGCTCCACATGCAACAATTACTTTATCAAAAATTACATTATCATTAATAGTCTTTATAATTGGTGTCTCGCCATTGAATATTATATTTTCTACATTCGTTTTTTGGAATTTACCGCCTTTTTTTAAAAATAGGTCAAATAATTTCAATAATACTTTTCTTGGGTTTATAGTGTGTCTAGCATTAGGATAAAAAACTCCACCATGGTAAAATTTTTTTAAGTTCGGTTCAAGATCGCTTATTTCTTTTGGACCAACTAACTTTTGTTCTACACCAAGCTGATCCCTTATTTTTATTTCTAATTCTCTACTAGCTATATTTTTTTTTGTCCAAACATACATTATGCCATTTTTTTTTACCAAACCATCAAGATCAATTTCGTCAAATAACTCGTCATAAGCAGGTAATGCAAGATCCAAAATTTGGTGCATATATTTTGCTGTATGCATCATTTTTTTTGTTGTACAATTTTTAATTAATTTAAAAAACCATGGAATCATTTTTGGAACGTAATTCCATTTTAAGGCTAATGGTCCTTTTGAACTTATAAGCATAGCAGGAACATCTGTTAATATGTCTGGTCTATTAAGTGGTACAGATGCGTATGGTGAAAAATGACCAGCATTTCCATAAGATGCTGCTGAACCGGGTTCCTCTCTATCAAAAAGATGTACTTCATAATTTTTTTTTTGAAGAAACAAAGCGTTACAGACACCTTGAATACCAGCGCCTACTATTCCAATTTTTGTATGACTCATTCTTTAAGATACAATATCAAAGTAATAAATTATTGCGACAAATTAAGCAATAAGCTGCTTTTGATAAATTTTTGTACTCATCACAATACTAAAACCTATCATCGTAGCTAACATTGAAGAACCACCATAAGACATTATCGGTAAAGGGGAACCAACTATTGGTAATAAACCTAAAACCATAGACATATTTACAGTGATAAATACAAAAATTGATGATGCAAACCCAAAACAAAATAGTTTACCAAAAAAACTTCTAGCGTTTTTTCCTATGTCTATAATTCTATAAATAATAACACCGTAAATAAATAAAAGTGCTAAGGATCCAATAAAACCATGCTCTTCAGAAAATAATGTAAAAATAAAATCTGTATGTTTCTCAGGTAAAAATTCAAGATAACCTTGTGTTCCTTTTAAAAAACCTTTTCCAGTAAGACCACCAGATCCTATTGCTATTTTAGATTGAATAATTTGATAGCCAGCTCCTAACGGATCTTTATCAGGGTTGAAAAAAGTTAAAATTCTTAATTTTTGATAAGGTTTTAAAAATGCAATAACAAAAGGCAATGAAATTAATAAAAATAAACCAGAATATATAAAATACTTTAAGTTAATACCTGCTAGCCACAGCACTATAATTCCACTCAACGCAATTAAAATTGAAGTTCCTAAATCAGGTTGGCTTACAACTAATAATATAGGTAAAATCAATATCATCATTGGAACAAGCAAATTTTTAAAGTGGTTAATCTGATTTATCTTGGCTCTGTGATAAAATTTTGCAAAACAAACTATAATAGCAATTTTCATCAATTCTGATGGTTGAAGATTTATGAAGTATAAATCAACCCATCTTTGAGAACCGGAAGCAGTAATTCCGTAAAGAGATGCCCATATAAGTAATCCCAAAACCATAATATAAAATAAATAACCAGTGGCATGCCAAAATCTTATGTTTAGGAAAGAGAGAACAAACATCATTATAAAGAAAATTATAAATCTCAAAACATGGCTTTTTGTATGGTATAAAAGTTCACCTCCATCAGTTGCATACATCGCAAAAGAACTTATGACTCCCAATATTAAAATGCAGACTAATAAAATATAATCGAGCGATCTTAATTTTTGAAAGAATGTTGTTTGTCCACTTAGTGCTGTTTCTTTAAACATTTATATTTCCATTAAACTTTTTTCTCTGATTTTTTCTCTTTCTTCGTGTCTATCAACAATAGTTTTAAATAGTTTTTTTGCTAGGGGTGCTGCAGCAGAACTTCCAGCACCACCATGTTCCACAAAAACACTTAAAGCATATCTTGGATTAATATATGGCCCAAATGCTACAAATAAAGCATGATCTCTTTCTTCATATGGAATTTGAGATATATCTAAATCAAGTTCTCTTTGTATCTCTGTGATTTTTTTAACCTGAGAAGTGCCAGTTTTACCTGCAAATTGGTATTTTTTATCACTAATTCTTGATGAATAGGATGTGCCTCTGACTTCATTTGTAGATGCAAACATAGCTTCAAGAACAAATTTTACATTCTCCTGATTTCTATATAAAGGTTTATAAAGATCTGTATCACGTTTTTTCCTCTCTAAAGAAAAGTCAACCAATGCATCATCTTGTTGAAAATCACTTAATAGTTCAATTCTATTTTTTTCCATTTCATATTTTATTTTTTCATAAGTGTCGCTTTTTTTATCATAGATAATTTTAGGTTTTATTTTAAACCCTCCGTTTGCCAATTGGGCAGTCATAAGACATAATTGAAGTGGTGTTGTTTGCATATATCCTTGGCCTATTCCAGTAATTAAAGTTTCTCCTAAAACCCATCCCCGTCCTAATGCATTTTTTTTCCATTGTGTTGATGGTATCAATCCTTTTTTTTCTTCGTTATAAGTACCATTAAATACCTTTTCACCTAAACCAAATTTTTTTGCTGTAAGATTTAATCTATCCACTCCAAGTCTTCGTGACATTTCATAAAAAAAGGTATCACAAGACACTTTAAGAGCATCTCTTAAGTTGACTATGCCGTGACCTGTATCTTTCCAACAATGATATGTTTGCCCATACATTTCTGTTTTACCAGTGCAGTTAACTTTAAACTTTGTTGAGATAACATCATTTTCTAGTGCAGAAAGTGCAACAATTGGCTTAATAGTTGATCCGGGAGGATATAAACCTTGTATAGATCTGTTTATTAGTGGTTTTTTTGGATTGTTAAGTATTTCATTCCAATTGTCATGACTTATTCCATATAAAAATAAGTTTGGATCAAAAGATGGGGAAGAATGCATTGCAATTAATTCACCTGTATAAATGTCCATTACACATATTGATCCAGCTTTATCTTTAAGAAGTTCGTTACATTGAGCTTGTATTTCTGTATCGACTGTTAATTTAATATTGGTTCCTTTTTTACCTTCAACAAAATCAATTTGGTTAATTCGTTTTCCATATGCATTTACTTCATATCTTTGGATACCATTTGAGCCAATCAATTGATTTTCATAAGTTTTTTCTAAACCAATTTTACCAACTCTTAGACCGGGGACGTGACTTTTTTTAATAACTTCATTTTCAATTAGGTCTTTTTCACTTGCTTGAGCAACATATCCAAGTAAATGAGTAAATTTTTCATTATAAGGATAGTTTCTTGCAACTGAAAGAACGGGTTTAGCACCTGATAATTCATGAAGGTAAAAATTAATTTTTGCAAACTGATCCCAGCTTAAATTTTCTGATATTATCAATGTCTCCCAAGATTTTTGCTGATTTCTTTTCTTCAAAATCTTTTTAAAAGTTTTAGAGTCTATATCTAAGATATCTCTTAGCCTTATCATTAAATATCTGAAATCTTCTACTTGTTCAGGTACCACATGTAATTGATAAACTTTTAGATTGCTGGCGATTTTATTTCCGAAAAAATCTTCAAAATCTCCTCTGACAGGTGGCAATCTCCACTCTCTTAATCGATTTTTATCAGATAAAGTTAAATACTTTTTATTCTCATTTATTTGAAGACTGAAAAGTCTAGTAATAATTCCACCAAATATTACTAATTTAGCAGCAGTCATAATGAACATTCTTCTATTAACTGTGCTTAATTTTTTGTATCCTGAATCTCCTCCACCACCAAACATAATTATCTCGTAATATTGAATTTTGAGTAATAATCAAAAATATATGAAAAAATATAATAAAACATAAAAGTAAATATAATATTAAAAAATAAAAAGTAATAATTCATATTTATTCCAAAAAAAATAATTAAAACAATGTAAATTATTGAATTTACGAGAGAGATAGTAAATAGAAAAAAAAGCCAATCTTTAACTAAATTAGGCCTTAAGGTTATATTTCTTAAGTATACTGCAAAACCACATATTAACAGATATGAAAGACTGCTTACACCCATAGGCAAGCCAACAACGACATCGTTTATTAATCCTGCAATAAAAACAAAGCCATATCCTAGCTTTTCTCCACCTTTTAAACTCCAGTAAAAAATTAATATAAACGGAAAATTAAAGGAAAAATATTTAAAGTTAAGATAGTTAAAATCAAATTCGTTAAGGACTGATATAAATAATATGATGATTGGTAAAGAATTAAAAATTTTGCTTAAAATTGATATTTTTGAAATTTCAATCATTTTGTTTTACCTCTTCAAAAGATACAATTTTTACCAAACGCAGTTGCGAAAAATCTGAATGAAATTTAACTTTTATTGTATCAAGACCAATTTTTTCATCAGCAATTGTTTTTCCAATTGGAATTCCTGAACGAAAAATTCCTCCTGATCCAGACGTAAAAATTTCAGAATCATTCTCTAAGTCATAATCCTCTTTTATGTATTGAATTTCTCCAAAACTAGATCCACTTCCAGAGAGTATTGACTGAACACCATTTGGTTCTATAGATACAGGAATTTTACTATTTAAATCAGACAATAATAAAACTCTTGAAGTTGAATAATTTACTTCTACAACTTTCCCAACAAGAAATTTACCATCCAAAACTGCCATTCCCAAAATTACATTATCTTTACTTCCCCTGTTTACTATTACAGATCTTAAAAACGGACTTTTTTTATCTATAATTACTTTTGCTAATAGCTCAGATGATTGTGTTGATACATCATCAATCTTTGATTTAAGCGCTTCGTTTTCAGATTTTAGGAAGTCTGCATTTAACTTTGTCGCTTTAAGGCTTTCATAATCTTTTTTTAAATTTTCATAATTTGAATATAAATTAAAATGACCACGTATTGTATGATAGCTACTAATGACAAAGTTTTCTGGAACAGATACAATAAATGTTGTTCTATAAACAACTTCTTTAATGGATAGCTTTAAAAAGTTTACCCCTTTAAAATTATATTTACCGAGCACTATTATAAAAATTGAAAAAAGTATAAGAGCGATTAATGAAAATCTCTGTTGGTTTCCTTTTTTAAGAAATGCAGATCTGATTGCAATAATGAAATCATCTCTGTTTGTTTGCATCGTTTATTAATATTCAGATAATACAGTAGAGAATATTTCCTCTTGTTCTAGTGCCTTCCCGGTTCCGATTGCAACACAAGCTAAAGGATCATCTGCGATATGAACTGGTAGACCAGTCTCTTTAGATAATCTTTTATCAATGTTCTTTAATAATGCACCACCTCCAGTCAAAGTTAAACCCATATCAACTAAGTCTGCTGATAATTCAGGTGGTGTATTTTCTAAAGCATCTTTAATTCCATTAATCATTTCTCTTAAAATAGGATTTAAAGCCTCGACAGAATCCTCCTCAGTAATACCTACTTCCTTAGGTGTTCCTGACCTTAAATCTCTACCTTTAACAGCATATGTATTATTATTTGTTGCGATTGCTGTTCCAATTTCTTTTTTTATTTTTTCTGCAGTACTATCACCGATCATTAAATTGTATTCTTTCCTCATATAATTTGCGAATGCACCATCCATTGCATCTCCTGCCACTCTTAAAGAATTGGAATACACAACTCCACCAAGAGACATAACCGCGATTTCTGTAGTACCTCCACCTATATCAATTACCATTGATCCTGTTGCTTCTGATATTGGTAGGCCCGCACCGATTGCAGCTGCTATTGGCTCCTCAATTAATTGAACACGTCTTGCGCCTGCTGCAAGGGCACTATCTTGAATTGCTTTTCTCTCAACTGGAGTTGAGCCAGTCGGGACACAAATTAGAATTCTTGGATTTGCAAAAGAACTTCTTTTGTGAACTTTTTTTATGAAATGCTTGATCATTTCTTCTGTAACAATAAAATCAGCGATAACTCCATCTCTTAAAGGTCTTATCGCTTGAATATTTCCTGGAGTTCTACCTAGCATCGTTTTTGCTTCATCACCTACAGCAAGAACTGATTTTTTACCTTTGTTATCTACAACAGCTACAACTGATGGCTCATTTAAAACAACTCCTTGACCCTTTAAAACTACAAGAGTGTTTGCTGTTCCTAAATCGATTGCCATATCCTGGCTCCATATTTGTGTGAGCTTACCTAATATCGACATTTAAATTCCTTTTACTTTTTGGTGTTTAATACTTTCATTCATAGCTTTTTTCTCTCGCTTTATTAACATTTTATTCAGAGCATTCAAGTAAGCATTTGCTGAAGCAACTAGTGTATCAGTATCCGCAGATTGTCCAACAGTAGATCTGTCATTTTCCTCAATCTTGACACTTACTGTTGCCTGAGCGTCAGTCCCTTCTGTTACAGCATGGACTTGATACAATAAAAGTTTCATGTCATGAGGATAGAGCGCTTTAATACACTTAAATGTCGCATCAACAGGGCCATCTCCTGTCTGTGAAGTTTTTTTAATTTCGCCAAGGACATCCAGTGTCATCTCAGCTTTTTGGGGTTCACCAGTGCCTGCAAAAACTTTCAAAGATTTTAGGCTGATAGCATTTATTTTATTATCAATTATTAGGCTATCATCTACTAAAGCAATGATATCTTCATCGTAAACATGCTTTTTCTTATCAGCTAAAACTTTAAATTTTCCAAATGCGGCTTGTACAACATCATCTGTTAAGTCTGAATATCCTAAATCACTCAATTTATCTTTAAATGCATGTCTGCCAGAGTGTTTACCCATTACCAAAGATGTTTTTTTAACACCAACACTTTCTGGTGTCATAATTTCGTATGTCTCTCTATTTTTTAACATTCCATCTTGATGAATTCCTGATTCATGTGCAAAAGCATTTTTGCCAACTATTGCTTTATTAAATTGAACTGGAAACCCAGTGGCGTTCGATACTATCTTTGAGGCTTTACTAATTAGTTCAGTCTTAATTCCTGTTTCATAAGGCATAAGATCATTCCTTGTCTTAATAGCCATTACGATTTCTTCCAAAGCAGCGTTACCTGCTCTCTCTCCAATTCCATTTATAGTACATTCGATTTGTCTAACACCTGCTGACAATCCTGCTAAAGCATTAGCAACAGCCAAACCTAAATCATTATGACAATGCGCTGATATAATTGCTTTATCAATGTTTGGAACATTGTTTTTTATATGCGTTATTGTACGAGCAAACTCCTCGGGAATCGAGTAGCCTACAGTATCGGGTATATTAATTGTTGTTGCGCCACATTTAATTGCTAACTCAATAGTTTTGCACATAAAATCTAAATCTGTTCTTGTTCCATCTTCACAAGACCATTCTACATCGTTAGTAAATTTTCTTGCGTAAGTAACACTTTCTTTTATTGCATCTAAAACTTGATCGTTAGTCATATCTAGTTTGTGTTTCATGTGGACTGGGCTGGTTGAAATAAAAGTATGAATTCTAAATCTTTTTGCAAACTTAAGTGACTCATGACACGCATCTATATCTTTTTTTAATGCTCTTGATAAACCACACGGTATAGAATTCTTCACACTTTTACTTATTTCAGAAACTGCTTCAAAATCACCGGGAGATGAAATTGGAAATCCTGCCTCAATTATATCAATTCCCATTTCATCAAACACCCTTGAAATTTGAATTTTTTCCTCAACACTCATTGAGGCGCCAGGTGACTGCTCACCGTCTCTCATTGTTGTATCGAAAATATAAACTTTCTCTTTATCGCTCATAAAATAATTTTTTTAGTTATTGTGATAATACATTCTCTAGCACAGATTGCAAAATAAAAGAGTTCTAAATTTTTGAAAAATTGGATTTTAATTATTCTTATCGCTATCCACTAGTTTCTTTTTTGAAATCCAAGGCATCATAGCTCTTAATTTAGCACCTACTTTTTCAACTGGATGTTCAGCTAGTTTCTCTCTTGTTTTAAGAAAATTTTTCTGGCCGTTTTTGCATTCATCCATCCACTGCTTAGTAAATTTTCCTGACTGAATATCTTGAAGAACTTCTTTCATTCTCTTTTTCGTTTCTTCTTTATTTATAATTCTTGGACCCGACATATATTCTCCGTACTCAGCCGTATTAGAAATAGAATAATTCATGTTGGCAATTCCACCTTCATAAATTAAATCAACAATTAATTTTACTTCGTGAACAGTTTCAAAATATGCCATTTCCGGTTCATAGCCAGCTTCAACCAAAGTTTCATAACCATTTTTTATTAATTCAACTAATCCACCACATAAAACAGTTTGTTCTCCAAATAAATCTGTTTCTACTTCATCTTTAAATGTAGTTTCAATAATACCAGATCGACCACCACCAATTGCAGAAGCATATGACATAGCTAAATCTCTAGCTTTACCCGATCCATTTTGATGAACTGCAAAGAGACATGGAACTCCACCTCCTTTTTCGAATTCGCTTCTTACCAAATGTCCTGGGCCTTTTGGTGCAACCATAAAAACATCTAAATCTTTTCTAGCTTTAATCAGATCATAATGAACATTTAAACCATGAGCAAAAGCAATTGAAGTTCCCTCTTTTACTCTTTGTTCAATGTGATTTTTATAAATCGATGCTTGTAATTCGTCTGGTGTTAAAATCATAATCACGTCTGCCCATTCAGCAGCATCAGATAAATTCATAACTTTTAACCCTTTGGACTCAGCTTTTGCTTTGCTAGAAGACCCATCTCTTAGTGCTACAACGACTTCTTTAACCCCGCTATCTTTTAAATTTAAAGCATGAGCATGTCCTTGGCTACCATACCCGAAAATAGCAATCTTTTTATTCTTAATTAGATTTGGATCAGTATCTTTTTCATAAAACATCTTCATAATATTCTCCTTAAATTATCTAAAAACTTCAGCCCCTCTAGTCATTGCTACAGCACCAGTTCTTGATACACTTACTAAACCAGTCTTTTTAAGATCATTCATTATAGTATCTATCTCTCTTCTTAAAGCAGTAATTTGTATAACCACTGATTTATTTGTTTTATCTAATACAACAGGATTAAATTTTTTGCAAAACTTTATAGCTTTCTTTCTTTTTACGTTGTTTCCAACAATCTTAAGCAAAGCCATTTCTTTAAAAATGATTTTTTTATCACCTCTCATAAAATCAGCAACTTTATGAACAGGTACTAATTTTCCTAATTGGAGTTTAATCTGTTCTATTACCTGGGGTGAACCTGTTGTAACTATCGTAATTCTTGAAATATTTAATTTTGGATCTACTTCAGCAACTGCTAACGACTCGATATTGTACCCTCTTCCAGAAAATAAACCTACAACTCTTGCTAAAACACCTGCCTCATTATCGACCCAAACAACAATAACATGCGTATCATTTTTTTGTTTTTTTCCAGGTATGCTGTAAGCTGATTTAGGTTTTGACATTAAACTAAAGTTTTTCCTTTTCCAGTAATTTTATTTTCTTTTTGATCATTTGGACCTAACAACATTTGGTTATGTGGTTTACCAGATGGTATCATTGGAAAACAATTTTCTTCTTTGTCAACTAGACAGTCAAAAATAACAGGTTTGTTAATGTTTATCATTTCTTTAATTTTTTCATCAAGTTCATCAGGAGTTTTAGCCCTAATACCGACACATCCATAAGCTTCAGCTAGTTTTACAAAGTCTGGAAGCGCTGCAGTGTAACTTTCTGAATAATTTTTTTCGTGAAGAAGTTCCTGCCATTGCCTTACCATTCCCATATACTCGTTGTTTAAAATAAAAATTTTAATAGGTAAATTATATTGAACTGCTGTAGACATTTCTTGTATTGTCATTAACACAGAGGCTTCTCCTGCTATATCAACCACTAATTTATCAGGATGTGCAATTTGAACGCCAACTGCTGCAGGCAAACCGTATCCCATTGTTCCCAGACCTCCAGACGTCATCCATCTGTTTGGTTTATTAAATTTATAATGTTGTGCTGCCCACATTTGATGTTGGCCTACTTCAGTAGTTATATAAGTATCTTTATCTTTTGTAAGCTCATACAATCTTTGAATAGCATGTTGTGGTTTTATAGTTTTATCACTGTTTATAAAATTAAGTGAGTTGACTGATCTCCATTTAGAAATTTTCTCCCACCATTTTGAAGTTTTTTCTTTATTAGAGCTTGCAAAATTCGGATTCTTTTTTTTTAGAGTCTTTATTACCGAAAGCATCACCTCGGAAACATCACCGACAATTGGTAAGTCAACTTTTACATTTTTATTTATAGATGATGGATCAATATCTATATGAACTTTTTTCGATTTTGGTGAAAACTCATCTATCTTTCCAGTTATTCTATCATCAAACCTTGCGCCAATGTTAATCATCAAATCACAATCATGCATTGCATTGTTTGCTTCATAAGTTCCATGCATTCCAAGCATACCTAAAAATTGATTGTCATCACCAGGATATGATCCTAAGCCCTGCAAAGTAGAAGTTATTGGAAAACCTGTAAGTGATACGAGTTCTCTTAATAACTCGCTAGCTTTTGGCCCAGAATTAATTACGCCTCCACCAGTATATAATATTGGTCTTGATGAATTTACCATCAACTTTACAAGTTGATCAATTTCACTTTGATTAAATTTGTTATGAATTTTGCCGTTTAGTTTTTTTCTTTTGATTGAACCAACATATTTTGTTTTTTGAAACTGAATATCTTTTGGTATATCAACTAGAACAGGTCCTGGTCTTCCAGTTGTAGCAACTTCAAAAGCTTTATGTATAATTTTTGATAAATCTTTTACATCCTTTACAAGCCAATTATGTTTTGTGCATGGCCTTGTAATTCCTGTTGTGTCACACTCTTGAAACGCATCTGTACCAATTAAATGAGTGGGGACTTGTCCAGATATACAAACTAATGGTATTGAGTCCATGTATGCATCTGTCAAGGCGGTGACAGCATTTGTTGCTCCTGGTCCAGAAGTAACTAATACAACACCGGGTTTACCCGAAGATCTTGCGTAACCCTCTGCTGCATGTCCTGCGCCTTGTTCATGTCTTACTAAAATATGTTTTATGCTCTCGTGATTTTTTAATTCATCATAAATCGGAAGAACGGCACCGCCAGGATAACCAAATATATATTCAACATCTTGATCCTCAAGACATTTGAAAACAATTTCTGCACCTGAATATAATTTAGACATTTTGCCAATCTAGCTGAAGTTAAGCTAATTGGTCAAGTTTTAGCAGAAATTATTTTAAAATTTTTTTGAATGGATTTTTTGATTTTGTATCAATTTTTTGCCAATTAATCATATGACCGCGAGACCAAGTGCTCTGTCTTTTGGCGTATTGCCTCGTTTTTATTAATATCTGTTCTTTAATATCGTTCAATTCAGCTTTTTTACTTAGATAAGAGTTAATCTCTTTAATACCAATCACATGATTAACGCTATTCTGTTTGTTAATTTTAATGAGATTGAATTTCTTAACTTCTTTTATCGCTCCTAAATCAAACATCCTATCAATTCTTTTTTTGATATTCTTTATTAATTTGTCTCTTGGATAATCTACATAAGTCATCACAAATTCATTCTTATCGAAAAAGGTCTTTGTTTCTTTAAACCACTTAAATAATGATTTTTTGGTAAACTTTTTAACCTCGTACGCTCTTATTGATCTATTAACGTCATTTGAATTAATAAATTTTTTAGAGACAGGATCTAATTTGACTAATTTTTTATAAAATTGCTCTTGACCCAATTTGTTGTGAAGCTTAAGTATCTTGTTTTTTTCTGAATGTTTGAACTTTGGAATTCTTGCTAGCCCATCCACTAAAGCTTTAAAATACAGGCCAGTTCCACCAACAATAATTGGAGCTTTATTCTTTTTTCTAATTTGATTAATTATTTTAATACACTTTTTAAGCCATTGGCCAGTCGAAAATCTTTTCCGCACATCAATGATGCCAAATAAATGGTGTTTAATTTTTTTTTGATCTTTTTCTGAAGGTCTTGCTGTAAGTATTTTAAGCTGTTTATAAACTTGCATACTGTCAGCATTAACGATTTCTCCGTTAATTTTTTTTGCTAAGTTGATTGCTATTTTTGATTTTCCAGAAGCTGTGGGACCAGCAATAAGAATGATTTTGGACTTGTAGTCCATGTTATTTTAATTTGACACCTATATATCTTTTTTGATTTTGATCATTAATTACAGCAATTAAAATAGTTTTACTTGATGTTTTTAAAGCTGCATTTACTAAATTATTCAGTTCAGTTGGACTCTTAATATTTCTTTTTTGAGCTTCTACTATTAAATCACCAACTTTAAGATAATTAATAGGACTTTCTGTATCTATCTTTGTGATTACGACTCCAGTTGTGTTTAGCGGAATTTTTTTCTCTACTAAGTCATCTCTTGTTATTTTTCTTACTTCAATTTTTAAACCGTCTATAAAAGTTGCTTTAGATTTTGTTGGTTTTTCTGCTTTAAAGTCCTCAGAAGTTTCTAACCTTCCCAAAGTAATTTTTTTTGTAATTTCTTTTTTATTTCGCCAAATCTTTACATTAACAACTTTTCCAACTTTTGTTTGGGCAACAATTAAAGGAAGTTCTTGCATCTCATTAATCTTTTTACCATCAAACTCTAGAATTATATCACCATCCTTTATCCCAGCTTTATCTGATGGACTGCCCGGTGCAACACTTGCAACCAATGCACCTCGAGCTTTTTTTAATTTTTCTACATCTGCAATTTCTTTTGTGACTGTTTGAATTCTTACCCCTAACCAACCTCTTTTTGTTTCACCAAATTCTAAAAGTTGATCTATTACTAATTTCGCACTGTTTGATGGTATAGCAAAGCCAATACCGATAGATCCTGACTGACCTAATATAGCAGTATTAATTCCTACCACTTCTCCTTTCATGTTAAATAAAGGACCTCCTGAATTTCCAGAATTTATTGATGCATCTGTTTGTATAAAATCTTCATATCTTGACATACCAATATTTCTATTTCTTGCTGAAACTATTCCTGCGGTTACTGTTCCACCTAATCCAAATGGATTTCCAATTGCTATGACCCAATCTCCAATTCTTGCAGTATCTGAATTTCCAAATTTTACTGTTTCAAATTTGTCATCAGTAATAATTTGTAAAACTGCAACATCAGACAAAGGATCGGTACCTAAAATTTTTGCTTTATATTCCTTATTCTCATTTGTTCTAATAAATATATCTTCTGCGCCTTGAATTACGTGGTTATTGGTTATAACAATTCCTTTTTTATCAATTATAAAGCCTGATCCTAATGCGCTTGATTTTCTTTTTTGAGGTGTTCCAAACTCTTTAAACATATCTTCAAAAGGTGATCCTGGTGGGAATTCAAATGGGAAAGGGTTCACATTTTTAACAACGGTCGTAGATGTTGAGATATTTACAACGGCTGGCATTAACTTTTCAGTTAAATCAGCAAATGAAGCGGGTCTTTCTTGTGAAATTGCTGAATGATTGAATAATATAAAAACTATAATTAAAAGTATTGATTTAGAAGACTTCAAAAACATATTATCCTTTAATAAACCATATTATAAAGAAACCAATTAAAGCGAATATAATTCCACCTGATCTTAATTGTTTATCATTAATCATTTTTAGTTTTTCTAACATACTCTTCATTTTTGAAGGAAATAAGGCATAAAGAATTCCCTCTATAAAGAGAAATAAACCTAAAGCGACAATTAAGTCGTACATTATGCTATTGTTTAATTTGTGCTTTTACGTTTCCAAAGAATTTGAAAAATTCACTGTCAGGTGACATTATAAGTGAAGTTTCGCCACCTATTAATGCTCTCTCATAAGCTTGCATTGCTCTATAGAACGCGAAAAATTCTGCATCTTTCCCAAAAGCATCAGCAAATATTTTATTACGCTGACCATCACCTTCACCTTTCATGATCTCTGATTTTTTTTCAGCTTCAGCAAGAATTACAGTAACTTCTTTATCAGCTGTTGAGGTAATAGTTACAGCCATCTCTGCTCCTTTTGCTCTAAATTCTTTTGCTTCTCTTTCTCTTTCAGTCTGCATTCTTCTGTAGATTGCATCACTGTTTGCTTGAGGTAAGTCTGCTCTTTTAATTCTTACATCAACTATTTTTATTCCAAAGTTTTCCGCTTCTTTATTTACGCCGTCTTGAATTAGAGCCATTTGTTTATTTCTATCCTCAGATAATAAAGTTTGAAGTCTTTGAGTACCTAAAACACTTCTTATCCTTGAATTAATAATCGTTGATAACCTAGATCTTGCAACTCTTTCATTGCCTACAGAAATATAAAATTTTAACGGATCAACAATTTGAAACCTTGCAAAGGCATCTACAATAAGTCTTTTCTGGTCTGATGCAATTACTTCTTCTGGTGGAGCGTCAAGATTTAAAATTCTTTTATCAAGAAATACTACGTTTTGTATAAATGGGAGTTTAAAATTCAAACCTGGTTTAAGTATAATTCTTTTTGGATCACCGAATTGAAGAACAATAGCTTGATTTACTTCTTTAACGATAAATATTGAAAAGAATGCTGTCAAAGCTAGAACACCAATTATTGGAAGTATAATTTTTTTCATTTAGTTCGTTTTCTTTTTTAATTCTGGAAGTGGCAAGTAAGGAACAACCCCTGAACCTGCGTTCTTCTCTATTATCACTTTATCTATATCTGCTAAAACTTTTTCCATTGTTTCAAGATACATTCTTTCTTGTGTAACTTGTTTTGCATTTTGATACTCATTAAAAATTGCAGTAAATCTACTTGCTTCACCCTCTGCTTTTGCAACAACTTCTTTCTTATACGCCTCGGCGGCTTGTAAAATTTTTTCAGCTTCACCCCGTGCTCTTGGGATTACATCATTAGCGTAAGCCTCAGCTTCGTTTTTAGATCTCTCCATGTCAGCTCTTGCAGCCTGTACATCTCTAAATGCGTCGATTACTTGGTCTGGTGGGTCTGCTTTTTGAGTTTGTACCTGTGTTATTTGTATTCCGCTCTGATACTCATCTAAAATATTTTGAATTATCTCACTTGCATCAATTTCTATTTGTGATCTTCCTTCAGTCAAAATTGGCTGAATGTTGCTTCTTGCTATAACTTCTCTCATTGCTGTCTCTGCTGCTGCTTTAACTGTTCCCTCAGGATCTTGAATTTTAAATAAAAAGTTTCCAGCATCTTTTATTACCCAGAAAACAGAAAAGTCTATGTTCACAATATTCTCGTCTCCTGTTAACATTAAGCTTTCTTCGGGAACATCAGCTACAACACCTGATGTAAAACCTGTATCTCTTTCTGATCTAAAGCCAATATCAATTCTATTAACTTTTGTAACTTTAGGAGTTAAAACACTCTCAACCGGAAAAGGAATATGATAATTTAAACCAGGTTGTGTTGTTGAAACAAATTTACCAAACCTTAAAACTACTCCTTGTTCATCTGGTAAAACTCTGTAAAGCCCACTTAATGCCCATACAATAACTAAAATTGTAAGACCAAAAATAATTGGTTTTCCTCCACCAGAAGCTCCGCCTGGAAGAAATTTATTTATTTTATCTTGAAGATTTTTTATTAGTTCGTCTATATTAGGTGGAGTCGGACCTCTTCTACCCGACCCATTTCCTGAACCTCCTCCAGGGGGTGATCCCCATGGACTTCCGCCTCTACCTCTAAAATCGTCAACCATGACAATGTATATAGTGTCTTTAATGTGAAAAACAAGTTAAGTATGTTAAAACATCGGTATAAATAGTGGACTTAATGAAGCAATGATTGAAAAACCAAGAGCAAAAACCTTTACTAAAAACCCAATTATAGGGACTAAATTCACATTAGCGATATCGAGCGCGAAAGGTGGTGTTGGTAAATCTACGTTTGCATCGAATCTTGCCTTAGCATTAAAAAAGCAAGGATGTAAAGTTGGACTTTTAGATGCTGATATTTATGGTCCCTCATTACCAAAATTATTTGATATTGGAGACAAACCTGAAAGTGATGGTCAAAGATTAATTCCAATTTTAAAATACGATATTCAGTGTATGTCTATTGGATTTCTTACTGATGAACAAACCCCTATGATTTGGAGAGGACCGATGGTCACCAGTGCAATAAAAACATTTACTCAAAAAGTTGCATGGAAAGACCTAGATTTTATTATTGTCGATATGCCGCCAGGAACTGGTGATACACAACTTACTTTTACTCAAGAAGTAAAAATGGATGGTGTAATAATAATATCTACACCCCAAGAGATAGCTTTGCAGGATGTAAAAAGAGGTATTAAAATGTTTGATAAACTTGGAACAAAAATTATTGGATTAATTGACAATATGAGTTTTTTCAAAGGAGATGATGGAAAAAAGTATTATATATTTGGAGAAGGTGGAGTAAAAAAAACTTCTGAAGAGTTCAAAAAAGAATTTTTATGTGAAATACCTCTTGATCCTGAAGTAGGTAAACAAGGTGATAAAGGAACTCCAATTGTTGAAAGTAATCCTGAAAATGAAGTATCTAAGATTTATTTGAAATTAGCCTCTAAAATTAAATCAATTTATCTTTAATAAAATTAACAAAATTTTGTAGAAATGTTTTTCTATTTAATGGCTAAAACTAAAATCTTTAAAAAAACATTTACAAGACTAAATAATTTTCCTTAATTTTGAAATACTCATAGATGGATTTGGAGGAAATATTTTTTTTCCAGATTTTTTTTTTACACGAGGATTATTTTTTTTTGCGAATTCATAAATTGTTTGAATTTTACCACCAACATTCAATATACCTCTTTTGTTCAAAAGCTTAGGTAATATTTTAACAAAATCTTCATGAAACATAAAATTTGTTTTGATGTCAGAAAAAGCGTATTTATGAATGAAAGGTTTTTCACACATCGACAATCTCAATATTAAAGAATTCTTATATAATTTTACAGAACATTCCCCTCCAAGTTTTGACCAAGCGTAAGAATTGAAAGGTAAGATTGGGTCTAATTCTTTATAATTACCTTTTTTCCCTGGGTAGATATAATTTGTTGAAAAGTAAATTAATTTAATATTATATTTCTCACATATCTTAACAATGTTTGCAGTACCAATAATATTGAGATCGATGCTTTTTGAGATATTTTTGTCATGTATGTTCATTGGCCTAGATAAACCAGCGGCATGAAGCACATATTTTGGCTTAATTTTTTTTAAATATTTCTCTATTGATTTTATATTTAAAATATTGAGTTCTTTTTTATTTGGAAAAAAAATATTTAAACCTTGATTGCTTTTCTTGAGAGATTTGGCAAATCTTCCTTCACCACCTGTTATAACAATTCTTTTTTTAATAGATTTCAATTTTATTATTATTTACTTAATTAATTTTTCTTTTAATTCAAAAGCTAACATTAATTCATTCCACTCTCTTGTGGATAAGCCAGAACTATCTATACTTACATTTTCACCTTTAATAAGTTTTTTTATAATTATTTTACCCTTTGCTGAAACTTCTACTCCACCTACTCTATAATCCATAAATGAGTCATATGTGATAGGTACCCATCTTTTTAAAGTATCCAACATTATGTCTGCATATACCCTTATTTCATATTGTGCATGATGGTCTGCTCTTAATCTTAAAAAATTCATAAGGTTAAGTAAATCAGTCTTCCAATACCATTGTGTATAAGTGTTTAATGTCAAATTCATTCTTGCAAGTTCTCTTGCTAAACCTTTTTTTTTAGTATCAATGGTAGAACCATCATATTTTTCGTTCAACATTGTTTCATAATTCGCATAAGTTCTTTCTGCATCATTTTTTAAAAGCTCCAAAACTTCCTTTGCTTGAGCACCTTCTAATATATCTCCTCTTCCTTGTCTGTTGCTTTTTGATTGTGCAGCAAGATTTTCTACAGAAGGTAAATAAAATTCTTTATCTAAAATAGAATACCTTGCGGAATACTCGTTTACATTGGCTGTTCTATGTCTTATCCACTGGCGTGCAATAAATATTGGTAGCTTAATGTGATATTTTATTTCGCACATTTCAAAAGGGGTGCTGTGCCAGTGTCTCATAAGATATTTAATTAAACCTTTATCTGTGGAAACCTGTTTTGTTCCTTTGCCATAAGAAACTCTAGCTGCCTGCACTATTGATGCATCATCTCCCATATAATCCACAACTCTAACAAAACCATGATCTAATGCTGGAATAGCCTCATATAGAATTTTTTCAAGATCTGGTGCTATAACTCTCTTTGTTTGATTTGACTGAGACTGAAGCGCTTTTATTTCATTTATTTGATCTTTAGTTAATTTCATGGTTATTTAATGAACTAAATCTCTTCTACCTTAAATTATTTTTTTTTCCAACAATTACAATTTTTAGATTTTTTTATTATACAACTTTTAAGAGTAAAATAAATAAAACTTTAATTACTTAAAAGTCATATACCTCTAGACGACATTTAAGCTTCAATTTTAAAAAAAACTTCTATACTAAATATTACAATAAACTAAATTTAAATAAATTATTATAAATATAAAAAAAATCTGTCTCACAACAAATGATTGAATATATAAGAAAATTAATTATGTTTTTTTTTAATTTGGTACACAT
This sequence comes from uncultured Pelagibacteraceae bacterium, assembly GCA_902599605.1. GTDB lineage: Bacteria > Pseudomonadota > Alphaproteobacteria > Pelagibacterales > Pelagibacteraceae > Pelagibacter. Next base: position 56,208 of record CACKFV010000006.1, read on the forward strand.
TTACTATCATCAAAAAAGTATTGCTTTCTTCCTAAAAAATAAAATGAATAAAATTGACGTACTTTTTGACGTAGGATCACATATGGGGACTTATACTGATCTTATTAGGCGGGCAAATCCTGGCTGCAAATCTTTCCTTTTTGAACCGCAAAGTAAAATTTTTAAAAAAATTGATCAAAAATATTCTCATGATGAAAATGTAAAAGTGTTCAACTTAGCTGTATCTGATGCTGAGCAAAAACAAAATTTAAATTTAAATAAACATGACCTTACTGCAAGTCTTCTGGATTTTGATCCAAAAAGCAATTACCTTAAATTTAAAGCACTATTGTATCAAACTGATATAAATAATATGAATTATGAAACGGAGTTAGTACAAACTATTACTTTGGAAAAGTTTATAGTTGATAATAATTTGGAAAAAATTGATTTACTTAAAATTGATACAGAGGGAAATGAGTTTAATGTATTAAAAGGGCTGAAGAAAAAAATTCATATCGTAAATAATATTTTAATTGAAATTCATCACAGAGAACTATTTCTAAATTATAATCCTGAAAAAATACATCAATATCTAATTGACAACGGCTTTAAATTAGTAAAAAAATTTAAATTTCCATTTTGTTGGGTAGATAGTTTGTATACAAAGATTTAATTATTAAACATAATGTATTAAAAATGGCCAAAAAAAAAGATGCAATTTTAGAGCAATATATTGATTTTTTTGACAACTATAAAAATTTCAGAAATTATCAATTGAATTTGATTAAACCTTTTTTGGGAAACAAACTTGCTGAGGTTGGGCCTGGTAATGGTGCAAATTTACATTATTATTATAAATATCCGAAAAAAATTGACCTGTATGAACCAAGCAAAAATTTATATTCAAATTTAAAAAAAAAATTTAAACAAAAAAATATTAGAATATTTAATAAAAAATTTAATAGTAATATTAAATATGACACCATAATTTATTTAGACGTAATCGAACACATAAAAAATGATGCCCAAGAAATTAAAAAAGCATTTAAAGCTTTAAAAAGAGATGGTTATTTAGTTATAGCTGTTCCTGCTTTTCAACATCTGTACTCAAATTTTGATGAAGATATAAATCATTTCAAAAGATATAACAAAAGGGATTTTAAAAAAATTCTAAAACAAATCAAACATAAAAAAGTTGATTTATTTTATTATGATTCTATTGGTTACATTCTTTCTTTAATGTCAAAATTTTTCATTTCTGATTATAAAAAAAATTTTGAAAAAAAATTAATCTTTTGGAACTCATTGATTTGGATATCTAAAATTTTAGATAAAATTGTTCTTAGATTATTCGGAAAATCACTCTTAGTAATCATAAAAAAAACTAAATAAAACATCAGTTTTTTAAATTAAAATCAGTTTAGATAATAAATATCATACAGATAATTTGAATAAACCAAGCTATATTTTTTATTGTAAACTTTAAAATTACTTGGAGAGATTTTTTTATTAATAATAACAATATCAGAAAATGATTTCTCATCTAACTTTATTTTATTAAATAACGAAATTAATCTCCTCTTTTCATCTTCTGGCATGATTTGTTGCTGAACTCTAAATGGTGAAGTATTAATAATTTTTTTTCTTATATCCTTTGAATAATTATCTAATTCTGAATATGTATAAATTGAATTTGCTTGATATTTATATGTATATAATCTCATTAAAAAATCATTTCTTATTTCGCTTTTTCCAAAAGATATAATATTTTTGAATTCATCATTAGATATTTCAAAATTTTTAAGATTATTAATTAAATTAAATTCTATATCTTTATTTTTTGAGGAATTTATGAAACCATCAGATATAACTAGCTCTGTATTTTTATTTAAAAGCCAAAGATTCATAATCTTTAGATCATTTGTAAAAAGTTTTTTTTTGGTATCTATTAGTTTTTTGTTAAGTAGGTAATTTTGAATTTTCTGAGTTTCTTTTATAGCTAGACTATCTTTTTCATTTATTTTTTTTGCAGTGAAGGTATTCGAAATAAAAAGAAAAAAAATTAAAAACACTCTTAAAACAAAACTATATTTAAATATAATTTTGCTGGTTAAAATAAAATTTAAAGAAATTATTAAATAAAAAATTAAACTAAATAGCAAAATGCCTAGGAAATGATAAATTGATATAATGTATGGTGAAAATATAAAAAAAATTGGTGGGGCAGAAATTGAGGCTAAAATAAAATAAAAAAATAAGTTTATATTCGAAACTTGAGCACTTAAATGATCATATTTCTTATTTATTAAATTATGAATGAAAAAACAAATTATTAGTAATAATAAAGACTCAGCCCTAAACAAATTTAAAAAATAATATTTTAAGAGATGTATCTTTTGTTTATAATCAATGCTTATAACTCCCAATCTCTCAGAATAATCAGTTTCACCAAAATAGAGTTGAAAAAGAAAAGGGAAACTCAATATAAAAAAACTTAAAAAAATTAAAACTATGTTTTTTTTTTGGTTATATAAAAATTTAAAAAAAGGAATTTTTAAATATTTGAAAAATAAAAAAATTAGAAGCAACGAAAAATTTATAAAATAATAAAAAAAACTATTTAGAAAAATACTTAGAAAAAATACCAATGTTACAAAATATTTTAATTCAAATTTTTCTATTTTTTCCTTTAAATCGTAAAGAGTGTAAAAAAAATAAAAATAGATAATTCCTGTAATCAATGGCCTCGGGAACCTCGATCCAAAACTTTCGTCTAAAGAATTAAATAATAGTCCCAAATATTTAGAAGGATCCATAATAAATAATATTTGTAAGAAAGAAATTATCAAAAAAATGGATATACAAAAATATATCGAGTAGTTTGTGTTATTAAAAATTTTTTGTATCACTTTAAAAAAAATCAATAAAAAAATAAATTGGAATAGAAATTCAAGAATAAAAAACGAAAAAACTTTTGTTATTTTGAATAGTATTGAATGTATTAAAATACTATAAACAGGAAAACTCAGTAGCATGTTCTCGCTCATGTGACTCAAGTAGGACGGACTAAAAGTAAATTCAGAAAAACTTATTACGATTGGAAAATATATTATGTCTTTAATATTAAAAATCGTATCGACTAGAATTGAATTGTCAAAATATGTCCAGCTTATTATCCATTTAGGTAATATTGTTGCAATTACTAAAAAAAATAAAAAAATATAGTCAGTTTTTTTAGACATAAAATAAATAATGCAATTTATGATATTTAAATTATATTAATAGTGTTGGTTTTCCAACTATAACGATAAACGAATTTCGTAATAAACATTACGGACGTGGGGGCAGTACCCACCACCTCCACCATTTATAATTTAGGGGGGTGAACTAGGATCGACGGATGTCTAAAGGCTATTTTTTCGTTCGGAATTGTTCCACCGTAACGGGCTATTTATAATTGCAAATGATAAATTTGCTCTTGCTGCTTAATTAATTAATTAAGTAACGGGGTTTTGGGGCACCTGGCAACAGAACGCCCCTTTAGATAAAAAAAATGAGTGAATTAAAAAAAGTAGAAAACTTTTTCAAAGTAATTAAAAAATACGACGAAAACCTAAAATTTAAGATAGTTGAAATCGGCGCGCATCCCTATGGTGATTTTAAGGAAGGTTTCCATATTTTGTTGGACCATTTTCCTGGATCTGAAATTTATGCTTTTGAGGTAAATAAAGAAGAGTGTCAAAAACTAAATAAGATTTGTAAAAAAGGGATGAAATTTTTTCCTATTGCCCTTGGTGAAAAAAAAGAAATTAGAAAATTTTATGAAACTTACATGCCTGTTTGCAGCTCATTGTACAAACCTAAGGACGAATTTTTAAAATTATACAATAATTTAAACGTCTCTTACTTAAAAAATACTACTGAAATTGAAACAATTAGTCTTGATGAATTTTCAAACAAACATAGATTAGAACATATTGACTTTATTAAAATTGATATACAAGGAGCAGAACTTGATGTTTTTAAAGGAGGCAAAAAAACTCTGGAAAAAACTTTAATGATTGTGAGTGAGGTAGAGTGGGTAGAACAATACGTTAATCAACCACTCTTTGGAGATGTAAGTTCTTTTTTGAGAAAAGAAGATTTTATGCTACATAAATTTCTAGGATATGGCACAAGGTGTCTTAAACCCATAATATTAAATCAAAATAAAAACTTTGGGACACAATTTATGTGGTCAGATGCATTGTTTATTCGAAATATAATGAATGTCTCGAAATTAAGTGATGAGGAATTAATAAAATCTGCAGTTTTCTCCTTTATCTATAAAAGTCCTGACTTAACTTATTTTTATCTAACGAAGTTTGATGAGAAAAACAATTCATCTTTTTGTGATTTATTTAAAGAGGTAAGTTAGTTTAAATATGCCATTAATTGAAAAAATATTTAATCCTTTAAGTAGTTTTCACCATAAAAGGATTTATATGTATTTAAAGAATTTGGATATTGATAAAGTCATTGATATAGGCGCTCATAAGGGTGAGTTTCTTGAAAAGATGTTAAAAATCGAAAAAGTAAAATCTTTTTATGCTTTTGAGCCTCAAAAAGATATTTTTGATAGTTTAAATAAAAAATTTTCTAGAAATAATAAAATCACGTTATTAAATTATGCAGCAGACAAAGAAATTACAAATAAAAAGTTGCAAATAAATAAACTTAGTACAACATCATCCTTAGCAGAAGTTAACGAGAACTCATTGTATCTTAAATTAAAAAATTTTTTGACAGGTTCTAAATCAAATTTCATTAATGAATATGATGTAAAAACAAACACTATAGACAATGTTTTTAAAGATATAAACTTAGAAAAAACATTACTTAAAATTGATGTTGAGGGATATGAAATGAATGTTATTAATGGATCAAAAATGAAACTAAAAGAAATCTCATATGTTGTAATAGAAAATCAATTTGGAAATCATTATAAAAATAATAATTTTGATGATATCAAGGATTTGCTATTAAAATATAATTTTGTTATCTCAAAAAAATTCATTTTTCCTACCATGCATTATCAAGATGTATTATTTAAAAAAAACTAATTTATTTTAAAAATTGGTTTAAGTTCGGTTTAAAATAATTCGGTCCTTTCATGACCTTTCCATTCTCATTAAAGATTGGCTTACCATTATTGTCCAATTTACTCATATTAGAATTCTGAACTTCCTCAAAACATTTATCCAAATTAACGCCAAAAGCATGGCCTGCTCCATAAGTAACATAAAGAATATCAGTTAACGCATCTATTGTTTCCTGCAAATCTTTTTTATTAATTGCTTCTTTTAGTTCCTCAAGCTCTTCCTCTATAAGGTCGACTCTTAATTTATTAATCTTATCTGTAGAAAAACTTGCTTTAGATTTAACTTCTTGCCCAAAAGTTTTCATGAATAAACCAACTTTTTCAAAATTTGTCATAATGCTCCTATATGATTCTTGTTGCTTTTAATGTATAATAAAAATCACATTATCCAAATGAAATTTAGAAAAGAAATCGATAGTATGGGTGCCATAAATGTTAATGATGAGAAGTATTGGGGTGCCTCAACTGAAAGATCAAAAAAATATTTTGATATAGGAAAAATATTAGTAAGCAAAACATTGATAAATGCAATTGCCATGATTAAACTTTGTGCTGCCCTTGTTCATAAAAAAGAAAAACAGATTGATGCTAAAATCTGTAATGCAATTGTTGCAGCTTCAAAAGAAATAATCTCTGGTAAACTTGACGGAAATTTTCCTTTAAAAGTTTGGCAAACAGGATCTGGTACTCAAACAAATATGAATGTAAATGAAGTAATTGCTAATAGAGCTATCCAAATTTTAGGTGGAAGAAAAGGTTCTAAGAAACCAGTTCATCCTAATGACCATGTAAATAAATCTCAATCAACAAACGATGTTTTCCCTACAGCAATGCATATTGCAATTGCTATTGAGACAAAGAAAAAATTATTACCGTCTTTAAGGAATCTTAGTAAAGAATTAAAAACAAAAATAAGTAAATTTAGAAATATTGTTAAAGTTGGTAGAACACATCTTCAAGATGCCACTCCACTTACTTTAGGACAAGAATTTTCAGGCTATTATTCACAGTTAAATGATTGTATTTTAAGAATTGAAAATTCTTTAAAAGAAATATTTTATCTTGCTCAGGGTGGAACCGCTGTAGGAACAGGGATTAATACAAAGAAAAATTTTGATGTTAAAATTTGTAAGGAAATAAGTAAGTTAACCAAAATAAAATTTTATCCAGCAAAAAATAAATTTGCAGCTCTTGCGGCGCATGACTCAATTGTAAATTTTTCAGGTACTTTGAATACAACAGCAGTTTGTCTTATGAAAATTGCAAATGATATTCGTTTTTTAGGTTCAGGTCCAAGAGCAGGTTATGGAGAATTGATACTGCCTGCAAACGAGCCTGGTTCTTCAATAATGCCAGGAAAAGTTAACCCAACACAATGTGAAGCCGTCACAATGGTTTGTGTAAAAGTTATTGGTAATCATACAGGTATCACACTTGCAGGTTCTCAGGGACAATTTGAGTTAAACGTTTTTAAACCTCTTATTGCACATAATATTCTTCAATCTATAGATCTTTTATCAGACAGTTCTAATAATTTTTCTAAATTTTGTATAAAAGGTATAAAAGCTGACTTAAAAAAAATAAATGACGATTTAAATAACTCTTTAATGCTAGTTACAGCTCTAGCTCCTAAAATAGGTTATGATAATGCTGCCAAAATTGCAAAGTCTGCGCTCAAAAATAAAACTACATTAAAGTTTGAAGCTATAAAAACTGGTCTAATTTCTTCCAGTGATTTTGA
>CACKFV010000007.1 GCA_902599605.1 uncultured Pelagibacteraceae bacterium
ATTTATAAAAACAAAATAATTAAATTGAAAGTTAATAAAAAACAAATCGGATCAGATAGATTAGCAAATGCAATCAGTGTTTTTAATAAAAAAAATAATTTTATAGTTGTAGATTTTGGAACAGCTACTACCTTTGATGTTATCATAAAAGATGTTTACTGGGGTGGCATAATTGCTCCAGGAGTTAATCTTTCATTAAAAAATTTGATATCAAAAGCAGAATTGATTCCAAAAATAAATTTAAGCCAAACTAAAATAGTTATTGGAAAAAATACAAAGCAGGCAGTGGTATCAGGTTTTTATTGGGGGTATAGTGGTCTTATCGAGAAAATAATTTCTAAGATTTCAAAAATTACCAAAAAAAATTTTAAGATTATTTTAACAGGAGGTTTTGCGCACTTATTTAAAACAAATATAAGATTAAATGTTTTAGTCGACAAAAATCTTACAATAAAAGGGTTAATAAAAGCTCATAAAATATTAAACGAATGAAAGATGAATTATTATTTTGTCCACTAGGTGGATCAGGTGAAATTGGCATGAACTTTAATCTGTTTGCTTATGGCAAACCAGGGAATCATAAGTGGATTATTGTAGATATTGGTGTCACTTTTGCTGATGATACAGTTCCAGGAATAGATTTAATATATCCTGATCCTGGTTTCATAGTTGATAAAAAAGAGTCATTACTTGGTATAGTACTTACACATGCTCATGAAGATCACATTGGAGCGATTTCACATATTTGGCCAGATCTAAAATGTAATATATATGCTACTCCATTTACTGCAGCTTTAGTGACTGAAAAGTTCAAGGAAAAGAAAATAGACATTCATCCTTTTTTAAAGATTGTAAATTTAAGAGGTAATATAAAACTTGGACCATTTGATATTGAGCTAATAACCATGACTCACTCAATTCTAGAACCTAACGGACTGAAAATAAAAACTCCACTTGGCTGCGTGTTACATACTGGTGATTGGAAGTGTGATCCAAACCCATTAATTGGAGATGTAATTGACTCTAAAAAACTTAAATCAATTGGCGATGAAGGAGTTTTGGCGATGATATGTGACTCAACAAACATATTTAGTATTGGTAGATCAGGCTCAGAAATGGATGTAAGAAAAAATTTACTAAATATATTTGAAAGATTAAGAAAAAAAATAATAGTCACCTGTTTTGCATCAAATGTTGCTAGAATGGAAACTATTTTCTTTTGTGCGCAAAAAACTGGAAGGCAGATTTCTTTGGTAGGAAGGTCTATGCATAGAATTTTTAAAGCAGCTAGACAATGTGGGTATCTCAAAGATGTAATTGAACCTATCGATCCAAGAGACGCCAAAAAAATTTCAAGAGACAAAATAGTCTATTTATGTACCGGAACTCAAGGAGAGCCTATGGGAGCAATGAGCAGAATATCGAATTTTACCCATCCAGATGTAATGATAGAAAATGGTGACACTGCAATTTTTTCATCTAAAATAATACCTGGAAATGAAAAGAAACTTTCTAAATTACACAATCAATTAGTTATTGAAGGTATTGAAGTGATTACAGAAGAAGATGAATTTATACATGTATCCGGTCACCCTAATAGAGAAGAATTAAAGGATATGTACAATTGGATAAGACCAAAATCAGTAATACCAGTACATGGAGAATACAGACATATGCAGGAGCACATTAATTTTGCTAAAGAAATGAAAATACCTTATCCAGTTAAAGTTATGAATGGTGATATTGTAAAACTAGCTCCAGCTGAAAAACCTTTTGTTTATGACAAAGCACCTGCAGGAAAAGTATATTTGGATGGAAACATTAGTGTTGAAGAGGACTCAAATTCTATTAAAGAACGTAAAAATCTTTCTATAAATGGAATGATGGAAGTTACAATTCTTGTTACGCCCAAAGGTAACATTCATGACAGACCAATTGTGACAGTTAAGGGGCTCCCAATAAATGATTATGAAGACTTTAGATTTGGATTAGAAAATGAAATTGAAAAAACAGCCAGAACATTTTCTTTAACGAATAGCAGACAGCAGGAAAATGCTATCGATGCTTTTAAAAGTGTTTGTAAAAAATATACAAAAAATAAAGTAGGCAAAAGACCTTTTACAAATATTAATATAGTTCAAATTTGATGAATTTAACCGGTTCGATTATTATATATGTTCTTATATGGTGGATAGTTTTCTTTTCTTTGCTGCCAGTAGATGTAGATCGAAATCAAAAAAATTATGTGGAGGGTGTTGATCCCGGAGCTCCCGAAAACCCTAAATTAATAAAAAAACTATTATATACAACTTTGATTACGTCAATAATTTTTATAGGTATATTTCTATTAGTAAAGTATGATTATCTTAATTTAAGGAATCTAATTACATAATGTTTCTATCAAAATCATTTATTCCATTATTAAAAAACTATCCTTCTGAGGCAAAAATTAAATCACACAAACTAATGTTGAGGTTAGGAATGATTAAACAATCATCAGCAGGTATTTACTCTTGGCTTCCTCTTGGATTCAAAGTGATGAAAAAAATTGAACAAATAGTCAGGGAAGAACAAAATAAAATAGGTGCTCAAGAAATATTGATGCCCACAATACAGTCCTCTGAAATTTGGAAAGAAAGTGGAAGATATGAAGATTATGGGGAGGAGATGCTCAGAATTAAAGACAGACAGAATAGAGAAATTTTATATGGCCCAACTAATGAAGAGCTAGTTACAGATATTTTTAGAAACAGTATAAAATCATATAAATCCCTTCCTCAATTACTCTATCATATTCAATGGAAATTTAGAGATGAATTAAGACCAAGATTTGGAATAATGAGATGTAGAGAATTTTTTATGAAAGATGCGTATTCATTTGACCTTAGTGATGATGATGCAGAATTTTCATATAACAAATTTTTTCTATCATATTTAAAAACTTTTAAGAGATTGGAATTATCAGCAATACCAATGACAGCTGAAACGGGGCCAATTGGTGGGAGCTTGTCACATGAATTTATTATCTTAGCTGAAACTGGCGAAAGTAAAATTTATACTGACAAAAGAATTTTTGAGGTAAATCATGATAACTATAAATTAGAAAAAGAGTCTTTAAAAAAACTAAGACTTGAATATGACCGATTTTACGCCGTCACAGATGAGAAAATTGACAACAAAGAGTTTAACAACAAGGTTGATAAAAAAAACCAGTTAGAGACCAAAGGTATTGAAGTTGGTCATATTTTTTACTTTGGTGATAAATATTCAAAACCAATGAATGCTGCTGTTGATAAAGATGGTAAAAAAATTTTTGTAAAAATGGGTTCTTATGGAATTGGAGTTTCAAGATTAGTTGGTGCCTTAATTGAGGCAAATTTTGATGAGAAAAATGAGGTTATGAATTGGCCAGTATCAGTTTCTCCTTTTGAATGTGCAATTATTTGTTTTGCATCTAAAAATGATACCACAAGTATTGAAATGGGTATTAAAGTAAAAAATTTTTTAGAACAGAATAATATTGAAGCAGTTTTAGACGATACAGACGAAAACTTTTCAGGAAAGTTAAAAAAATTTAATTTAATTGGAATACCATTTCAAATTCTAATTGGAAAAAATCCTGATAAAAATAAAGTTGAGTTTAAAGAAGTGGGGAACGATAGCAAGATGATAAGTCTTGAAGAAGCTCTTAATTTCATTAAATCCAAAAAAATAAATTGATCTCAACTTTAGAAAAAAAAATAATTTTTAGATATCTAAAAACTAGAAAAAAAGATGGTTTTTTAAATATTATCACTTTATTTTCTTTCTTAGGCATAAGTTTAGGTGTGGCAGTCTTAATTATAGTTATGTCTGTAATGAATGGCTTTAGGTCAGAGTTAATAAATAAGATAACTAATTTCAACGCACATGTAATCGTAAAACCCTATGATAAGAAAATAGAACAAAAAAAAATAGATAACGAGTTTTTACAAAATATATCTTCAAATTTGATCATAAGCAATAATGGAGAGGGAATACTTTTAAATGATGAAATTACTAAAGGTATTTTAGTAAGAGGCTATTCTGAAAATGACTTTCGAAAACTGAATATTGTAAATAATAAATATTTTAGAGGTGATAAAAAAATCTTAGAGAACAATATATCGATAGGGAGTGATTTAAGTTATGACTTCGAATTAAAAATTGGTGACCGAATTTCAATAATTTCACCTTCCAGTGAAAATACACTCATTGGATCCATACCTCGACAAAAAACTTTTCAAATAAGTTCTATATTTGATAGTAGGTTTGCTGAGTTTAATAATTCTGTTGTGTTTATTAATCTAAAAGATCTACAAGGCTTATTTGATTTAAAAAAAGGAAATAATTTCTTAGAGGTTTATTTATATAAACCTGACAAAATTGAGATTTATCGTGAGAAACTAATGTCAATTTTTACCGAAGAATATATATTTACGTGGTCAGATTTAAACAAACCATTATTTTCCGCCTTAAAAGTAGAAAGAAATGTTATGTTCATAATATTATCTTTAATAATCATAGTTGCTGCTTTTAACATTATTTCGGGTCTTACTATTTTAGTTAAAAATAAAACTAGGGAAATTGCTATATTAAAATCAATAGGCGTTTCTAACTTTTCTATTCGAAAAATTTTTTTTTTTATTGGATTTTTAATAGGATTTTTAGCAACAATTATGGGAGTTGTCATAGGTGTAACTTTTTCTATTTATGTTGAGGAGATAAGAATGTTAATTAGCAATGTTTTTAATATAAGTTTGTTTCCAGAAGAAATATATTTTTTAAGTACTATTCCATATCAAATAGATTTTTGGTCAATATTTTTAATTTCAAGTTGTTCAATCATAATGACTTGTTTAGTCTCAATATACCCTGCAACTAAAGCAGCAAAATTAGATACAATTAAATCATTAAAATATGAGTAACATTATAGAACTAAAAAATATTTCAAAGACATTTGATAATCAAAAAAAGATTTCTGTCCTTAAAAATTTAAGTTTTAAATTTAAAAAAGGAAAAATTTATTCATTGTCTGGACCCTCTGGTTCTGGAAAATCAACTTTATTAAATTTATTATCTTTAATAGATAGACCATCATCAGGAAATATTAAAATTGATAATCGAAATATAAATCATAACGAAATTGAAACTAATGACAAAATTAGATCTAGTAATATTGGGATTGTTTATCAAGAAAAAAACTTATTACCTGATTTTACGGCTTTTGAAAATGTTTGCTTAGCTAGCTTAGTTGCTAACAATAATCACAAAATGGCAGAACAAGAATCATTAAAGATAATTCAAAAAGTCGGCTTAAAAGAAAGGATTGATCATTATCCATCAGAATTATCAGGGGGAGAAATGCAAAGAATTGCTATATCGAGAGCAATAGTAAATAAACCCAGAATAATACTAGCTGATGAACCGACTGGTAGTTTAGATCACGAAAACGCAAATCAAATATTTAACCTACTCTTTAAATTAAAAAACAAAGATCGTGTTATAATATTTGCAACTCATAATAGATTTTTTGCTAATAAAGCAGACTATAAAATTTCCTTAAGTAATGGTAAAATCAAAACCATTAATGGAAAAATCTAAAAAAACATTTAATCACTTAAAAATTCATACTCAATATTCTATTTGTGAAGGCGCCATAAAAATTGATGATCTTAGTAAATATTGCAAAGATAATAAGGTTAAAGCGGTTGGAATGTCTGATACGTCAAATTTGTGTGGATCTCTAGAATTCTCAGAACAAATTTCCAAGTCAAAAACTCAACCTATAATAGGATCCCAGATTAAGTTTAAATTCAAAGATATAATTGGATCAATACCTATTATAGCCAAAAATAGCGATGGTTACAAAGAACTGATTAATTTGTCATCTAAATCTTTTCTTGAGAATTCCGATATAAATGATCCACATTGTAAAATAGAGTTATTATTTAATTGTTCTAAAAATTTAATAATTCTATCAGGAGGTATTAACAATTTATCAGGTATTCTTTTCCAAAAAGGGAGAATTGATGAGCTTGAAAAACTTTATTTTTCTTTAAATAAAAATTTTGGTGATAACTTCTATATTGAAATTCAAAGACATGGTGATTTAAATGAAAAAAATCTTGAAATTTTCAATTTATCTGTTTCAAAAAAAATTAATGCTCCCATAATAGCAACTAATGAGGTTTATTATTTAAGTAAAGAAATGAGCGAAGCACACGATGCATTACTTTGTATTGGTTCAAAAAATTATATAAACGATAAACAAAGAATAAGGTTAACAGATAATCATTATTTCAAAAGTGACGATGAAATGAAGGAGATATTCAGTGATTTACCTGAGGCTTTGGAAAACAATTATAATTTACCATTTAGGTGCAGCTTCAGACCTGAATATTCCAAACCATTATTACCAGATATAAACTCAAATAATGATATTTCATCTGATGATCAATTAATAAAAGATGCAAATGAAGGTTTAATAAATAAATTTAAGGAAAGATTTGAAGATGAAAATTTAAAAGGTGAAAAATTTTTAAAATATAAAAAAAGATTAGATCATGAAATAAACATAATATGTGAGATGAATTATTCTAGTTATTTTTTAATTGTATCCGATTACATCATATGGGCAAAAAAAAATAATATACCGGTTGGACCAGGCAGAGGATCTGGAGCTGGCTCATTAGTAGCATGGTGTTTACAAATTACTGACGTAGACCCAATTTATTTTGATTTAATTTTTGAAAGATTTTTAAACCCAGACCGTATTTCTATGCCTGACTTTGATATTGATTTTTGTGAAGAAAAACGTGATTTAGTTTTTGAGTATCTTAACAAAAAGTACAAGGACTCAGTGGCCCATATTATTACATTCGGCAAACTAAAAGCTAGAATGGTTATTAGAGATGTAGGTAGAGTAATGGGTCTTCCGTATGGTTTTGTAGACAGTATTTGCAAAATGATTCCTTTCGATCCTTCAAGACCAATGAGTTTGACTGAATGCATAAATTCAGAACCAAGATTACAAAAGATTATAAATGAAGATAAAAGAGTAGATAGGCTTATAAAACTCTCTCTGAAACTTGAAGGTTTAAACAGAAATTTTGCAACTCATGCAGCTGGTGTAGTAATTGCAGATAAAAAATTAATCGATACGGTTCCACTTTATAAAGACACCTCATCCAATTTACTTTTACCTTCCACTCAGTTTGATATGTATTCAGCTGAAAACTCTGGTCTTATTAAGTTTGATTTTTTGGGTTTAAAAACACTTACTGTAATAAATAACACCATTAAACTACTGAATAAAAAAAAAATTGATTTTAATATAGAGAAAATAAATTATGAAGATCAAACGGTTTTTGATTTGTTGTCTTCAGGTAAAACTGTTGGTTTATTTCAACTTGAAAGTTCTGGAATGAGGGATGCTCTTACACAAATGAAACCGAATAGATTAGAAGACATTATAGCATTAGTCGCTTTGTATAGACCAGGTCCTATGAGCAATATTCCAATTTATAATGATTGTAAACATGGGAAAAGGTCACCAGATTATCTACATCCAAAATTGGAAAACATTTTAAAGTCAACATATGGTGTAATTATTTACCAGGAACAAGTTATGCAAATTGCCCAAGTCTTATCAGGTTTTACCGCAGGTGAAGCAGATATTCTTAGACGTGCAATGGGAAAAAAGAAAAGAGCAGAATTAGAAAAACAGAAGGCAAGATTTATAGATGGAGCATATCAAAACGGAATACAAAAAGATGTTGCAGCAGGTATTTTTTTAAAAATTGAACCCTTTGCGGAGTATGGTTTCAATAAAAGTCATGCAGCAGCCTATGCTATTATCGCTTATCAAACAGCATATTTAAAAACCCATTTTACCAATGAATTTTTTTCTGCCTCAATGTCCATGGAAATGTCAAATCAAAAAAAATTAGGTGAGTTCTATGAAGAACTTAAAAGATTAGATATAAATATAGTATCTCCCAATATAAATTTATGTAATAGTGATTTTTATTCAGATACTAAAAATTTTTACTATGCTTTAGGGGCATTAAAAAATGTAGGTTACGAGTCAATTTCAAACATAGTTAAGGAAAGAAAAAAAAATGGTAAATTCAAATCTTTAAATGACTTTATTAATAGAGTAAATCCGAAAGACATAAACAAACTTCAAATGGAGGCTCTTACAAAAGCTGGGGCATTTGATAACATTTTTAAAGATAGAAAATCAATTTTTGAGTCAATACCTAATTTAATATCAAAATCAAAAAATATTTTTGAAAACAAGTCCTTAAATCAAATTGATTTATTTGCTAATAGTGAAGAGTCAAATGTTAGTGATGTAGTAAATAATCTTGGCGAATGGAGCTTTCAAGAAAAAATGGCAAAAGAATTTGAAACTGTTGGTTTTTTTATATCAGATCATCCGCTTAATCAATATCAAGATATATTTAAGGAATTTAATATTCTTTCTTATAAAAATGTTAACGAAGATAAAGAAATTATCGAGGGATCAGTTGCAGCAACTATTCTTAAAATTCAAGAAAAGAAAACACAAAAGGGAACGTCATACGCAATAATTAAATTTTCTGATCAATCAAGCATATTTGAATTATTTGTTTTTTCTGACACATTTGAATTAAATAGAAGTAAGATTAAAGAGGGTAATTCAGTAATTTTGACTATTCAGAAAATTACTAAGCAAAATGATCCTCAATCTACAAGGTTAAATGTCAAAAAAATAATTTCACTAGATGATCTTATTAATAAGCCGATTAATTCAATTAGTTTTAAAGTAAAAAATGTTGACGATGTTGATAAACTATCTAAAATGCTAAAAAAAGGTGGAGATGTTGAGGTAAATATTAATGTTGTATCAAGTGATAAGGCGTATAAAATAAAACTTAAAGATAAGCGTTTAATAGATAGAAAAACAGTGAATCTTATAAAGAATCAAGGAATTTCAACAACAATTCATTGATTTATCTCTTGCCTTTACCTCAATAAATTTATAAAAAGCTTTGAAAATACGCACAAGGCTTTTGGTTAATAACCTCCGGTCCTTAAATGGAAATAGCTTTGGTGGTACAACCGGAAAAAATTATGAAGATACCAAACTTATCAATACAACAACTCTTAGAGGCTGGCGTACATCTAGGTCATAAAACATTGAGATGGAATCCAAAAATGAAGAAATATATTTTTGGAAAAAGAGACTCTGTTCATATAATTGATTTAACTCAAACTCTTGAGCTTACTAATAAAGCTTTAGAAAAAATTTATGAAACTATTACAAACAATGGGAAAATTTTGTTCATCTCAACAAAAAAACAAGCTTCGGAGGCTATTGCTGAATTGGCGAAATCCACCAATCAATACTTTGTAAATTATCGATGGCTGGGAGGAATGTTAACTAATTGGGGCACTATATCAAATTCTATTAAAAAACTTCAAAAAATAAATACTGACCTTAAATCAGAAAATAGAGGATTCACAAAAAAGGAACTTTTAAAAATGAGCATTCAAAGAGATAAACTCCAAAGATCTTTAGGGGGTATATCTGACATGAAAAAAGTTCCTGATTTGGTTTTCATAATTGATACAAACTATGAGTCACTTGCTATAAAAGAGTCTATAAAATTAAATATTCCGATAATTGCTGTACTTGATACGAATTCAGATCCAGAGGGTATCGACTTTCCAATACCAGGAAATGATGACGCTAGGAGGTCAATTGATTTATATTGCTCTTTGGTAAAAGAGACAATTGATAATGCTAAGAAAAATATTCCTGAAGATTTAAAAAAAAACGGTGAACAAAAAGTGACAACGCCTAAACCTTCTTCTACGCCACTTAAAAAAAAATTAACTAATAAATGAGTGATCTTGAAAGTGTTAAAAAATTAAGAAGTACGACTGGTGCAGGTTTTAAGGATTGTAATAGTGCTCTTAAGGAAGCTTCAGGAGATTTAGAAAAAGCGATTGAAATTTTAAGAATAAAAGGTATTTCAAAAGCTTCAAAAAAAATGTCTAGAGAGGCCAATGAAGGTCTTGTAATTATTTGTGGTGATGAAAAAAAAACATCTATAATTGAAATCAATTGTGAGACAGACTTTGTTGCCAAAAATGATGATTTTTTAAATTTTACTAAAGAAATTGGAGAGATAAATAATTTTGTTAATTCTGATATAGAAAAACTCAATAATAGTAAAATGAAAAACGGGTCAACTGTATCTCAAAATTTGGTTGATTTAATAGCAAAAATTGGTGAAAAAATTACCATTGGAAGATCAAAAACATTAGAAAACTCTAAATCAAAAATTTTTACTTACAATCATTCAATTGTTAAAGATAATCTATCTAAACTTGGTGTTATTTTAAGTTTAGAATTTGAAAAGAGTTCGAAAGATATTGAGCAATTTGGAAAACAACTCTCAATGCATATTGCTGCATCAAATCCAATGGTTGTAGATAAAAAAGATATCAAAGATGATGTTATTGAAAAAGAAAAAAAAATTGTTGAAGAAGAACTTAAGAATCTTGGTAAACCTAAAGAAATTGCTGAAAAAATAAGTCTTGGCAAAATTAATAAATTTAAAGAAGATAATAGTCTATTAACTCAAGACTGGGTTATGGATCCTAAATTAAAAGTAAAAGATGTTTTATCAAAAGTTGATTTAAAAAGTTTAAAGATAAAAGATTTTATTAGAATTAAAATTGGTGAATAATGTTTAAAGAAGACTTTTATAACCAAAAAATGACCAAAACATTTGATGTTTTTGTAAAAGAATTAACATCTTTAAGAACAGGTCGAGCAAATGCAAGTATGCTTGACTTAATTAAAGTAGATGTATACGGACAAAAAATGCCAATTAATCAATTAGGAACAATCACAACGCCTGAACCAAGAGTAATAAATATTCAAGTCTGGGATGCAAATAATGTCACTTTATTAGACTCAGCAATAAAAAAATCAGATCTAGGTTTAAACCCTCAAATAGATGGTCAGTTAGTAAGATTGCCAATACCAGATTTAAGTGAGGAAAGAAGAGTTGAGATTAAAAAGGTAATTAAAACCATGGGTGAAAAATGTAAAGTTTCAATTAGAAATATTAGAAGAGAAGGAAATGATGAATTAAAGAAAAAACTAAAATCAAAAGAAATAAGTGAAGATGATGAAAAAAAATTTGAAAAAATAATTCAAACATTTACCGACAACTTTGTGAAAAAAGTTGATGAAAAAGTTACAATCAAAGAAAAAGAAATAATGACTATATGAACCCTATAAAACATGTGGCCATAATAATGGATGGAAATGGTCGTTGGGGTTTAAAACATAAAAACTCAAGAAATTTAGGACATAAAGAGGGACTAAAAACTGTTGAGATGGTCATGAAATATTGCATAAAAAAAAAAATAAAGTTTCTTACTTTGTATGCATTTTCAACTGAGAACTGGAAAAGACCTTTAAAAGAACGAAATTATTTGTTTAGACTTTTGGAAATTTATTTAATTGAAAAATTAGAGAAATTAAACAATGAAAAAATAAAGATAAAAATTTTAGGGGAAAAAAAATTTAATAACAAACTCAATAAATTATTAGATTTTGCTGAAAAAAAGACGATAAGAAATACAAAACTTCAGATAAATCTAGCCCTTAATTATGGATCTAAAAAAGAAATAGTATATGCTTTTAATAAACTAAAGAATAGAAACAAAATTTCTGAAAATGATATTAATAATAACTTATATACAAAAAATATTCCAGATCCTGAAATTCTTATACGAACAGGAAATACTCAAAGACTTAGTAACTTTCTACTATGGCAGGCTGCATATACAGAAATATTTTTTGAAAAAAAATTATGGCCAGATTTTAAGTATGAAGATTTAAACAAAATTACAAAAAAATTTAGCAATATAAAAAGAAATTTTGGAAAAATATAATGAAGTCAGAATTAATCAAAAGATCCATCTCATCACTCTTTTTAATGGGCTTAATATTCATGTCTGCTTTAATTAATGATTATATTTTTTTGAGTATCTTATTCATAGTTGTAATATTTAGTTGGATTGAATGGATAAAAGTTATTGAAAAAATAAATTTCAAAAAAGTTTATCGTATAATCCATATTATACTTTTTTTGATATATCTTTTAATGGCGTTTATAGTTTGTTTTAATGTTTTTATAATTGATAAATATTTCTTTTTAACAATATTAATGATTTGTATTTTTTCAGATGTTGGAGGATATGTGTTTGGAAAAACCTTCGGGGGGAAAAAATTAACTAAGATTAGTCCCAAAAAAACTATATCTGGTTCAATAGGTTCATTTGTTTTATCTTACGTTGGTTTTTTTGTAATATATATGTATTTTAGCGATCTACTCTTTGTGAGATTACAAATTGAAGTACTAGTCTTTATACCTTTTTTCATATCTTTAATTTGTCAGCTAGGTGATTTACTTATCTCTTATTATAAAAGAAAAGCTAAAATTAAAAATACTGGAAATTTAATACCTGGTCACGGTGGATTATTAGACAGAATTGATGGATCAATATTCGCTTTACCAATCGGTTTTATAATAATATCTCTTTTATAAATAATGAAAAAAATTATAATATTAGGGTCTACCGGATCAATAGGTAAACAAACATTAGAAATTATAAAAAAAAATAAAAAAAATTTTAAGGTAGTATTATTATCTACTGACAAAAACATTAATCTTATAACCAAACAAATTAAAACTTTTAAGGTGAAAAACGTAGTAGTAACGAATAATAAAAAATTCGAAATTTTAAAAAAAAAATTAAAAAAAATTAACATATTTCCTGATTTCGAAAACTTAGACAATAAAATTAAGGGCAAGGTCGATTATACCATGTCCGCAATTTCTGGCATAGAAGGTTTAAGGCCAACAATTAACATTATTAAAAAAACAAAAAGAATCGCTATAGCAAATAAAGAGTCAATTATATGTGGATGGGGACTAATACAAAAGGAATTAAAAAAAAATAAAACAGAATTTATACCAGTTGACTCTGAACATTTCTCGATATGGTCAGTAATTAATGATTTTAACACCTCAGATATAGAGCGAATAATTTTAACAGCTTCTGGAGGTCCATTTTTAAATAAAAAAATTCGATCAAATATTTTACCTAATGACGCAATCAAGCACCCAAATTGGGTAATGGGAAAAAAAATCTCGATTGATTCAGCAACTCTTATGAATAAAATTTTTGAAATCATAGAGGCAAAAAAAATATTTAATGTTGACTTGAAAAAATTTGATATCTTAATACATCCCAAGTCTTATATTCATGCAATTGTTAAATTTAAAAATGGATTAATAAAAATTATTGCTCATGATACCAATATGAAAATTCCTATTTCAAATTCAATTTATTTAGGTGAAAAAAAACAAAATTTTATTAAGTCTAAAAAAATTGACTTAAATACTCTTAATTACTTAAATTTTCAAAAAATTAATGTCAAAAAATTTCCAGTTATAAAAATTTTAAAAAAAATAACGAAAAAAAATAGTTTATTTGATACTGTTCTGGTATCGATCAATGACGAACTGGTGGATCTTTTTTTAAATAGTAAAATTAAATTTTCAGAAATATCCTCAAAAATTTGGCTTTTGATAAATTTACCTTTTTTATCAAAATTTAAGCACCAAAAACCAAAAAATTTAGCTCAAATCGAAAAATTAAATGAGTTTGTGAGATTGAAAACAAGAACTTTAAGTGTAATATCCAAAAAAAAATGAAATACTTATTTTTAATTTTGCTAACTGTTAAATTTGCATTTATTAATGCTTTCGCCGATGTGATAAATGATGTGCAAGTAAAAAACAATAATCGTATTACAAAAGAAACAATTATTACTTTTGGCGGTATTGAATTGGGTAAAGATTACTCAGAGGATCAACTAAACACAATTTTATTAGATCTGTACAATACAAATTTTTTTTCTGACATCAAATTTAATATTGAAGGTAATATTTTAGTTGTAGACGTTAAGGAAAGAAAAATTGTCCAACAAATCGTATTAAATGGTATACCAGCTGAAAAAACAAAAAAAGCAATATTAAAAAATTTAAATTTAAGAGAAAAAAGTCCCTATATAAATTTTCTAGCAAAACAAGATATCAATAAAATTAAAAATTCATTGAATAATTCTGGCTATTATTTCAGCCAAGTAAATGTATCTATTAAAAATAATATAAATGAAACAGTAGATTTAATCTATGATATAGAATTGGGCGAGAAAGCATTAATTAAAAATATAATTTTTACAGGAAATAGATACTACAAAGATAAAAAATTAAAAAATATTATTGTTAGTGAGGAAAGCAAGTTTTGGAAGTTTATTTCAAATAAAAAATATTTAAATCCTAATCAAATTGATCTTGACTTGAGGTTATTAGAGAGATTTTATTTAAATAAAGGCTTTTATAATGTTCAGATTAAAAACTCATCAGCTATTTTTAACGATAATCATTTTAACTTGATTTATAATATTGATGCAGGAAATATTTATACTATAAGAAATACAAAACTAGTCTTACCGGATGATTTTGACGAAAAAGATTTCAATGATGTAAAAAAAATTTTAAAAAAGTTGAAAAACGAAAGGTATTCTTTAAATAAATTAAATAAGGTTGTAAAGCAAATAGATCAAATTTCAATTTCCAGATTATACGACTTCTTGGATGCATCTATTGAAACTGAAATAATAGAGGATGATAAATTAGACATAACTTTTGAGGTTAAAGAAAGCGAAAAATTCTATGTTAAACGAATAAATATAATAGGGAATAATATAACCGAAGAAAAAGTTATAAGAGATGTGTTGGAGGTTGATGAGGGAGATCCTTTTAATAAATTACTTCATGCAAAGTCTATTAACAACCTAAAAGCTAAAAATATATTTCAAGAAGTAAAAAGTGAAATTAAAGATACTCCTGATAAAAACCTTAAGAATATAGATATTACCGTTGAAGAGAAGGCGACAGGTGAAATTCTTGTAGGCGCAGGAATTGGATCTGAAGGTGGCACTGCACAATTTTCGATTGCAGAAAATAATTTTTTAGGTAAAGGAGTTAAATTATCTACAGGTTTAAGAGTTAGTGAACAACGTATAAGAGGAAATTTTACCGTCACTAACCCAAACTTTAATTATTCAGACAAATCTTTAACTACAGATATTTTTGTGACAGATACAGATAGAATGACAGACTCTGGTTATAAATCAACTAACACTGGTTTTTCATTTGGAACATCCTTTGAACAATATGATGATCTTTTCTTCTCACCAAGTTTTAGAACAACTTATGAAAATTTAACTACAAGTTCATCAGCTAGTGCTAATTTGAAAAAACAAGAAGGTACATATTTTACCTCTGAAGTTGGTTATTCCGTTAATTTAGATAAAAGAAATCAAAAATTTCAAACCTCTGATGGTTTTCAGTCAAAATTTACCCAAAAAATTCCACTAATATCTGATAGTGATACGCTACTTAATGGTTATCAATTTGATACTTTTCATTCTTACAACGATGTTACGGCTAGCCTAGGATTATATTTAAGAGCAGTTACAGGACTCTCAGATGATGTTAGATTATCTGAAAGAGTAACCTTACCAAGAAAAAGATTAAGAGGTTTTGAGTCTGGTAAAATTGGCCCAGTAGATGATAACGATTATATTGGCGGAAACTATGCTGCATCTTTAAATTTTCAAACAAATTTACCTTTTTTGTTTCCAAGTTTTCAAAGTATGGATTTCAATTATTTCGTTGATGCAGGTAATGTTTTTGGTGTTGATTATTCTAATTCAGTTGGAGACTCTAGTCATATAAGGAGCTCAACAGGAATAGGTCTTGAATGGTTTTCACCTATCGGACCTTTCACTTTTACATTAGCTCAGCCAATATCTAAAGTAGATACTGATAAAACCCAGACTTTTCAATTTAATATTGGTACAACATTTTAATATTTATGAAAAAAAAGATAATTTATATTCTATTATTTTTCGTAATTTCAATACCATCGTACTCTAGTGAAAAGATTGTCTATTTAGACGTGGAAAAAATAATGCAAGAATCAGTTGCTGGTAAAAACATCATAGCAAAAATTAAAAAAAAACGTGAAACATCAATATCTATGTTCAAAAAGAAAGAAAAAGAAATTATCGAAAAAGAGAAAAAATTAATATCACAAAAAAATGTTCTTAGCGAAGAAGAATTCAAAAAGAAAATTCAAGATTTAAGAGCAGATATTTCAAAATATCAAAAGGAAAGAAATAAAGCCTCAAACGATATTACAAGAACAAGAATTAAAGCTTCAACAAATTTAATAAAGAAACTAACACCAATATTAGAGTCATACTCTAAAGAAAATTCTATAAGAATAATTATTCAAAAAAAACACATTGTGATGGGATCAAAAGAAGACGATATAACTAAAGAAATTTTAAATTTAGTAAATGAAAAAATTAAAAGTATTAAAATAGATTAATTTAATGCCTGATAGCCTAACAAAAGAGCAAATTAAAAAATTATTACCTCATAGAGAACCAATGTTACTATTAGATCAACTAGTTGATATTAAAAAATTACATTCAGGCACAGCAATTTTAAATGTAACAAAAGAAAGTTTTTTTGTTCAAGGACACTTTCCTGGACAACCTGTTATGCCAGGAGTTCTTATTGTTGAGGCTTTCGGTCAAGCTGCTGCAGCTTTAACAGCCCATGGTTTAGACAAGTCAACTTATGAGAATAAATTGGTTTTTTTAATGAATGTTGAAAAAGCCAGGTTTAGAAATCCAGTAATACCAAATTGTAAACTTGAACTAAAGATTGAGGCCATCAGATCTCATGGAAAAGTATGGAAATACAAAGGTGATGCCTTCGTAAATAATTTAAAAATGGCTGATGCGATATGGTCTGCTACAATTGTTGATAGGAAATAATTAGCAATAAAACTTGATAAGTAAAAATTATTAGTATTTGTTATTAATTATCCAATGACAAATCCTTTTTTTAAAAATTATGGACCTCTTAATTTAAAAGATATTTATAAGTCTTTAGGAATTAAGAATGGCAATTATAATAAAAAAATAAAAATTTTTGACATAGCTGATTTAAAGTCTGCTTCTAGTAAAGATATATCTTTTTTTCATTCAAATAAATATAAGTCTCAAGCTTTAACTACAAAGGCAGCGGTTTGTATTACAACAAAAAATTTACAGTATGACTTACCAGATAGATGTGAAAAAATTATTGTTGAGAATGTTTTAATAAGCACTGCTAAAGTAACTGAAATTTTATACCCTGGCTCTGTAAACGATGATTTTGATAATTCAGTAAAAGAAATTTCCAAAACAAAATTTAAAAAAAAAGTAAAATTTGGAAAAAATGTACTTATTGGTACTAATGTAAAAATTGGAAAAAATTGTTTAATAGGTCATAATACTATAATTGAAAAAAATGTTTCAATTGGTGATAATTGCTCAATAGGATCAAATACAGTTATAAGAAATACAATTTTAAAAAATCATGTCAAAATTTTGGATGGGTGTGTTGTAGGAAAAAAAGGCTTTGGTTTTTTTCCTAAAAGAGGAAATAATTATAGATTCCCTCAAATTGGAATTGTTTTAATTGATGATTATTCAGAAATTGGGTGTGGGTCAACAATAGATAGGGGCTCTATTTCAAATACGGTAATTGGTAAGAACACCTACTTAGATAATCAAATACATATTGCGCATAATGTTAAAATTGGAGATAATTGTATAATTGCAGGTCAGGTAGGTTTTGCAGGCTCTTCAGTATTAGGCGATAATGTAACTATTGGTGGTCAGGCAGGGATTTCTGGACATCTCAAGATCGGAAATAATATTAAAATTGGTGGGGGAAGTGGTGTAATAAAAGATATCCAGGATAACAGTAGAGTTATGGGGTATCCAGCAAAAGATTTAAAAGAATTTATAAAAGAGAACAAATAAAAAAAAACTAAGACTTATG
The DNA here is from genome assembly GCA_902599605.1 of uncultured Pelagibacteraceae bacterium. Taxonomy (GTDB): domain Bacteria; phylum Pseudomonadota; class Alphaproteobacteria; order Pelagibacterales; family Pelagibacteraceae; genus Pelagibacter. Next base: position 18,069 of record CACKFV010000007.1, read on the forward strand.
ATACACAAAACGTCAATCATAGATAAAAAGGCAAAAATATCAAGAAACGTAACAGTAGGACCTTACAGTATTATAGGTCCAGATGTTAAAATAGGTGAGGGTTCAGAGATACAATCACATGTTTATATTACAGGACATACAATTATTGGTAGCAATACCAAAATTTTTACTTTTGCTTCAATTGGCACTGATCCACAAGATTTAAAATATAAAGATGAACAGACAAAATTAGAAATTGGTAACAATAATATAATCAGGGAACATGTTACAATAAATAAAGGAACAGTTGGTGGGGGCGGTATTACAAAAATAGGAAATAATAATCTCATCATGATAGGCGCCCATATTGCACATGATTGTAATGTTGGTAGTAATGTAGTTATTGCAAATAGTGCAGCAATAGCAGGACATGCACAAATTTCAGATGATGTGATAATAGGAGGAAATTGTGGTGTCCAACAATTTTCAAGAATTGGTAAAATGGCAATGATAGGTGGCATGACAGCAGTTTCAAGAGACGTGATACCGTATGGATTATCATTTGGAAATAGAAACTATCTTGAAGGAATTAACTTAGTTGGTTTAAGAAGAAAAAAAGTTTCAAATAAAGAAATTTTAACTTTAACAGAAGCTTATAAAGAAATTTTTAAAACAAAGTCCCTACATGAAAATTTAACAAATTTAAGTAAAACACTTAAAATAAATGCTTATGTAAAAGAAGTAATAGACTTTATTAATCATGATAAAAAAAGGCCAATTTGTACGCCATTAAGTAAATAAGATGATAGGTTTGTTGTTTGGGGATACGGATTTTCCAAAATTAATTTTAGAAAAAATAAAAAAAAGGAAAAAAAAATATTTGATTTTAGATTTATCAAAAAAAAATGTATTTAGAGGGGACACAAAATCACATAGAATTAGTATAGGACAGTTCGGCTCAATTTTAAAATTATTAAAAGAAAAGAAATGTAATAAAGTAATATTTGCAGGTAAAATAGATAAACCAAATCTATCGAAATTAAAGTTTGATATGACAGGAATTTATTATCTTCCTAGAATTGTAAAAGCTTATAAAAATGGAGATGCTGCAATTTTAAAAGAATTAATAAATATCTTAGCTTCAGAAAAAATTAAGGTTGTAAAATCAACTTTCTTTACTCCAGAGCTATCATTAAAAAAAGGCAATTACACTAAAACTAAACTTACAAAAGATGATTTTATTGATATTAAAAAAGGTGAAAATATCCTTAAAAAAACCAATGCTTTCGATCATATTCAAGCAGTTATTGTAAGAAATAATTTAATTTTTAAAGAAAGTTCGAAGGGTACAAAAAATTTGATCAAGAAGATAAATAAAAAAAAAGTGAAATCAGGTGTATTGATTAAATATCCAAAGAAAAAACAAGATCTAAGAGTCGATTTACCCACAATAGGTTTTGATACTTTAAAGGATTGTAAAAAAGCAGGTCTTAAAGGAATAGTACTTAAAAACAAACAAAATATTTTTTTAGAAAAAAACAAATGCATTAATTTTGCCGTCAAAAATAAGATATTTATATTAGTAAAATGAAAAAAATCTTTATTTTAACAGGAGAAGCTTCAGGAGATAAATTAGCATCAACAGTAATTGAAAAAATTAAAAAAAGAAATAATGATATTAAATTTTTGTCAGTTGGTGGATCAAATCTAGCAAGTTTGGGTATAAGTTCAATTTTCAATATTGAACAAATTACTTATATGGGTTTTACGAGTGTTTTATTAAATATTTTTAAAATAAAAAAAAAAATTGATTTCACTGTAAAAGAAATTGTTAAGTTTGAACCTGATATTTTATTTAGTGTAGATAGTCCTGATTTTACTCTTCGTGTTGCTGAAAGAGTAAAAAAAATAAATCCTAATATTAAAACTATTCATTATGTTGCACCTCAAGTATGGATTTGGAGAGAGAAAAGAGTAAAAAAATTCAAAAATTTTATTGATCACTTTTTATTATTATTTGATTTTGAAAGAAAATATTTTGATAAAGAAAATATCCCAAATACGTTTGTTGGACATCCTTTATTAGAAAAAAATAAATCTAAGGTTGATATATCTCATATTTCTAGAGGAAAAAAAATAATTTCTATATTCCCAGGGAGCAGAGTGTCAGAGCTTAAAGTTCTTTTACCTATTCTAATTGAATTCATAAAGTTGATGAACAAGAAATATAAAGATTTTGTTTTTATATTTCATTCAACATTAGAAAATATTAATTTTATTACTGAAAAATTGGAAAAGTCAAATTTAGATAATTGTGATATTATAGTAGATAAAGATATTAAGTCTGAGGTACTACTAAATTCAATTTTTGCTGTATCAAAATCAGGCACTGTCTCTTTGGAAATTTGTAATGCAAAAGTACCTTCAATAATTATTTATAAGATAAATTACGTTAATTACCTAATAATGAAGTCTCTCGTAAAAGTTAAGTTTGCTAATATTATAAATATAATTAATAAAAAAGAAGTTATTCCAGAACTCTTGCAAAATGAGTGTAATGCTAAGGAAATTTATAGATCAACTGTATACTTCTTAAAAAATCCAAAATTTGCAAAAAATCAAGTTGAGGAATGTTCAAAAACGCTTAATCAAATAAGACCAGCAAGCTCCTCAAGTGAAGAGGCCGCAAAGGTCTTAAACAAATATCTTATTTCCTAATCTTTTGATCACTTCATCCTTCCCTAAAGAGACAATTATATCATATATACCTGGTCCAAACTTCGACCCTGTTAACGCAATTCTTAATGGCTGACCAACACCTTTAAAATTTGTGTTATTAGTCATGATCAATTCATTTATCAATGGTTCTAAACTCTCTCGATTAAATTTCGATATACTTTTTATTCTATTGGAAAATTCAGCTATAATTTTTTTTGATGTACCATCTATCAATTTTAAATCTTCAATATTAAAATTAACTTTGTTAGAAATTAAGTATTTCGAATTATTAAAAATATCCTCTAATGTTTTCGCTTTATTTTTAAGAAATACAAGAGATTTTTTTATTTGATGTTCCTTTTCAGAAGGTATTTTTTCTTTATTATTTTCACAAAAATCTTTTAATTGATCAAATAAATTATCCTCTTTCATATTCTTAATATAATATTCATTCATAGATAAAATACGGTTTAAATCTAATTTAGAAGGTGATTTTCCAATACCTTCTAAATTAAAGTATTTGATACTTTCTTCCAAATTAAAAATCTCTTTATCTTTAAAAGACCATCCCAATCTTAATAAATAATTTCTTAAAGCTTCTGGCATTATTCCAATTTTTGAATAATCATCTAACGTCGAGTCTTTGTCTCTTTTTGATAACTTTTTACCTTCTTTTGTATGAATTAAAGGTATATGGGCAAATACAGGGAGATCCCAATTCATAGCATCATATATTTGCATTTGCTTAAAAGTATTTATTTTATGATCATCTCCTCTAATGATATGTGTTACATTCATATCATGGTCATCCACAGTAACTGATAAATTATATGTTGGGGTTCCATCATTTCTCAAAATTACAAAATCTTCAATTGTATTATTATCTATTTCAATATCTCCTTGGACTAAATCTTTTAATTTGGATTTACCATCTATCTTACTTTTAAATCTTATTACTGGTTTAATATTTTTTGGAGCCTCACTTTCGTTTTTATCTCTCCATTTTCTGTCATAAATATATGGAATCTTTTTTTGTTTAGCTCTTTTCTTTTGTTCTTCAATTTCATCATTTGAACAATAACATTTATAAGCATTCCCTTTTTTTAATAGTTCCTCTGCAATTTTAACATGACTACTAATTTTAGTAGATTGGATATACTCATCGCTATCATAGTTTATACCAATCCATTTCAAAGATTGAATAATTTGATCTTGAAATTCTTTTTTTGATCTTTCTTTATCTGTGTCCTCTATTCTTAAAAGAAAGTTTCCACCTTTATTTTTTGCAAATAACCAATTAAATAATGCAGTTCTAACCCCACCTATATGAAGGGGTCCTGTTGGAGATGGAGCAAATCTTGTTGCTACTTTTGACATTAACAATGTTTAGACTATTTTTTTAGAAGTTTCTATATAAAGATACCAGAACACCTTGAACTTTTACTCTATCAGGACCAAAAATTTTAGTTTCGTAATTTCTATTTGCACTCTCAAGCGCTATAGTTTTACCTTTTCTTCTAATTCTTTTTAGCATTGCCTCATGATCATCAATTAAAGCAACTACAATTTTTCCATTTTCAGCAGTATCTGCTTTTTTTACTATAACAGTATCACCATTATTTATTCCAGCTTCTATCATAGAGTCACCCTGAACTTTAAGACCAAAAAATTCTCCATTTTTCTCAATATTTGCTGGAAGGGGAATTCTACTTACCTCATTTTGAATAGCTTCAACTGGTGTACCAGCTGCAATCTTTCCTAATACTGGAATTTCGTTTTCATTTTCTGACGTTTCATCAAGTCCCCCCTTTATTACACTTGGTGAAAATGAATTATAAATATCATTTGCTGAAGCTGTCTCTGGTAGTTTTACAACCTCTAATGCTCTTGCTTTATGAGCTAACCTTTTAATAAAACCTCTTTCCTCTAATGCACTTATTAATCTATGTATTCCTGACTTAGATTTTAGATTCAAAGAACTTTTCATTTCTTCATAAGATGGAGAAACACCACTGCTTCTCAGCTTCTTATTGATGAACATTAATAAGTTTTTTTGTTTTTTAGTTAGCATAGAACAAATTACGTACATCTATGTTCTACAAAAGTTCTTATCAATTAACAATAGAAAAAAATAGAGGAAATTAGGTGTTTTTAAACGCTACAATACTGAAAAAATAGAATTATTGTCCAAATCTTTTAATAGTGATTCACCAATTAGAAAAGTTTTGATGGAGGTTTTGTTTGAGATTTCTAATAGTTCGTCTTTTGTTTTTATCCCACTTTCAGAAATTAAGGGTCCAGGATGAGCGACTAAAACGTTATGAATATCGTAAGTTGTATTTATTTCAGTCTTTAGAGTTTTAAGATTTCTATTATTTATTCCAATCAATGAATTTTTGAATTTTAATGCTCGCTTGGCTTCTTCAACGGTATGAACCTCAACAATAATTGACATATTTAATCTAAGCGCCTCTTCATACAATTCATTTGCCACCTTATCAGTAATCCCAGCTAAAATAATTAATATTGCATCCGCCCCATAACTTTTGGCTAAAGATACTTGAAATTTATCGATAAAAAAATCTTTACAAAGAATTGGTAATTTTATTTTCTGCTTAATTTTGCTTATATGAATTAAGTTTCCATAAAAAAATTCCTCCTCAGTTAAAACAGATAAGCATGTCGCTTTATTATTATTATATGTAGAGGCAATTTCTACAGGGTCATAATCTTTGATTATTATACCCGCTGACGGACTTGCTTTTTTGATTTCAGCAATAATAGAAAATTTATTATTTTTGACATTGTTCTCAATTTTTTCTTTAAAATTTACAAAAGTATTATTTTTTTTGATTAAATCATTTAAGGATTTTGATGAAATAGTTTTTTTGAGTTTTTCCACTTTTTCAGTTTTTTTTGTAATTATTTTTTCGAGAATGTTATCAGACATTTTGTATTTTTAATATGTATTTATAAGGAGCTCCACTTTTAATGAAACCTCTTGTGTAATTATAAGCTAATTCAAAATTTTCATATTTTTCAGATACAATTAATCCTGCGGCAGCATTCAAGCATACTGCTTTTGAAAAATCGTTATCCTCTCCCTTAAAAATATCTAACATCTTTTCAGCATTAAACTTAGCATCTTGTCCTACAAGATTTTCAAATTTATCAGAGTTTATTTTTAATTTTTTTGGGTCTATTGTAATTTCAGTAATTTCATTATCTTTTAATTGCATCACGTTAGTTTTTGCATATGGTGATATCTCATCTAACCCATCATCACTGTTTACAATCCATGCAAACTTAATATCTAAACTTTTTAATGCGTTTGCAAAAATCTTTAAAAGTTTTTTATCGAATACACCAATAACTTGTTTTTTCACTAATGCAGGGCTGCTTAGTGGTCCAATCATATTGAAAATTGTTCTTTTCCCAATCTTTTTTCTAGTTGGTCCAACAAATTTCATCGCACTGTGATAGTTCGGTGCAAACATGAAACCAAAATTGTTTTTATCAATTTGTTGTTTAATTTCATTTGGCTCTAAATTAATATTTATATTAAGAGCCTCCAATACATCACCTGATCCACATTTTGATGAAACAGCTTTGTTACCGTGTTTTGCTACTTTAATATCCATACTAGCCAATAATAAAGCTGATGCGGTAGATATATTTAAAGTGTTCATTCCGTCTCCACCCGTACCACATGTATCAATACAATTATCTACATTTACCCGCTTTGATTTCTCTCTCAAAATATAAACACCCCCAGCTATTTCATCTGAGGACTCGCCCTTTTCTGATAGTAGAGTTAAAAAATCAAATATCTCTTGTTCATTAGCTTTTCCTTCCATTAATATTTTAAAAGCTTCTTTACTTTCTGAAAAAGTTAAATTTTGTTTTGCTCCTATTTTGTCTATGAATTGTTTCATTTGTTTTTAAATCTAATAAAGTTTTTTAAAATTTTTATTCCAAGTTTTGTTTTAATACTTTCAGGATGGAATTGCACCCCATGTACATTATGTTTTTTATGTTTAACTCCCATTATTAAACCGTCCTTTGTTTCTGCGGTGATTTCGAGGTCTTTTGACAGTGTTTTTTTGTCAATTATTAAACTGTGATATCTAGTTGCTTCAAAGTTTTTAGGTAAATTTTTCAGTATTCCAGTTTTTTTAGATATTATTCTACTTGTTTTTCCGTGCATCAATTTTTTTGCTTGAATTATTTTAGATCCAAAAACTTGACCTATTATTTGATGTCCGAGGCAAACTCCAAGAATAGGTATTTTGTTATGAATATCTCTTACAATTTTCAAACAATTTCCAGATTGATTTGGGTTCCCTGGTCCTGGAGAAATAACAATTCTATCAAATCTTTTTTTGATAATTTCTGAGGAATTTATTTTATCATTTCTGTAAACCTCTACTTTAGTTTTTAGAGAAGACAGGTAGTGATACAAATTATATGTAAAACTATCGTAGTTATCAATTAGAAGTATTTTCATTTCTCTAGAGACTTTATTAAAGCTTTTGCCTTATTAATTGTTTCATTATATTCATTTATTGGCTTGCTATCCGCAACAATTCCAGCGCCTGCCTGAACATAAAATTTGTTTTTTTTTGTTATTGCTGTTCTTAGAGCTATACAAGTATCGAAATCTCCGTTTGCAGAAAAGTAACCAATCCCTCCTGCGTAAATTTTTCTACTATTTTTTTCAAGTTCATCAATTATTTCCATCGCTCTTATTTTAGGTGCTCCTGAAACTGTGCCTGCTGGAAACCCAGCCATTAAAGCCTCAAATTTTGAGAATTTTTTATCATAGATACCTGTTACATTAGATACGATATGCATAACGTGTGAATATTTTTCAATTTTAAATTTTTCAGTAACTTTTACAGTATTTATCTTTGAGACTTTTCCGGCGTCATTTCTACCTAAGTCGAGAAGCATAAGATGTTCGGATAATTCTTTTTTATCATTGATTAGATCTTTTTTTAATAAATTATCCTCTTTATTATTTCTTCCTCTAGGTCTTGTTCCTGCAATTGGTCTTACAGTAATTACATTATTTCTTAATCTAACCAATATTTCTGGACTTGCTCCAATAATTTGAAAGTCATTAAAATTAAAGAAAAACATAAACGGTGAAGGATTAGTAATTCTTAATTTCTTATAAATTTCAATTGGTTTTTTTGTAAGTTTTGACTCAAATCTTTGGCTTAGAACAACCTGGAATATGTCACCTTTTTTAATATATTGTTTGGCTTTGTTTACAATTTGGAAAAACCTTTTTTTAGAAATGTTTGATTTTACGCTAAACTTTTTATTTGATTTATCCTTTTGAAATTTAGAAACTTTTGAACCTATCAATAGACTATTGATTTCATCTTGTATTTCAAAATACTTTTTTTTTAAGTTATTAATTTTAATATCAGAAAAAATATTTTTGACGAAAAAAATTTCCTTTTTAACATTGTCATGTATTATTAGAGTAGTAGGTCTAATCAATCTAATATCCGGTAGTTTAAGATCGTTCTTACAAGAATTTTTAATTTTTTCTATATATCTAATCGCATCATAAGAAAAGTATCCAGCAATCATACTACACATAGGCGGTAATGAAGATGGGATATTAAATTTAAAATCATCTATTATTTTACTTAATATAATCTTTGGATCACCTTTAACTATTTTTTTCTTTCCAGATATAATTGAAGAAACTCTCTTTTGGTTAAACTCCCATATTTTATCTGGTTCTTTGCCAAAAATTGTGTATCTACCTTTTATTTTACCTTTTTCTACAGACTCAAAAATAAAACTGTTCTTATCTACTAGAAAGTTATTAATCAAATTTTCAATCTCAAAAGAACTTTTGGATTTAATTTTATAGTATAAAACTTGATTTTTTTTTTGGTTATGTTTTTTTTTAAATTCTTTTAGACTTACATTCAATTTCATTTAAAATAGTTTCTTAATCTTTCGATTGTCCTTGAATAAATTTTTACATTATATTTTTTATTTAAGTATAAATCATAAGTAGAAAAAACATCACTCTTTAATTTTTCATGGATTTTATTGTAATAAGTATCAAAATCTTTTTTTTTATTATCAATATTTTGTATTTTAATCTTATTTATTTTGGCTAAGTATATTTTACCTTTTTCATCAGAGGCTAATAGGAAACTTTTTTCGGGTAGTGAATAAATATACTCAGTTGAATTGATTTCAAAAAAATTATTATCCTTATTGGAGTTTAGCTGAATATTTTTAAATAAGGATTTATCACTACTAATATTTTCAAAATCAGCATCTGAAAATTTATTGGCACTTATTTTATCAAAAATTTTTTTATTATAATCGAATTTTTCTTTCTCAACCAGAGATGTTAAAATAAAGTTTTTAAAATTTTTATCTGTTATTTCTGGAATTTTATTTTCAATATTCTTGATTTGGAATAGAAGAAGATAGTCATTTTTATCTATAATCTGAATACTATTATCAAATCTATTGTCATAGACCTCTTTAAAAGGATCGTCATTATTAACAAGTGTATAATTTATTTTTTTTTCAACATTTATATTTTCATAATTATTCAAAAGATTTTTAAGATCTGAAAAATTGGAGATATTATTTTCAATTTTATCTACTTCTGAGAAAAATGTTTCACTATATTCATTTGCACCAATTAAATCTTTAGGTGTTATTTTCACATAATCAAAATCTATGAAATCTCGCTGTAAACTAACTCTATTATTTTCAATATAATTTGCGATTTCTGAATCAGAAAATTGACTCTTTTTTTTGTAAAAATTATCAAGGTTAATAAATCTTAAATTAATTTTACTATTTTCATACTTATAATATTTTTTCACGATAAATTCTGGAGTGTTGATACCTCCATTTAAGAGGAAAAAAAGTTTTTTTTCTAATTCTCTATTTTTTAATCTTTTTTCAAAATCTGAGGGGTTAATATTATTTTCAATTAGAAACTTTTCATATTTAATTCTATCAAATTTGGATTTTTCATCTAAAAAATTTTTATTTTTCTTGATAATTCTTACTAATTGTTCATCTGAAATTGATATACCATAATAATCTATTTCTAATTCAATAAATTTTTTAGCAAGTAAATCACTTAATATTTCTTCTAAAATATTTTGATTTAAATTATTTCTTATCACCTCAGGACTTATACCCAAAGAACTTATATGATTAGTAAAATTTTTAGTTGAAATGTTATAATTGTCAATTTTAGCAATGTTATTTGTGTCCTTATTTTGAAAAACACTACCCATCCCAAAGAATACAAAAGGCAAGGCAACAATAAATACCACAACTGCCCCAAGTTTACTTTTCGAGAAATTCTTAAACTTATTTAACATTATATATGATTATTTATTGATCTATAAAAACAAATCTATAGATTAAAAAGGGAACTATGACAAACAAAATTATGTATTTCATTGCTAATTGGAAGATGTATGGAAATTTAAAATCATTAAATACATTGGATAAAGTTATTAAATTTTCAAAATCTAAAGAAATTAAGAAAGGAAGATTAATTTATTGTCCTCCATATACTTTAATTTCTTCCTTTTTGAAAAAGTTTGAAAATTGTTTAATAGATATCGGAGGTCAAAATTGTCATGAGAGTGAAGATTATGGTTCACATACAGGTTTTGTAAACTCAAAAATGCTTAAAAGCTCTGGTGCCAATTATGTAATTTTAGGTCATTCAGAAAACAGACAAAAAGGGGAAACTGACAAACTTATTAATCTCAAAATGAAAAGCGCTATTAAATCAAAATTAAAAGTTATTTTTTGTATTGGCGAAACTTTGGCTGAAAAAAAGAGAAAAAAAACAAAATTAATTTTATCAAAACAAATTAAACATGGTTTAAAAAAGATAAAAAAAAAGTCTAATATATTTGTTGCTTATGAGCCAGTTTGGTCAATTGGTACTGGAAAAATTCCTAAAATTGATGAACTTGAGCAAACAGTTGAATTCATAAAAAAAAAATTTAAGGGTAAATTACCAAAAATTTTATATGGTGGATCTGTAAATCCCGAAAATATAAGAAATTTAAAAAAAATAACTAACCTTGATGGTTTTTTAATCGGTGGATCTTCACAAAACTCCAAAAAATTTATTGATATAGTAAAAAAAACGTATAATTAGTCCCAATGGAAAATATTTTGCTAACAATAAACATTGTCCTTGCTATTATTTTAGTAATTCTTGTTTTATTTCAAAAATCAGAGGGTGGCGCATTAGGAATTGGTGTATCACAAGAAAGTTATATGTTTTCTAAAACTGCAGGCAATTTTTTGACCAAAAGTACAGCTATTGTAGCAACATTATTTATAATTTGTAGTTTAGGCCTGACTATTTTATCGAATCAAAAATTAAGTCCTGAAAAATCATTAATTGATACAGTGGACGAAAATTCAGATAAAGACGCACCAAAAATACCAGATAACAATAATTAGTTCTTTTATTTTTACGAAAAAAAGCTTATAACATACTTCCATGGCGCGATATATTTTTGTCACTGGCGGCGTGGTATCATCACTTGGAAAAGGTTTATCATCAGCATCATTAGCCTATCTACTTAAATCACAAGGCTTTAAAGTAAGAGTAAGAAAAATGGATCCTTATTTAAATGTTGATCCAGGAACAATGAGTCCATTTCAACATGGTGAGGTTTTTGTAACAGACGATGGCGCTGAAACTGATTTAGACTTAGGTCATTATGAAAGATTTACCGATATATCATCTACAAAAAATGATAATATTACCACTGGAAGAATTTATAGTGATATAATAACTAAAGAACGAAAGGGTGATTATCTTGGAAAAACTGTTCAAGTAATTCCACACGTTACCAATAGAATAAAAGAGTTTATTAAGAATGGAATCAAAAATGAAGATTTTGTTATCTGTGAAATTGGAGGAACAGTTGGTGACATTGAGAGTCTGCCTTTTTTAGAAGCCATAAGACAATTTGCTAACGATATAGGTAAAGAAAAAACTTTATTTATACACTTAACATTAGTTCCGTTTTTAAAATCTTCTGATGAAATAAAAACCAAACCAACACAACATTCTGTTAAAGAATTAAGAAGTATTGGAATTCAACCAGACATGGTTATTTGCAGATCACAACAATCTATACCTCTCGATCAAAGAAAGAAAATTTCATTATTTTGCAACATACCAATCAAAAGGGTTATAGAAACAGTAGATGTTAAGACAATTTATGAAGCACCAATAAGTTTTTTTAATGAGGGCTTAGATAAACAAGTCTTCGAATATTTTAATATTAAGCCGAGAAAAAAGATTAATTTGAAACCGTGGAAAGATGTAACTAAAATTGTAACAAATAAAAATATTAGGACTGTAAATATTGCAATTGTTGGAAAATATGTGGATTTAAAAGATGCATATAAATCATTAGATGAAGCACTAATTCACGGAGGTATTCATAATAATGTAAAAGTTAATTTAATAAGAATAGAATCAGATTTATTGAAAGTCTCAGACGTTCAAAAAAAATTGAACAATGTTTCTGGAATAATAATACCTGGAGGTTTTGGAAAAAGAGGTACCGAGGGAAAGATAGCATGTATAAATTATGCAAGGACTAAAAAAATTCCTTTTTTAGGGATTTGTTTTGGTATGCAAATGGCAGTAATTGAATTTGCTAGAAATGTACTAAAAATTAAAAATGCTGGCTCTAGCGAGTTCGATAAAAATTGTTACCCGGTAATTGGTCTTATTGAAGAATGGAACAAAAACGGTAAAAAAATTAAAGGAACTGTGAAAAATTTAGGTGGAACTATGCGATTAGGTCTTTATCCAGCTAAATTACAACACAATTCCTTAATAAAAGAAATTTATAAGTCTGGTCAAATTAAAGAAAGACATAGACACAGGTACGAGGTTAATGTCAATTTGAAAAAAAAATTTGAAACACATGGTTTAAATTTTTCAGGAATGTCCCCTGATAACAACTTACCTGAAATCGTTGAAATTAAAAATCACCCTTGGTTTATTGGGGTTCAATTTCACCCAGAATTTAAATCTAGACCTTTACAACCTCATCCATTATTCTCATCATTTATTGGAGCTGCAAAAAAAAAATAATGAAAAATATTACAGTAAATTGTGATGGAGTACAAATTTCAAATCAAGAAAAGATATGTTTAATTGCAGGACCTTGTCAACTTGAGAACGAGCAGCATGCTCTTGATATGGCAGGAAAAATATCAGAAATTTCTAAAAAATATAATATAGGTTTTATTTACAAAACATCTTTTGACAAAGCTAACAGAACTAGTCTTAAAAGCAAAAGAGGTGTTGGTTTAGAAAAATCTTTACCAATATTTGATAAAATTAAAAAACAAATAAATGTTCCAGTTCTTACTGACATTCACAATGCAGAACAATGTTCTATTGTTGCAAAACATGTTGATGTCCTTCAAATTCCAGCTTTTTTATGCAGACAAACTGACTTGTTGGTAGCTGCCGCTAAAACAAACAAGGTTATTAATGTAAAAAAAGGTCAATTTCTTGCCCCGTGGGATATGTCAAATGTAGTAAAGAAAATATCAGATACAGGAAACAGCAATATCTTAATTACAGAAAGAGGAGCGAGTTTTGGTTATAATACATTAGTGTCTGACATGAGATCAATACCAATAATGGCAAAAACAGGATATCCTATAGTTTTCGATGCAACCCACTCAGTCCAACAACCAGGAGGAATGGGTGATAAAAGTGGGGGTGAAAGAAAATTTGTTTCACACTTATCTAGGGCGGCAGTCGCTGTTGGAATAGCCGCTGTTTTTATTGAAACGCATCAAGATCCAGATAATGCTCCCTCTGATGGTCCAAATATGGTTCCATTAAATGAAATGGACAGTTTGGTAAATAAATTGCTTGAGATTGATAAACTAATTAAAAACTAAATTATAATTTAATGTCAAAAATTACAAAAGTAGTTTCAAGGCAAGTATTTGATAGTAGGGGAATACCAACAATCGAAACAGAAATCTTTTGTGGGAAAGTTTCTTCAAAAGCTATTTGCCCATCAGGCGCGTCGACTGGTTCATATGAGGCATTTGAAAAAAGAGATGTCACAAATAAAAAATATTTAGGAAAAAGTGTTTTTTCTGTTGTATCAAAAGTTAATAAGATAATTTCAAAAAAAATTCTAAATAAAAATGTTCACAATCAAGAATTGATTGACTCAATTCTTATAAGATTAGATGGAACAAAGCAAAAAAATAAACTAGGTGCAAATGCAATTTTGTCTGTATCTATCGCGGTGAAAAAATTATCGGCAAAATTGAAAAAAATACCATTGTATAAGAACTTTTTGATTAAAAAAAATTTTAAATTACCTTTTCCCCTTATGAACATCATCAATGGGGGTGCTCATGCTAACAATGGTTTAAAAATTCAAGAATTTATGATTAGACCCGATAAAGCTAAGAATTTTAGCGAGGCAATGAATATTTGTTTTTTAGTAATACAAAACTTGAAAAAATTACTTATCAGTAAAAATTTATCTACATCTGTTGGAGATGAAGGTGGTTTTGCTCCAATGATATCAAAAAATGAGGAAGCATTAAAATTAATCTCAAAAGCTATAAAAAAGGCAGGTTTTGTTAACGGAAAAGATGTATCAATATGTCTAGATGTTGCTGCAAATGAACTTTTTAAAAATAACAAATATGCAATAGATTCAAAAAAATATATCTCATACAAAGATACAATATCATTCTACTCAAAAATTATTAAAAGATTTAAAATAAAATCTATTGAAGATCCTTTCGCAGAAAACGATTGGAAATCATGGTCTGATTTACACAAAAAAGAAAAAAAAATACAGATAGTAGGTGATGATCTTTATGTAACAAATATGCAAAGATTGAAAAAGGGTTTTTTATATCAATCATCGAATTCTATTTTAATTAAGTTGAATCAAATAGGCACAGTTTCTGAGACTTTAGAGGTTATAAAATTTGCTCAAAATATAGGTTATACGACTATCATTTCTCATAGATCAGGCGACTCAGAAGATACGTTTATATCTGATTTAGCAGTTGGAACTAATTCAAATCAAATAAAAACGGGCTCATTATGTAGATCAGAAAGGGTTGCAAAATTTAATCAGTTGTTGAGAATAGAAGCTGACCTTATTAAAAGCAAAAATATGGCTAAATTGAAATGATAAATACTATTAAAAAAAATTTTATACTCATACTTCCAATAATACTAATTATTTATTTTTCTTTAAATTTACTTGGGGGTAATAGAGGTCTATTTGCGTATCTAGATAAGAAAGATCAATTTGAAAATCTTCTAGAGAAAAAAAGGTATTTAACTATTGAAATAACAAAAGTGAAAAAAATTAATAGTCTTGTTGGCGAGAATTTGGACAAAGATTACCTTGAAATTTTAATAAGGGACAAATTTGTCGTTGGAAAAAAGGGTGAGAATACCTATATTATTAAAAATGAATAAAGTAAGACATCCAGAAAAACAAAAAAATCAAATTAATCCAATTAAAAAAAAACCAGCTTGGATTAAGTCAAAACTTTTAAACAGTAAAGAATTTTTTCTTACAAAAAGTATAGTCAACCAACAAAAATTAGTTACAGTTTGCGAGGAAGCAAATTGTCCGAACATTACTGAATGTTGGAGCAAAAGACATGCAACTTTTATGATTATGGGAGACACTTGTACAAGGGCCTGTGCATTTTGTGATGTCAAAACTGGAAGACCAGAAAAATTGGACCCTTTCGAACCAAAAAAAATAGCCTTGGCGGTGAAAAGATTAAACTTACGTCATGTAGTAATTACCTCTGTTGATAGAGATGATCTCAAAGATGGTGGCTCAAATCATTTTTATGAAACTATTAAGTCTACAAGAGAAGCTAATCCAGAAACTACAATTGAAGTTTTGGATGCAATGCCAGATGTTTTTAATCATAATATCGAAACTGTTCCAAGTTTATATTTAAAGGTGAGACCTGGATCTAGATATTTTTCATCTCTTGAACTATTAAAAAACGTTAAACAAATAAATCAGGAAACTTTTACCAAGTCTGGAATAATGGTTGGCATGGGTGAAACAAAGGATGAAATTTTACAAGTTATGGACGATTTAAGATCTGCTAATGTTGATTTCTTAACAATAGGGCAGTATTTACAACCATCTGTTAAGCATTTTCCACTTCAACGATATTATGATCCAAGTGAATTTAAAGATTTAGAAGTTATCGCCAAAGCAAAAGGTTTTCTATTAGTATCTTCGTCTCCACTAACAAGATCGTCTTATCATGCAGACGAAGACTTTGCTAAATTGAAAAAAAATAGAATAACTTCTAATGCCAAAAGCATCAATAAAGAGAAACATTAATTGTTCCAAAAAAGATTTAATTGATCTTGTTCTCAATATTGAAGAATACCCAAAATTTATTCCATATTGTCTTAATGCCCACATATATAAAGATGAGTCTGTGGGTAATTTTCAATATATCGAGGCTGACTTAACAATCGGCAAAGGTCCTTTTAAAGACACTTATAAGAGTGATGTTAAATTTGATAAAAAGGAGAGTATTATTTACGTAAAAAATATTGAAGGACCTTTAAAATATTTAGAAAATAAGTGGAAATTTGATCAAAAAGAGAATTTTACAGAGGTAACTTTTGATCTGGATTTTGAATTAAAAAATAAATTCTTAAATATTTTCATGAGTAAATCATTTAAATACGGTCTCGATAAAATTGCTGACGCGTTCCAAAGTAGGGCAGAGAAATTATTTAATAAGGTTTAGTAAATTATCTACCACGACTTTTGCACTTGCATTTTGAATAGATCTTCTTGTTTTATTTGCAAACAAATATTTATAAATATTGTATTTACCTTTATATTTAATTCCGATGAAAACGAGTCCTACCGGTTTAATTTTAGAGCCACCCTTAGGTCCAGCTATTCCAGTAATAGACACATTAATTTGACTTTTGCTTATTTTTGCTAAATTTTTTACCATACTCAGGCAACATTCTTCACTTACAGCTCCAAATTTATTAATTATTTTTTTTGGCACATTAAGAATTGAACTTTTCGAGTTATTTGAATAAGTAACAACACTTAAATTAAATACCTTTGAAGCTCCACTTATCGAGGTTATAGATTGAGCAAGTAATCCACCAGTACAAGACTCAGCAAAACTAATCTTTAATTTTTTTTTTTTTAATTTCTTAATTAATTTACTAAATTTGACCATAAAAAATTATACAAATATATAATACTATTAGAGTGAAGAAACCTGCTAAAAGATCATCCAAAATAACACCAAAACCATTTTTCATATTCTTATCTATGTGATTAATTGGATAAGGTTTTAAAATATCAAAAAAACGAAATCCAATGAAAGATAAAAAAACTATTATTAAAAAAAAGTGATTGGATACAGATCCTTCATAAAAGATTATATAAAAAAAGAGAATTGGAATAGATTGCCCCAAAAATTCATCAATTACAATTTCTTTTGAGTCTATTTCTTCAAATTCACCTTCTAAATTATTAATCATCAAAACTGAGTAAATAAATAAAAAGAGATTAATTAATATTAATAAAAAATAATTTATTTTTATCGTATATAAAATATAATATATCGAAGCAGTTATTAAAGAAGCAAAAGTTCCTGGAAAATACTTTATATGACCAACACCAAACATCGTGACAATCATTTTTCCAATTTTTTTATTCATATTTGAAAACTGAAGATATAACTTCACAAGCAATAGCTTTTTCTTTTCCTATCACACCAAGTTTCTCTGCTGTTTTACCTTTGATATTGATTTGATCCTTTTTAATTTTACATAATTTAGATATCATCGAAATCATCCTCTTTTTATAATTACTAATTTTTGGAGTTTGAGTTATAATATTTATATCTAGATTATTAATAAAAAATCCACTTTTCTCTATTTCTTTAATAACTTTGCTTAACAAAATGGTTGACCTTATATTTTTGAATTTCATATCTTGATCTGAAAATTTTTGACCTATATCACCTTTTCTGCAGGCTCCAAGAATTGAGTCGGTAATCGCGTGTAGAACGGGATCACCATCAGAATGTCCCAAAGTTCCAATCTTTGAATTAATTTTAAGACCACCAAGATATAATTTCTTATTTTTAACTAATCGATGCACATCAAAACCTATACCAAAATAATATTTTAAGTTTTCTCTTATATCACTCTTAGTTGTTATCTTAATATTTTTTTCTTCACCATTTATCATTTTTATTTTATTTGAATTATTGATAAGTAATGAAGCATCATCAGTAATTTTTGAGTTAATTTTTTTTTGAAGATCAAATATTTTTTTAAAATTAAAAGCTTGCGGTGTTTGCGATAGAAATATTTTGTTACGATCTAAATTTAAAACCTTTTGATTTTTTATTATCTTGAGAGAACTAGTGGTTTTCAGAACTGGGATAACACCATCAAATTTCTTAAGACTTTTTAAAAGTTTGTTTATTAATTTTATAGAAAAATTTGGTCTTGCAGCATCATGTATCATCACATTTTTGGGATTGAATTTGGATAGATATTTCAAAGATAGTCTCGAAGAATCAGCTCTAGAATTTCCTCCTTCAATAAAGTGAACTTTATTTTTATTCAATTTTTTTATGTATTTTTTATGTTTTTTATTAAATGCAACAACGATTTTTGAGAATTTTTTTGATAAAATTGCCTTATTTATAGAATGATTAATTAGTATATCACCCTTATATCTAATATATGGTTTTGGAATTTTGGAAATAAATCTATTACTTTTTCCAGCAGCTAATATTATAAAACAATTACTCATATATTATGATGAA
Source organism: uncultured Pelagibacteraceae bacterium (assembly GCA_902599605.1). Taxonomy (GTDB): domain Bacteria; phylum Pseudomonadota; class Alphaproteobacteria; order Pelagibacterales; family Pelagibacteraceae; genus Pelagibacter. Next base: position 36,678 of record CACKFV010000007.1, read on the forward strand.
TTTTAAAGTACTACATTATTATGCTTAAATTTATAAGAAAAAATATTTTTATTATCTTAATATTTATAATTACACTATTTCTGGGTTTTTTAACGTTTTTAACTTTTATTGATAAGAGTTTTATCGAACTTACAGATATAAATTTACAATATTTATTAATATCAAACATTTTATTATTACTAGTTTTTTTCTCTATGATTTTTATTGAGATTAAAAATTCTATCAAAAATGAGATAGCAATAGAAGGATCAAGAGCAAACAGAAAATATATTACCTTCTTTTCATTATTCACTTTAATACCATCGATTTTGATATCTGTTTTTTCTTTATTTTTATTTTCATTTGCACTCGAAAAATATTTTGATAAAAAAATTACCACTGCTGTAAGTAATTCTTATCAACTAGCCGTTAACTATGTAAGTACAGTTAGAAATAAAGTTGAGTCTGATATTGTTTTGGCAGCCTTTGACTTGAATAAAAACGTTTCTATTTATAATGAAAACAAACAAAGATTTGAAAATTATTTAAATTCACAAAAATTAGTAAGAAAATTAGATGGAATTTTTCTAATTGATAATAATGGTAAGTTACTTATGTCGACTGATAGAAATAAAATCCGATATATACCACCGTCTACAGAACAATTAAAGATGGTGCTTAACGATGAAAGACCATTGAAAATATTAAACGCTTATAAAAATACTTCTGCAGCATTAATGCGGTTAGCAAATTTTGACAATACTTTCATTTATATAATAAAATATTTAGACCCGAAAATTTCTCAATACTTAACAGAATCAAGTGAGGCCTTAGATTTTTATTACACTGTTCAAGATAAAAGAACAGGAATTAAATTCTCATTTGCTATTATTTATATTATAATAGTTACTCTCCTTTTATTCTTGTCAATTTCTATAGCAATTAGATTTTCATCAAGATTCTTTTTGTCTATAAATAATTTAATTTCAGCATCAACTAATATTGGAAAGGGAAATTTAGACTCAAAAGTTCCAGAAATTAGAACTGATAAAGAACTAGAAGTTTTAAATAAAAATTTTAATCAGATGATTGATAGATTAAAGTATCAACAAAACAAACTTATAGCTAATGAGAGACATGAAGCATGGGAAAGTATTGCAAGAAAAATAGCACATGAAATAAAAAATCCCCTCACACCCATTCAACTTATAATTGACAATCTTAAAAAAAAATATTCTGAATTGTTTGATGAAAAAAATAAAGAGTCTTTTTTAGAAAAAATTAAAACAATTAATAAACAAATCAAACTTATTGAAAAACTTGTAAATGAATTTTCTGATTTCGCAAGAATGCCAAAACCTATTTTTAAGAAAAATGAGCTTAATAAAATTATTAAAGACTCAATTAACTTAATGAAAACTAATGACAAAGATATTGATATGAATTTTATGTCTGAAAAAGTTTATTTTGTAAATAGTGATATTGAGCAGCTAAATAGAGTATTTATTAACCTCTTTAAAAATTCAATTGAAAGTCTAAAAGAGAAAAGTGAAAAAGTGGGTAATTTCCAAAAGAAAATCAATGTAGAAATTCAATTAATAAATGACTATATAAATATCATAGTACAAGATAATGGAACAGGTTTTACAGATAGTGATCCTAAAAAATTTTCTAAACCTTATTTTACTACTAAAAAAGAAGGTAGTGGTTTAGGTTTGTCTATAGTAGAAAAAATTTTGAACGACCATAATGGATTTATTGAATTTATCTCTCAAAAAGAAGGAGCAAAAATAAAAATTTTGTTACCAAAATATGGCAACTGAAATTTTAATAATTGATGACAACCCAGATATAAGAAATATTCTTAAAGATTTAATTTCTGATGCAGGATATCAAACCAGAATTGCTGCAAATTATAATCAGGCGTTAAATGAAATCGATAAAAAATTACCTGACGTTGCCATTATAGATGTAAAACTAGATAAGGGTGATAATGATGGAATTGAACTTTTAACTCATATTAAAAATAAAAATAAGGATATTCCAGTTATAATTATTTCAGGTCATGCTAATATCGAAATGGCTATTAAATCTCTTAAATCTGGAGCATTTGAATTCTTAGAAAAACCTTTTGATGAAGAAAGATTAATGAATTTTGTCAAAAGAGCTGTAGAAAACTTTAAACTAAAAAATGAAAACAAAGTACTTGAAACTAAACTATTTCACTCATTTGATTTAATAGGAAATAGTCAGAATATTGAAAAAATAAGAGAACAAATAGAAAAGCTTTCAAATTCGGAAAGTAGAATATTTATATATGGACCAACAGGCTCTGGTAAAGAATTAATTGCTAGAAAAATTCATAAACTTTCTAAAAGAAAAAAAGGTCCATTTATCATTTTAAATGGTGCATTATTAGATGTAAAAAAATATGAGTTGGAACTTTTTGGTGAGGAAAAAGAAAATGGTTCAATTACATATGGTTCACTTGAAAAGGCCTCTGGAGGAACTCTTTTAATAGATGAAATTTCTGAAATACCTCTTGAAACCCAATCAAAAATATTACGTGTTTTAATTGATCAAAAATTTAGAAGGATTAATAGTAACCATGATATTAAGGTAAACGTAAGAATTATTTGTACATCTAGTAAAAATATTATTAGCGAAATTCAACTTGGAAATTTTAGGGAAGATCTATTTCATCGATTAAATGTCTTTCAAATTAATATCGAGCCATTAAGTAATAGGGTAAGTGATATACCTCTTTTAATTGATTATTTTTCTAAAACTATTTCAAGAGCTTATAATCTCAAAGATCTCAATATTGACAAGGACGACACTTACCTAATGAGTCATTTTTGGCCCGGAAACGTTAGAGAGTTAAGAAATCTAATAGAAAGAATTGCTATTTTATCTAATAATGATCAAAACAAAATTAAGACGATTATAAAAGAGTCTATAAAACAAGGTGGTATAGAAACATTTAAAAGTAACAATTTATCAGTGCCATTGAAAGAAGCTCGAGAAAACTTTGAGAAAGAATATTTGACTACTCAATTGAAAAAATTTGGTGGAAATATCTCAAAAACTGCAAAGTTTGTAGGAATGGAAAGATCTGCTCTTCATAGAAAACTTAAAGGTTTAGGCGTTAAGGACTTAAATTAATGAATATAATAATTTGCGGAGCAGGTAGAGTAGGCTATACCATAGCTAAACTTCTAAGTGAACAAGACCATTCAGTCACTGTTATTGATCAATCTAGCGAAGATATTCAAAAAATTAATGAAGATTTGGATGTTAAATCTATAGTCGGCAAAGCGACATATCCATCAGTACTTGAAAAAGCAAATGCCGAAGATGCTGACATGATAATTGCTGTTACAAGAAATGATGAGATCAATATGTTAATTTGTCAAATTGCCTTCTCTATTTTTAAAATTGGGAAAAAAATTGCAAGAATTCGGTCTCAAGATTACTTAAATCCTAAATTTTCTTTAGTTTATAATAAAGAAAATCTACCCATTGATGTGATAATCTCCCCAGAGGTAGAAATTGCTAAATCTATCCAGAGAAAGTTGGAAGCACCAGGAGCGATCGATAACGTGCCTTTTGCTGATAACAAGATACGTTTGCTTGAAATTGATGTTAATGAAAAATGCCCATTGATTAATATTGAGTTGAACAAAATAACAAAAAAATTTCCCAAACTAGAGGCTAATATTCTTGGTGTAGTCCGTGATGAGAAATTTATAATTTTAAAAAAAAATGATGTTTTGAAACTAAATGACAAGGCCTATGTAATAATCAACTCATCTCAAATGCAATTAACACTAGATGCATTTGGACATAATGAAAAAATTTCTAATAAGTTTTTAATTATTGGTGGTGGAAATATAGGTTTCAATTTAGCTAAAAATTTAGAAAACTCTCGTGAGTCCGCAAGAATTAAGATTATTGAAAAAAACAAAGAAAGAGCTGAATACATTGCAAACGAACTTAACAACTCCTTAGTAATTAATGGAAATGGATTAGAAGAAGATGTTCTTAAGGAGGCAAATATAGATGACTCTGAAACTGTTTTAGCTTTAACAAATGATGATGAAGATAATTTGATGGTCAGCGTTTTAGTTGAAAAATTTTCAAAAGACAAAAGAACCATGGCTTTAATAAATAAGCCAAATTATTCAATACTACAGTCTTCGTTAAAAATTGATGATTTAATCGATCCACGTATGAACACAGTTTCAAGTATCCTTAAACATGTTCATAAAGGTACCATTGAAACCGCTTATAGTATTTCAAATGGTGATTATGAGGTAATTGAAGCAGAAATAATCGACTCATCTGAACTTATTGATAAAGAACTTAAAAATTCGAATTTGCCAGAGAATATTAGAATTGGAGCGGTATTAAGAAAGAATGATATAATTATTCCGTTTTCGAAATTTATTTTCAAAAAAAAAGATATAGTTGTTTTTTTAGCAAAAAGAGATCAGTTACCAGTTGTTGAGAATTTATTTAGAATTAGTTCAATTTAGATGTTAAATTTTTCTCAGCTATATCTTGGAATATTTTCCTTATTTATATCATTTTTATCTTTTTTAAATATTATTTATTGTTATTATTTTGATCTATTTTTAGATATAGGGAGTTTTTTTTTCGTTTTTTTAATTACTCTTTTTTTTGGTTCTTTAGTCCTTTTCAAAAAAAAAAATTTGAAAAAAACATCTATATTTGAAAAAATTTTAACAGTTATTACTGGTTATTTGATAATACCAATATTATTAGCAATACCTTATTATTTAATATTAAATAATTTGAGTTTATATGATGCATACTTTGAATCAGTCTCAGGTTTTACCTCTACTGGTTTTACAGTATTCGAAAATTTAAAACATCTTAACCAAAGTTTAATTTTGTGGAGATCTTCTACTCAATGGATAGGTGGATTATATTTTTTGATTTCACTAATTTTATTAATAGATATTTTTGATACAAATTTAAAAAAGTCACTTACAAATTTTATTTCATTTAGTAGCAGTGAGACTTTAAAACAATCTTTTAAGATTAGTTTTATTTATCTAATACTTACAATTGTAATATTTTTACTATTATCAATTTCCGGTATAAGAATATTTGACTCTTTTAATCTATCTTTAACATTAATTTCTTCTGGAGGTTTTTTACCTGATAATAATCTTAGTTTAATTATTGATAGTAAATTTCAACAAATAGTTTTGTCAATATCAATGCTTTTATCCTTTTTTAGTCTTTTTTTACTATACAACCTAGTGTTTTATAAAAAGAAAAATATAAACTTTCTTTTTGAGGATTTATACCTTTTATTTTATCTACTTTTTTTAACTACAGTTTTTTTTATTTTCTTTAACTATAACAATAATTTTTCTCTAATTTTTCTATCAATTTGTAGTTCTATTTCTAACATTGGAATTTCTTTAGAGGTGCCCCAAAATCTTACCTTTATTTTTATAATTTTAATAATAATAGGTGGCTCTTTTTTTTCCACAAGCTCAGGACTTAGATTTTCGAAACTTTTTTTATTATTTAAGTTTTCTATGAATGAACTTGTGTCACATGCAAAACCAAAAAACGTTTACTCAAACAAATTACCTTTTTTCAATATATATTTTGAGACAGAAGATTTTCATAAGTATTTTTTATCAGTGGTAATTTTTGTGATTTCTTTAAGTATTTTGTCTTTATTCCTCACAATATCTGGAATAAGCAGTGAAATATCTTTTAAATTGTCTATTTTAACTTTAATGAATACAGTTAATTCGACATTAACCAACTTAGAAAATTTTAATTTTTATGAGTTAGGTGTTTTTTCAAAGTTTTCTTTAATTTTATTTATGATGATCGGTAGAGTTGAATTGTTATCTATCTTAATTATTATGAAAAAATTCTTTTTTAAAAGTTAATTTAGTATTATATATTAATTACTTTGCGCCCTTAGCTCAGCTGGATAGAGCAACGGTTTTCTAAACCGTGGGTCGGAGGTTCGAATCCTTCAGGGCGCGCCACTATTCTACCTGTGGTTGATAATAGCTTCTATTAAACTTAAGAATTTATCAATTTGTACATCAAAGACAGTTGATCAATTTTTATTAAAGTGCTTAAATTAATTAATTCAAAAATAATTTTGAATTAATTTGTTAACAAATAAACAACTAAGAGGAAATATATGTTTAAACATTTAAAACAATTGACTTCTTTATTTGCCATGATTGCTGTCCTGTTTGCATTCACAACAGAAGCGATGGCTAAAAAGTCAAAAACTCTAAAAAACACTCAAAAGAAGGGTTTTGTTAGATGTGGTGTTTCACAAGGTCTTCCTGGATTTTCAAATGCTGATGCATCTGGAAATTGGACAGGTATCGACGTTGATGTATGTAGAGCAGTAGCAGCTGCTGTACTAGGTGATGCTAACAAAGTTAAGTTCACTCCACTAAGTGCAAAAGAAAGATTTACTGCACTTACTTCTGGTGAAATTGATGTATTAGCAAGAAATACTACTTGGACACTTTCTAGAGACGCTGACATTGGTCTTACTTTCGTAGGTGTAAACTTTTACGATGGTCAAGGTTTCATGGTTAGAAAAAGTTCTGGAATTACGTCAGTAGATCAGTTTAAAAATGGTATCTCAGCTTGTACAAACATTGGAACAACAACCGAGCTAAATATGAGAGACTTCTTTAATTCAAGAGGAATTTCTTATGAGCCAGTAGCGTTCGAAAAAGCAGACGAAGTCGTTGCTGCTTACGATGCAGGTAGATGTGATACTTACACAACTGATAAATCAGGATTAGCTGCTCAAAGAACTAAAATGAAGAATCCAGACGAACACATTGTTCTTCCAGAAACTATTTCTAAAGAGCCTTTAGGACCAGTTGTAAGACAAGGTGATGCTGTTTGGGAAGATATCGTAAGATGGTCATTAAATACTATGATCGAAGCAGAAGAATACGGTATTACTTCAGCTAACGCAGATTCAATGAAAACTTCTGATAACCCGCAAATCAAAAGACTTGTTGGTGCAGAAGGTGAAATGGGTGCTGCTTTTGGTTTAGATAACGAGTGGAACTTAAGAATTATTAAGCAAGTTGGTAACTACGGTGAAAGCTATAAGAGAAATATAGCTGACACAGGTATTTTACCAGATAGAGGTCCAAATCAATTATGGACAAAAGGCGGAATTTTATACGTTCCACCAGCAAGATAATTCATCTTAAAATACTTAAAAAGGGCTAGATTTATCTAGCCCTTTTTTTTATTATAAGCTCAAATGAACAATAAAATTAAAAGAATTCTTCCCCAACTTTTAACTATCCTATTCGTAGTTTTAGTTTTTGGTTTTTTTACAATAAACGCACAAGTTAATATGGACAATAGAGGTATTGATTTTGGATTTGGGTTTCTATCTCAAGAGGCTTCATTTGATATGCAATTCACTTTATTGGATTATGATGGTCAAGACTCTTACCTTTGGGCCTATGTAGTAGCATTACTAAATACACTCTTAGTATCTTTTTTGGGTATAATATTTTGTACTATTTTAGGAGTTATAATTGGTGTTGCTAGACTATCGCAAAATTTTTTAATTAAAAATTCAGCAGCTTGGTATGTAGAGTTCTTTAGAAATATACCTTTATTATTACAAATATTCTTTTGGTATTACGCTGCATTAAGAGCATTACCTTTACCTGAAAATGCTCAGCCTTGGTTCGGTGTAACTTATATGACTATTAAAGGTTATTACATTCCCTCTATGATTTGGGAAAATTTAAATGTATTCATGTCATGTTTGATAGCTGCGATTGTAGCTATTATCTTTATAAGGGTTTATGCAAGAAAAATTCAAGAAAAAGAGGGTAAACAATTACCTGTTTTATATATATCTTTAGCTTTAATTACTATTTTACCATTACTTTCATTTTTAATTGGGGGAGTAACCCTTGATTTTGAAATGCCAGTATTGAAACAATTGGCACAAACATCATTTATTTTTGAGGGTGGAATTGCATTACCACCTGAGCTGATAGCTTTAGTTTTAGCACTTTCACTTTATACATCAACTTTTGTGGCTGAATGTGTACGAGCTGGAATTCAAGGTATAAGTAAAGGTCAAAAAGAAGCTGCTGCTTCGGTTGGTCTAACACCTAATCAAATTTTAAAATTAGTAATTATGCCACAAGCTTTAAGAATTATTATTCCACCAACAACAAATCAATATTTAAATTTAACCAAAAATTCATCTTTAGCGGCTGCTATAGCATATCCAGATTTAGTTTTAGTTTTTGCAGGAACGGCTTTAATGCAAACAGGTAAAGCGATCGAAATTGTTGGTATTACGATGTTAACTTATTTATCAATAAGTTTAGCAATTGCTGCACTAATGAACTGGTACAATAAACGAATAGAAATTAAGGAAAAATAAAAATGAATTTAAGTTTAAAAAGAATTAAAAGCCAAAACCAAATGACTAATATTTATATTGGTAGCGCTTTATTAATTTTGAGTATTCTTGATGTGTTTTTAAATTCTTTTTTTAGAATTAATATTAGTGGTTCTTTACCAGGAAATTTGAGTATTTTTTTCCCTTTAATTCTTGGTTTTTTAGGTTTGTCTTATTTAAGAACAGAATATAGTGGATATAAATTTTTAGACTCTCTTAATAAGAATATTAATACAACTAACTTCAATGCATTTCTTACACTATTTATAACTTTTGCTATTTTAAAAGCTTTTCCTCCAGCATTAAGTTGGATGGTATTAGACGCCAATATATCCGGCGATACAAAAGAGGCATGTACAGGCACAGGTGCTTGTTGGACCTACATAAAAGTTTGGTTCAAGAGATTTATGTATGGAATGTACCCTAATGAACTTCATTGGAGAATAAATTCTGCATTTTTATTAGTTATAGGACTTGGTTTTGTTGGCTACTTTTTTAAAGAAAATTTAAAAAAATACTTAGCTTTGTATTACGTAGTAATCTATCCAATAATTGCTTTCTTAATAATCTATTATTTGATTTCAGGTGGATCATTTGGTTTAGTTTGGGTAGAAACTGGAGCTTGGGGCGGTTTATCTTTAACATTTATTGTTTCATTTTTTTGTTTAATTTTCTGTTTTCCGCTTGGAATGATCTTGGCATTAGGAAGAAGATCTAATCTACCAGCAATAAGATATATCTCAGTTGGTTATATCGAATTTTGGAGAGGAGTTCCGTTAATAACAGTATTATTTATGTCATCAGTAATGTTTCCAATGTTTTTACCTCAAGATTTCTTTATGGATAAATTAGTTAGAGTAATAATAGCTATAACTTTGTTTGAAGCCGCATATTGTGCTGAAGTTATTAGGGGAGGTTTGCAAGCTTTACCTAGAGGTCAATACGATGCAGCGAAATCTTTAGGAATGGGATATTGGAAAATGCATATTTTTGTAATATTGCCACAAGCTTTGAAATTGGTAATTCCTGGAATTGCAAATACATTTTTGGCATTAGTCAAAGATACACCGTTAATATTTGTAGTTGGCTTAGCTGAAATTGCAGGAATGCTTGCCTTAGCTAAAACAAATCCAAAATGGCTTGGTTTTGCTATGGAAGGATATATTTTTGCAGCAATAATTTTCTGGATAATTTGCTATGCAATGAGCAAATATAGTTATAACCTTGAGGAAAAATATAAAACCGAAAGATAATGTCTAGTTCTATAATAAATATTGAAAACGTTAATAAATGGTTTGGTGATTTCCAAGTTTTAAAAGATATTAACTTAGAAGTGCAACCAAAACAAAAGATCGTAGTCTGCGGTCCATCAGGCTCTGGTAAATCAACTTTAATAAGATGTATCAATAGATTAGAAGAGCACCAAGAAGGAAAAATTATTGTTGATGGAACAGAACTTAGTGAAAATACAAAAAATATTGAGCAAATAAGAGCTGAAGTTGGTATGGTTTTCCAACAATTTAATTTATTTCCGCACTTATCTATTTTAGATAACTGCACTTTAGCACCTATTTGGGTAAAAAAGATGCCAAAAAAGCAAGCAGAAGAACTTGCAATGCAACAATTAGAACAAGTTCAAATAGCTGACCAAGCACATAAGTTTCCAGGTCAATTATCTGGGGGTCAACAACAAAGATCAGCTATCGCTAGAGCTTTATGCATGCAGCCTAAGATAATGTTATTTGATGAACCAACCTCTGCGCTTGATCCTGAGATGATTAAAGAGGTTTTAGATGCAATGGTTAACCTTGCTAAAGGTGGTATGACGATGATCGTTGTAACTCATGAAATGGGATTTGCAAAAGAAGTAGCAGATGAGGTTATTTTTATGGACGAAGGTATGATAGTTGAAAAAAATACTACGAAAGAATTTTTTGCTAACCCAAAAAGTGACAGAACAAAACTTTTCTTAAGTCAAATATTATAAAATTTGCATGTCAGACATGCGAAAAATGTTGTATTTTCGTATATTTCTTAAAAGCAATTTAGAGTTTTTCTAATATTGTCAAGCCTCAAAATCACTTAAAAAAAATTTTTTTTCCGCTTGCATAAACCCTTAGGATAGAGTTCAATCTTGATTTTTAAGAGGGGTCTTAATGGAAGATAATTTTAATAAACACTTAGGTAACAAACTTAAGTTAAGAAGACTAGCACTAGGTCTTACACAAACAAAAGTAGCAAAAGCAATCAACGTAACATTTCAACAAATTCAAAAATATGAAAAAGGCACAAATGGAGTAAGTTCTATAAGATTACTTCAATTGTCGAACTATTTAAAAGTTCCAATAAATTATTTTTTTGAAGATTTTTCAGAATACCTAATAAATGCTGATAAAATTAAAGAAGGTCACATGAACGTGAACTATAATTTTTTAGTTAAGGTATATTCTGAGCTAACTAACGATCAGAAAATAAAATTTAGCAAAAATTTACAATCACTTAACGTTGGAATTCAAAAGACTGGTTAATTTGGCTCCTCGGGCAGGACTCGAACCTGCGACCAATTGATTAACAGTCAACTGCTCTACCAACTGAGCTACCGAGGAATGTAAAAATCAAAACTTACTTTTTTTTTACTTGAAAACAACTCTTTTTTTTGGAGGTAACGCCCGGAATCGAACCGGGATACAAGGATTTGCAATCCTCTGCGTAACCATTCCGCCACGTTACCGATAAATCTGATTATAAAACAATTTATAAGATGTTTATATATGAAATATTCTATCAAATTCAATCAGAATTTGTTTATTGTTAAATACGTTTATTGAATTATAAACTATAAACACCAATGAGTTCAGAAAAATATACACATTCTAAAGTAGAAAATAAGATTTACTCTTATTGGGAAAAAAAAGGTCTTTTTAAACCCAAAAAAAATAAAAAAAAGTATTCTATTGTAATTCCACCTCCAAATGTCACTGGAAGTCTTCATATGGGTCATGCATTAAACAATACAATTCAGGATTTACTAATTAGATTTCACAGAATGAATAATTTTGAAACTTTATGGCAACCAGGAACTGATCATGCTGGAATTGCAACGCAAGCTTTAGTCGAAAGGAAACTTGAAAGTGAAAATATTGATAAACAATCAATTGGTAGAGAGGCTTTTATTAAAAAAGTCTGGGATTGGAAAAAAGAGTATGGCGATATCATCATCAATCAGCTTAAAAAACTTGGATGTTCATGTGATTGGTCAAGGAATGCATTCACAATGGATAAAAATTTGTCTGCATCAGTTATTAAAGTTTTCATAGATCTTTATAACAAAGGTCTTATTTATAAATCTAAAAAATTAGTTAACTGGGATACAGTATTAAAAACAGCTATATCTGATCTTGAAGTTGATCAAAGAGAAGTAAATTCAAAACTTTATTATATCAATTATCAAATTGAAAATAGTTCAGAATTTATAACTATTGCAACAACAAGACCAGAAACAATGCTAGGAGACACGGCAGTAGCTGTTAATCCTAAAGATGAGAGGTACACTAATTTAGTAGGTAAAAATGTGGTTTTACCTATAACAGGTAGAAAAATAAAAATTATTCAAGATGATTACGCCGATCCAGAACAAGGTTCTGGTGCAGTTAAAATTACTCCAGCACATGATTTTAATGACTATGATGTGGGTAAAAGAAATAAATTAGAGATAATAAATATATTCACCGAGGATGGGAAGATAAATGAAAATGCACCTAGTGATTATGTAGGTTTAGATCGGTTCGAAGCAAGAAAAAAAATCTTAAATGACCTTGGTGACAAACTTGTTAAAGAAGAAAATATTAAGAATAAAGTTCCTTACGGTGATAGATCTAACTCTGTAATTGAACCGTATCTTACAGAGCAATGGTTTGCAGATGCAAAAAAACTATCAGTAAAAGCAAAGAAGATTGTAAAGAATAAAAAAACAAAGTTTTTTCCACCTAATTGGTCAAAGACTTATTTCCAATGGATGAATAATATTGAACCTTGGTGTATATCAAGACAACTTTGGTGGGGCCATCAAATACCAGCTTGGTATGGACCTGATAAAAAAATCTTTGTGGCATCAAATTATAAAGAGGCAAAAAAACTAGCCAAAAAAAAATATAAGAAAGATGTAGAATTAGTAAGAGATGAAGATGTTTTAGATACATGGTTCTCATCAGGATTATGGGCTTTTGCTACTCTTGGCTGGCCTAATAAAAATGAATATTTAAAAAAGTTTTACCCAACATCAGTTTTAGTAACAGGTTTTGACATTATCTTTTTTTGGGTAGCCAGAATGATGATGTTTGGAATGGAGTTTTTAAATAAACAACCATTTAAAGAAATTTATGTTCATGCATTGGTAAGAGATGAAAAAGGACAAAAAATGTCTAAGTCAAAAGGTAACGTAATTGATCCTTTGATATTAATAGATAAATATAGTGCAGATGCATTAAGATTTACTTTGCTATCAATGGCATCACCAGGAAGAGATGTAAAACTATCTGAAGATAGAGTTAAAGGTTATAGAAATTTTCTAAATAAGCTTTGGAATGCAAACAACTTTTTGGCAATGAATAAGTGTGATTTTTCAAAGTCTAAAAAGGAGCCAAAAGTAAAATTAAATATAAATAAATGGATTATTTCAGAGTTAAACACAGTAACTAAGCTTATTGAAAAGAATATAAACGATTATAGGTTTGATGAAGCAGCAAGAAACATTTACCAATTTGTTTGGCATTCATATTGCGATTGGTATGTAGAGCTATCTAAAACTATCTTGAATTCGAAAGAAAAGTCATCAATTTCAGAGGTAAAACAGACCCTAAGTTATGTTTTTAAACAAATTTTAATTCTTTTACATCCATTCATTCCGTTTATTACAGAGGAATTGTGGTTAAAAAATAAGCTAGATAAACCAAAAAATTATCTAATGTTTGCTAATTGGTCGAATAAAAAAGCAAATAAAGATAAACAAATTAAGGAAGTAGAGAATATAATTAATTTAATTAGCCAACTTAGGGCATTTAAAAATGAATTAAATGTAAGTCCGGGATCTTTTGTAGATATGTCTATTTCGACCCTATCTAAAAATGATCAGTCGTTTATCAAAAAAAATCAAACTGTTTTGAAAAAACTTGGTAGGATAAATAGCTTCCTAGATACTGATAAAGATAAGGCATCAGCAAACTTAGTCATCAAAGGAGATATTTTTAAGATATATTTTGATCAATCAATAGATCTCTCTTTGATCAAAGAAAACCTTCTAAAAAGGCAGCAAAAATACCAAAGTGAGTTAGATGGGATATCGAAAAGACTTTCTAACAAAAGTTTTGTAGAAAGGGCGCCAAAAAATATTGTTGATCAGGAAAAAAATAACTATAGTAATTTAAAAAAAGATATTGATAAAATATCAATCACTATAAAAGGTTTATAATGAAGAAATTTAATAAGAAGAAATTACCAAGTAGACACACATCTTTAGGACCTGATAAGGCTCCACAAAGATCTTTTTATTATGCAATGGATTTGACCGAAAAAGATGTAGCAAAACCTTTTGTAGGTGTTGTTTCAACATGGAACGAGGCAGCTCCTTGTAATATTGCTTTAATGAGACAGGCACAATCAGTTAAAAAGGGAGTTCATCAAGCAGGAGGCACACCAAGAGAATTTTGCACGATTACGGTTACAGATGGAATAGCAATGGGTCATGAAGGAATGAAGTCTTCATTGATTTCACGAGATGTAATTGCAGACTCAACTGAATTAACTGTTAGAGGACATTGTTATGATGCTTTAGTTGGCGTTGCAGGTTGTGATAAATCTTTACCAGGCTTAATGATGGCAATGGTAAGATTAAATGTACCAAGTGTCTTTATTTATGGTGGTTCAATATTACCGGGCAGATTTAATGGAAAAGATGTAACAGTTGTTGATGTATTTGAAGGAGTTGGAAAATTTTCTTCAGGAAAAATGTCAGCACATGCACTGAGAAAATTAGAACTTAAGGCTTGCCCAAGTGCTGGAGCTTGTGGAGGACAATTTACAGCAAATACTATGGCATGTGTATCTGAGGCAATAGGATTAGCATTACCATATTCAGCTGGAACACCAGCGCCATACACACAAAGAGATTCTTATGCTTTAAAAAGTGGTAAGGCAGTAATGAATTTGTTAGCAAAAAACATTAGACCAAGAGACATTGTTACAAAAAAATCTTTAGAAAACGCTGCAACAATTGTTGCTGCAACAGGTGGTTCAACTAATGCTGCTTTACATTTACCTGCACTTGCTAATGAAGCAGGAATTAAATTTGATTTAATGGATGTTGCAAGAATATTTAAGAAAACACCTTATCTTGCAGACTTAAAACCTGGTGGAAAATATGTTGCAAAAGATATGTGGAAAGCAGGTGGAGTTCCAATGCTTTTAAAAACTTTATTAGATGGTGGCTACATACACGGTGATTGTATGACGGTTACTGGAAAAACAATGAGACAAAATTTAAAAAACGTTAAGTTTAATAAAAATCAAAAAGTTATGAGAACACATAACCAACCATTGTCTCCTGATGGTGGTGTTGTTGGTTTAAAAGGTAATTTAGCACCTGATGGAGCAATTGTTAAAGTTGCTGGATTAAAGAAATTACAATTCACAGGTAAAGCAAGATGTTTCGATACTGAAGAAGCTGCTTATAAAGCAGTTAAAAATAAAAAATATAAAGACGGTGACATTATAATAATAAGATACGAAGGACCTAAAGGTGGACCAGGTATGAGAGAAATGCTTCAAACAACTGGTGCAATTTACGGACAAGGTAAAGGTGAAAAAGTTGCACTAATAACTGATGGAAGATTTTCAGGTGCAACAAGAGGATTTTGTATAGGTCATGTAGGACCCGAAGCATCAGTTGGAGGACCAATAGCCTTACTTAAGAATGGAGACATCATAGATTTAGATGCTAAGAAGGGTACAATTAATGTTCGTTTATCTAGAAAAGAATTAGCGAAAAGAAGAAAGAAATGGAAACCAAAGAAAATTAATTTTGGTAATGGAACACTTTGGAAGTATGCTCAAACAGTTGGTCCAGCTTATCTAGGTGCACCTACGCACCCTGGAGCAAAAGAAGAGGTTAGAACATACGCTGATATTTAATGAAAATTAGACCAGTTATTCTATGCGGAGGAGCAGGTACTAGACTGTGGCCTAAAAAATCTAAACATCAAGCAAAACAGTTCATAGATTTTGGCGGTTGGACATTAATTAACAAAACTTTTGAAAGAGTTAAAAGTAAAGTTTTTGACTATCCAATTATTAGCACTAATTCAAAATATCTTAGGGATGTAAAAAAGGCTTTAAAGAAAAGTAAAATTAAAAAATATAAGATTATTTTAGAGCCAGCGAAAAAAAATACTGCTCCAGCAATTTTAGCATCAGCACTGATTAAAGATGTGCCGTATAATCAGCCTTTAATGTATTTTGCAGCAGATCATTTAATTGAAAAACCAAATAAACTAATAACAGCTATTAATAAAAATAAGTCAAATTTAGACGAAAAAAACGTATTTATTTTTGGAATAAAACCCACAAGCCCTTCTAGTGAGTATGGATACTTCATTACCAAGAAAAAAAAGAACATTAATAAAGTCACTAGATTTATTGAAAAACCAAAAGTATCTAAGGCAAAGCAAGTAATTAAACAAAAGGGTTATTGGAATTCTGGGATGTTTTTTTTGAGAAAAGACTCAATTATTAATAATTTTAAGAAATATCAGCCTAATATTTTTCGAAACTGTAACAAAGCTGTAATAAAAGCTAAATATAAAAGCAATGTGTATTATTTAAACAAACAAGCATTTTCTAAAGCTACAGCAAAATCTTTTGATTATGCGATACTAGAGAAAACTAAAAATATCAATGCGATCAAACTTGATATTCCATGGTCAGATTTAGGGAGCTGGAAAGAAATCTGCAAAATGTACGGAAAGATTAAAAATAGATATTTTAAAAAGAAAAACGTATTTCATAGACCGTGGGGCAGCTACACAAACTTATTTAAAGGCAAAGAATTTTTAATTAAAGAATTGTATGTGAAATCTAAAGGTATTTTAAGTCTTCAAAAACATTTCCATAGAGCAGAACACTGGGTAGTTACTCATGGAATTCCAAGAATTACTCTAAATAAAAGTAAATTCTTAAAGAAACCTGGTGAAACTATTTATATTCCATTAGGAGCTGTTCATAGAATTGAAAATCCATTTAAAAAACCGGTAAAAATTATAGAAGCACAAATAGGCTCAATCCTTAAAGAAACAGATATTGTTAGATATCAGGATGTATACGGCAGAGTAAAATAGTTCCATGGAATTACTTACGATAATCTTAATTCTTATAATTGGAATATTGTCTTTTTTATTGCTCAAAAAGGAAAGGGTTTTAGGAATAAATTTAGAAGACAACCAAAAAGAAGTAAAAATAATTGAAAACAAAGATTATCAAAAAAATATTTTATCTTTATTAAATTATATCCCCGAAGGCATAATAATAATAAATAAGTCAAAGGAAATTCTATATAACAATTCCTCAGCTCAAAAAAGATTTGAAACTAAATTGAATGAAAATATAAGCTCTTCTCTTAGGAATCCTGACTTATTAATTTCAATAGAAAAAGCATTTAATAATCAAAAAGTAAAAGACTTAGAAATTGAGATTAGAAATCCATCTGTTTTAAGAATGAATATCAGTTTATTTTACGATAATAATAATTTATTTTTTGACGAAGAATCTTGCATGTTATTTATAAGAGATTTAACTGAATTTTATAAATTTCAGCAGCTTAAATCTGACTTTGTTGCTAATGTCTCACATGAATTAAGAACTCCATTACAATCAATTAAGATGGGATTGGAAACATTTGATAAAAATTCTGATATAAATAAGAATTCTGAAGTCAATAACTTATTACCTGTAATGATATCTCAATCTGAGAGAATGGAAAATTTGATTAGGGATTTGCTATCTTTGTCAAAAATTGAACTACAAGAACATATTAGACCAACTCATGAAATTAATCTTATTGAGGTTATTGACTATGTGATTAAAACTTATGAAAACATTGTTAAAAAAAACAACGTAAATATTGAATTTCAAAAGACAGAAAATTTTAAGATTATTGGTGATAGAGATAAATTAATTGAAATATTTACAAACCTCATTGATAATTCAATTAAATATAGTGATAAAAATAAAGAGATTAAAATTACAACTAAGAAAGAGGGAAATTTAAATATAGTTTCTGTAGAGGATCAAGGTATAGGCATACCAAAAGAATTCATCCATAGGATCACAGAAAGATTTTATACAGTAGATCCAAGCAAAAGTAGAAGCGTCGGTGGAACAGGACTTGGGTTAGCGATAGTTAAACATCTAGTATCTCAGCATAGAGGTGAAATGGATATTTCAAGCGTTCAAAATAAAGGAACTACAATAAGCGTTAAATTTAACTCTTTATAATTCAACTAAAAAGTTAGTCTTTGTCATAAAACTTTAACTTTATCTTAACAAAACTTTTAACATTTGAATTTAAACATTTGTTCATGAACGAATCTAAACAAGGAGAAAATATGAATAGATTGTTAAAATTAATGTTAGGATTTCTAATAGTATTTAGTTTCGCTACTAATAGCTATTCAAGAGATCAAATTAAAATCGTAGGATCATCAACTGTTTATCCATATGCTACTGTTGTAGCAGAAAAATTTGGTAAAGGTGGAAAATTCAAAACACCAGTTATTGAAAGTACTGGAACAGGCGGTGGAATGAAGTTATTTTGTGCTGGAGTTGGTGCAAACCACCCAGATATAACAAATGCCTCAAGAGCTATTAAGCCAAAAGAAAAAACGTTATGTGAAAAAAATGGTGTTACCGATATCATTGAAATAGTTGTTGGTAATGATGGTATCTCATTTGCACATTCAGTAAATTCACCAGATGCTGATTTTACCAAAGAACAACTTTGGAGAGCTTTGGCAGCAAAAGTTGACGTGGATGGAAAGCTTGTTGAAAATCCATATAAAAAATGGAGTGATATTGACTCAAGTCTTCCAAACAAAAAGATTGAAATTTTAGTTGCACCACCGACATCCGGTACAAGAGACGCATGGAATTCGTTAGTTATGGCTAAAGGATGTACTAAAACTGCTAAATCAATTTATGAAGCAGATGGTAAAAAAGCAAAAAAAGAGTGCGTAAAAATTAGAGAAGATGGTTATGCAGTTGAAGCAGGTGAAAATGACACTTTAATTGTTCAAAAACTTACTTCGAATCCAGACGCATATGGTTTTTTTGGTTATAGTTATTTAGTTGCTAACAAAGATAAGATTAAAGCTTCAGCAGTTAATGGAGTGAAACCATCTTTACAGGGAATTCAAGATTACTCATATCCGATTGCAAGACCTTTATTTTTTTATGTAAAGAAGGCTCATGTTGGAGTTATTCCAGGTATTGAAGAATTTTTAAAAGAATTTACTTCAAAAAAAGCAATGAGTAACAGGGGATACCTAGCCCAAATAGGATTAGTCCCTTTGGCTTCAGATAAGTATCAATCAACAAGAACAGCTGCTTTAGAGTTAATTACAATTAACTTAAACTAAATTCTACTTTCCTCAAAAAAGGCCAGTTTTACCTGGCCTTTTTTTTCTTATTACAATTTAAAGTTTAGTTTGTAACAATTCTGTAACATTAAAAAGTTATCAATCTGGCGAATGAACCTAGTTCTTATTTTTTTAATTATCATATTTTCATCATCACTATTTTTTTATGGTAGGTCAAAAACCAAAAGTTTAGCCATATCAGGAAATATAAAACTAAATGCTTTACCTAAATTCTATGGATATTATCTTGTTTTATGGTGCTCAATTCCTGCATTAGTGTTCTTATTGATTTGGTCATTATTCGAACCAGTTATTATAAAATCAATTATAATTGATACTGCAGCAAAACAAGGTGCAATATTTAATGATAAAAATGAAGCTAATTTAGTATATGAAAAAATTAAAGCTATTCACTTAGGAACTTATTTAGGTGAGTTGGATAGTATATTAAAAGAAAGCGCACTAGCTTATGCTAAATTTATTAATATATTCACAAACTCTAAAGTAGTATTGATATTTGGAATTATCATCGCTTCTACACTTTACTCCCTCAAAAAGATAAAAAACAATAATAAAGCAAGAGATGACGTTGAAGTTATTTTAAAAGGATTATTATTTGTGTCGTCATTAATAGCAATACTAACGACATTAGGAATAATATTGTCCTTACTTTTTGAAAGTATAAAATTTTTCTCTGTAATTAATATATTTGACTATTTATTTGGTACTAACTGGAGTCCGCAGAGAGCATTTGTAAGAGATGCTTCTTCTATTACTCCTGCTGAGTACCAAGAATTAAAAGACGCATTTGGATTTGTTCCATTAATAGCTGGAACTGGTTTTATAGCTTTCTTAGCAATGCTTGTTGCAGTGCCGGTTGGTTTGTTCTCCGGTATATATATGGCAGAATATGCATCGCTTAGAGTGAGAAGATTTTCAAAACCTGTTATTGAGATTTTAGCTGGGATTCCAACTGTGGTTTATGGTTTTTTTGCAGCATTAACAGTTGGACCATTTTTTAGACAAGTGGGTGAAAATTTTGGACTTACAGTTTCTTCTGAAAGTGCTTTAGCAGCAGGGTTAATAATGGGTATAATGATTATCCCATACGTTTCATCTCTATCAGATGATGTAATTAATTCTGTACCTCAGTCATTAAGAGATGGTTCATACGCTGTGGGCGCCACAAAGTCAGAAACTATAAAAAAAGTTGTAATACCTGCTGCATTACCAGGAATTATTGGATCCATATTATTAGCTGTATCAAGAGCAATAGGGGAAACAATGATTGTAGTTATGGCTGCAGGTCTAGCAGCAAATCTTACAATTAATCCTTTAGAGTCAACCACAACAATTACTACCCAAATTGTAATGATACTTGTCGGTGACCAAGAGTTTGATAGTCCGAAAACTCAATCAGCTTTTGCGTTAGGATTAACATTATTTATTGCTACACTAATTTTGAATTTCATTGCTCAAAGAGCAGTCAAAAAATACAGAGAAAAATATGACTAAAGAAGAAAGATTAAAAAAAAGACATAGTGCTGAAAAAAGATTTAGATTTTATGGATTAGCATCCATTTTTGTTGCTTTACTTTTTGTACTTATTTTGGTTCAAAACATATTTTCAAAAGGAAGTTCAGCATTTAAAAAAACAGTTATAAAAACTGAAGTTTTTTATAATCAAGAGCTACTAGAATTAAAAAATGGGGCTTCAGAAAAAGATATTATAAATGCAGATTTTTATGAGGTTATGATTGAAAGTCTAATTAAATCATTTCCTGCAAAAAATATAGACGAAGAAAATGAACTCATAAGATTATTCAGTGCTGATG
>CACKFV010000008.1 GCA_902599605.1 uncultured Pelagibacteraceae bacterium
ATATCTTCGGACATCTTTAAATTGTATTTCTTAAAACATATTGAAGAATCCCGCCATGTTTATAATATTCTAGTTCATTGTTTGTATCTATTCTGCACAACATTTTAATTTTTTTTATTTCTCCGTTTTGATATTTAAATTCGACAGATAATCTATCTCCAGGATTTAATCCATTTTCTATTCCATTTACTGAAATAATTTCTGAACCTTTAAGACTTAATTTTTTTCTGTCCATGCCATTTATGAATTGTAATGGTAATATTCCCATCCCAATTAAATTTGATCTATGAATTCTTTCAAAACTTTCAGCAAATACAGATTTTACTCCTAAAAGTTTTGTACCCTTGGCCGCCCAATCTCTTGAAGAGCCTGTTCCATATTCTTTACCACCAATGACTATTAAGTCGGTTTTTCTTTTTTTGTACTCCTCTACTGCTTCAAAAACTGGCATTATTTTTTCTTCTGGATAAAGTTTAGTAAAACCTCCCTCGGTTCCTGGTACCATCTCATTTCTAATTCTAATATTTGCAAAAGTTCCTCTCATCATTACTTCATGATTGCCTCTTCTAGACCCATAAGAATTAAAATCTTTTTGTAAAACTTGATTTTTCATAAAATAATCGCCTGTAGGACTCTCTTTTTGAATAGAGCCGGCTGGTGAAATATGATCTGTCGTAACACTATCACCTAATATTAATAAAGGTCTTGCATTAATAATATCTTTAAATCCATCTGGGCTATCTTTAAGATTATCAAAGAATGGAGGTTTTTTTACATAAGTTGAATTATCATCCCATTCATAAATGCTGCTTTCTTTTGTTTTAATATTTTGCCATTGTGATGGTCCTTTAGATACATTTAAGTATCTGTTTATAAACATATCTGCGTTTAGAGAATTGCTTAATGTGTTTTCAATTTCTTTATTAGACGGCCAAATATCTTTTAAGAAAATATCTTTTCCATCTTTGGATTTTCCTAATGAATCTTTATAAAAATCAAATTTCATATGTCCGGCAATTGCATAGGCTACTACTAAAGGTGGTGATGCCAAATAATTAGCTTTAATCAACGGTGAAATTCTCCCTTCAAAATTTCTATTACCAGATAGAACTGAAACGGCGTAAATATTATTTTTTTGTATAGCTGAGGATATATTTTCTGGCAATGGACCAGAGTTACCAATACAAGTTGTGCAACCATAACCAACAAGATTAAACCCTAGCTTATCCAAATAAACGTTCAACCCAGCCTTTTCTAAATAATCTGTAACTACTTGAGATCCTGGTGCAAGAGAAGTTTTTACCCAAGGCTTTGTCATTAATCCAAGATCACAAGCTTTCTTTGCGAGCAAACCTGCGCCGATTAATACATTAGGATTTGATGTATTGGTGCACGAAGTAATTGCGGCTATTAAGATGGAACCATCTTTGATTTCATAATCTGTCCCATCAACTTTTGAAGTAGAAAAAGATTCTCTTTTTGTGATATTCTTAAAATTTAAATCAAAACTTTTTGAAGCCTCTGTTAACAAAACTTTATCTTGAGGTCTTTTAGGCCCTGAGATGGTTGGAACAACCGTAGACATGTCTAATTTAAGAGTATCAGTAAAAACTATATCATCACTTACCCATAACCCTTGTTCTTTTGCATATCTTTTAACTATCTCTACTTGATTTTTGTCTCTACCAGAGAATTCTAGATATTTTAAAGTCTCGTCATCAATCGGAAAAAAACCACAAGTTGCTCCATACTCTGGGGCCATATTAGCTATAGTGGCTCTATCAGCTAAAGTTAAATTTTTAAGTCCCTCTCCATAAAATTCCACAAACTTTCCAACAACCCCTTTATCCCTTAACATTTTTACGACTGTTAAAACTAAATCAGTAGCTGTTGTTCCCTCTGGAAGTTTATTTGTTATTTCAAAACCAATTACTTCAGGTATTAACATAGAAATAGGTTGCCCCAGCATACCAGCTTCGGCTTCTATACCTCCTACTCCCCATCCAAGAACAGACAAACCATTTACCATAGTTGTATGGCTATCGGTTCCCACTAATGTATCTGGAAAAATATAATCTTTATTTTCAAACTTTTCTTTCCATACTACTTTAGAAAGATACTCAAGATTAACTTGATGGCATATTCCTGTTCCTGGCGGAACTATCCTAAAATTATCAAAAGCTTGTTGCCCCCATTTTAAAAAAGAATATCTCTCTGCATTTCTTTGAAACTCAATTTCAACATTTTTTTTTAATGAATCTGGCGTTGAAAACTTATCAACTTGTACTGAATGGTCGATTACCAAGTCAACAGAAGACAATGGATTAATTATTTGTGGATCCTTATTTTTTTCTTTAACAGCCTCCCGCATAGCAGCTAAATCTGCAACCGCTGGAATTCCTGTATAGTCTTGTAAAAGTACTCTAGCAGGTCTATATGCAATTTCTGTATTAGACTTTTTATCTTTTAGCCATTTTTGCAAAGCGAGAATTTGATCTTTGGTAACTGTCTTACCATCTTCATACCTCAATAGATTTTCTAATAAAACTTTTAATGATTTTGGTAATTTTTCTGTACCTTTTAAACCATTCTTTTCAGCAATTTTAAGAGAAAAATAAGTATATTCTTTTCCATTAATGTTAATCGAGGTAAGTGATTTATAAGAGTTTTTATTTCCTGGTTTCATAAAAGTTATATTTTAGAGTAAAAGTAAGCTGACATAACATAATAAAATAATTAAATAAATTTATCATTTGTCGCAAATTTACTAGCAAAATTAAGCTATCGGTAACCCGTCTTCAGTTTTCTGAGAAGGGTGAAGTAATACTACTTTTCCTTCTTGATCTATTGCTCCAAGTATTAAAACTTGGGAAACAACTCCAGCAATATTTTTTTCTGCGAAATTACAGACACCGATAACCTGTTTATCCTTCAAATTTTCTTCATTATAGTAATGTGTAATTTGGGCAGAAGATTGTTTTATGCCAATTTCTTTTCCAAAATCAACCTTTACAACTAATGAAGGTTTTCGGGCTTTTTCATTTTTTTTGACTGAAATTACAGTGCCTATTCTTAAATCTATCTTATCAAATTGATCATAGGATATTTGTTCTTTCATGGAATTAATATATAATTCTTTTTACGAATGAGTACAGAAAATAATTCAGATAAATTATACAACAATTCAATTAAAATCCTCTCTGATTTGATAGGATTTAAAACTATTTCAGGTGAAGATAACAATTCAATTATAAATTATTGTGAAAAAATTTTAGGTGATGTCGGAGCATCATCATTTAAAGTATTTGATAATAGTAAAAAAAGAGTGAACCTATTTTCAACTTTAAAATCCAAAAAAAGGAATGGGAAAAAATCTATAATTTTTTCGGGTCACACTGATGTGGTGCCTGTAACAAAAAGTTGGTCAACAGATCCTTTTAAAGCAACAATTAAGGATGGGAAACTGTTTGGACGAGGATCGTGTGATATGAAGGGTTTTTTGGCTTGTGTGTTAGCCTATGCGCCAGTATTTTCCTCAGAAAAATTAGATCGAGATATTCATTTTTCTTTTACTTTTGATGAAGAGACAGCGTGCCAAGGAGCTCCCCTTTTAATAGATGAATTAAAAAAAAGAAATATAAAAGATTCTTTGTGTATTGTTGGAGAGCCAACTAATATGAAAATAATTGATGCTCACAAGGGTTGTTATGAATACACAACGCATTTTCATGGTCTTGCTGGTCATGGTTCACAACCTGACAAAGGAGTTAATGCAGTAGAGTATGCTTCAAAATTTATTCAAAAACTTATGCAATTAAGAGAAGTTTTAAAAAAAAGAAAACCTAAAAATTCTGTGTTTAACCCACCATATACCACATTACAAATAGGGGGTATTTCAGGTGGAATTGCAAGAAATGTAATTGCTGACAGATGTAAGGTTGATTGGGAATTAAGACCAGTTGTAAAAGAGGATGGAATATTTGTTAATAACGAAATAGATAAATTCATAGAGAAAGAACTACTTCCAGAAATGCAAAAAGTTTATCCAAAATCTGAGATAAGAAAGGAAGTAATCGGAGAAATAATAGGTTTTGATAGAGAAAAAAATTCTGAAGCTTGTGAATTAGTATCTAGCATTACCGGAGATAATTCACGTGAAGTTGTGTCTTTTGGCACAGAAGCAGGCCTTTTTCAAGAAATTGGGATTAGTACAGTTGTTTGTGGACCTGGATCAATTGAACAAGCACACAAAGTAGATGAATTTATTAAGTTAGACGAATTGAAAAAATGCCTTAAATTTTTAGATGGTGTTAAAGAAAAATCAAAATTTAATTAGCCCATCCACCAACTGATTTAACTTCTAAAAATTCTAATAAGCCTTCTTTTCCTGCTTCACGACCTATACCAGAGTGTTTGAACCCTCCAAATGGGGCATCGACTGCTATACCAGCTCCGTTAACATCTACCATTCCAGATCTAAGTCTTCTTGCAACTCTATTGGCTTTTTCTTTGTCTTTAGTTTGAATGTAATTAGTTAGACCGTAATCAGTATCATTTGCAATACTTATTGCTTCTTCCTCGTTTTCGAAAGGTATAATTGAAAGCACTGGACCGAAAATTTCAGTTCTTGCAATTTCCATTTGATTATTAACGTCGGCAAAGGCTGTAGGTTTAACAAAGTAACCTTTATCTATTCCATCAGGTTTTCCTACTCCCCCTGCAACAAGTTTAGCACCTTCATCAATACCTTTTTGAATAAGTGATTGTATTTTTTCGTACTGTACTTCAGATACTACTGGACCAATGTGTTCACCCTCTTTTTTTGGATCTCCAACTTTCATGCTATTTGCAAATTTTTTTACTCTTTCAACTGCTTCATTGTACATGCTTTTTTCAACAAGCATTCTTGTTGGTGCATTACAAGATTGTCCTGAGTTTCTAAAACATCTTAAAGCCCCTCTTTCGATAGCTTCAGGGTCTGCATCTTTAAAAATTATATTTGCTCCTTTTCCACCAAGTTCAAGACTAACTCTTTTGAAATCTTTAGCAGCATTTTGCGATATTAAAGCCCCTGCTCTTGTTGATCCTGTAAATGAGATCATATTTATATCAGGATGGCTTGTTAAAGCATCTCCAGTTATTGCACCATCACCATTAACTAAATTGAAAACTCCTTGAGGGAAACCTGCTTCATCAATTAGTTCAGTTAATATCATTGCTGATAGTGGTGCTACTTCAGATGGTTTTAGAATCATAGTGCAGCCTGACGCTAAAGCGGGCATCACTTTCAAACAAGTTTGGTTCATTGGCCAGTTCCAAGGTGTTATTAAGGCACATACACCTTTGGGTTCATAAATAAGTCTTTGATTTTTTGCATGCTCCCCAAGAGGTTTCTCGAAGTCAAATTCTTTAAGATACCTAATAAAAGTTTTAATATGAGCTGCGCCAGTTCCTGCTTGCAATTTTGTTGAAAAATCTTTTGGAGCTCCCATTTCTATAGTTATAGTCTCTGCTATGTCTGACCATCTTTTTTTATATAATTCATATAATTTTTCTAGTGGTTCTAATCTTTCTTTTTTTGATGAGAATGCCCATGTTTTAAAAGCTTCTTTTGCAGACAAAACTGCATCATTAACATCCTCTTTTGATCCTAAGGATATCTCCGCACATACGTCTTCAGTTGCTGGATTAATCACCTTAATGCTTTTATTACTTTTTGGTGAAACCCATTTACCGTTAATATAATGTTTTTTTTTGTCAGTCATGACGGGAAATTAACTTATCCTTTTACTTTTGCAAATAAATTTGTGATTTCATAGATTATTGTTGCTGCGGCTAATGATGTTACCTCAGCATGATCATAAGCAGGAGAGACCTCCACAACATCCGCTGAAATCAGTTTCATACCTGATAATCCTCTTATAACATTTACCATTTCTCTTGTAGACATACCTGCTATCTCAGGTGTTCCCGTTCCTGGTGCATATGCTGGATCAAGAACATCTATATCTATTGATAAATATAATGGGTTGTCACCTACTCTTTTCCTTATTCTTTGAACAATTTTATCAACTCCCTCACTTTGGAATTCATCGCAATGAATTGTTTTAAATCCAAAACTTTCATCGTTTTTAAGATCATCTCTGCTGTAGAGTGGTCCTCTTATGCCAACGTGCATTGATGCATCATCTAAAAATAAATTTTCTTCTCTAGCTCTTCGGAAAGGTGTTCCATGAGTATAAGGGGCACCCATGTAAGTATCCCATGTATCTAGATGTGCATCAAAATGAACAAGTGCAACAGGTCCTCCATTAATTTTATTTATAGCCCTTAAAAGTGGAAATGCTATCGTGTGATCTCCTCCCATACTTATAATTCTTCCAGTTTTTTTAAGTAAATCGTAAGCTCCTTTTTCTATTTGTTTTATTGCTTCATCGATATTAAATGGATTACAAGTTATATCCCCAGCATCAGCAACTTGCTGAACTTTAAATGGTTCAACATCGTAATTTGGATGGTAGTTAGTTCTTAAATGTCTTGAAGCCTGTCTTATGCTCTGGGGACCAAATCGTGCACCGGGTCTATAACTTGTGCCTGCATCAAAAGGTATACCGACTATTGCAACATCACAACTCTCCACGTCCCTTATCTCTGGAAGTCTTGCAAATGTACTTGGGCCAGCAAATCTTGGGACTATTGTTCCACTTACGGGTTGAATGGGATTTTTATTTTTTTTCTTCACGAAAAAAATACAATAAGAATTAATATTGTCCAGAAAAAACCATAATAATAGAAAATGTATTTACTGGTAAATAAATTTGGAACTGATTTCATATTGGATGATTTTTTTTTTTTCATAATTTAATTATATCATATTTCAATTAATTCTAATATTATCTTGTATATTAAATGAAACTAAATTCTTTGTTAATACTAATATTTTTGATACCTTTTCACGCTAAATCCGACCAAATTTACGAATTAATAAAAATACCGAATTTAAAACTCTATAAAACTGATGATAAAGATATTAGATTTCTAATTGCTGACAAAAATTTCTCAGCAGGTGTAGGAATAAATAGTGTTAATTGCGAAAAGTCTGAATATAACAAAATTAAAAGTAAATTTTATCTGACAAAAAAAAATATAGATTATTATAGTAAGGATTTTTTAAAAAAGATAAATCTAAAATTTATAATCTTGTGTAAAAATTTAACTATCTCTGATATCCCAGCAATAGGATTTGCAAATCCTGAAATGAAAACAATTATTCTAAATATTAATTCAAATGAAGAAATTTTCCGAAGAGTTATACACCATGAAATTTTTCATATAATTCATAAAAATTTTGAAAGTCATTTTAATGAAGTTATATGGGGTAAATTTAATAATTCTGAATTTAAATATTCTCAATGCTCAACATGTAAAAAAGATATTGGATTAAACATTTTGAGTAAAACCAACGGTTTTTTTACAAAATATGCAAAAACTAATGTCTCTGAAGATATGGCTGAAACATTTTCATTTATAGTTATTAATAATGAATATATACAAAAAAAAATTGATGATGATTTGATCATTAAAAATAAAACTATTTTTATTAAAGAAAACATTTTAAATATTTATGAAAATTTTAAATTTTGATAAAAAAAAACCCCTCGAGATGAGGGGTTTTTTTAAATATAATAGTTTTTTTGATATTTAAAACGATTTACCAACTGAAAGACCTAGTACTGTTGTGTCTATGTCTGCTGTAACCTTTGTGCTGTTACTTGTAGTAGCTGATATGTCGTCGTAGTCTGTTCTGTTTAGCTCAATTTTAAAGAAACCGTTTGCACCCATATCTCTTTTCATTCCGACACCAAATTTAAACCCTTCTAAAGTTTGTTCTACTGTTTTGTCAGTTGAAGATACAGATTGAACCAAAGACTCAACATCGGCTCTTACGTATCCTAATGTCGCAAATAATTTTCCATTATCTAATTCTTTAAATGTTGGTTGTACATAAAGAGTTAAATGTTTGCTAACATCCGCAGTACCTTTGTTAGTTCCTGAAGTAGTTGTACTAGAATCTTTTAAAGAGACCTGTGTTGTTGATCTACTTTCAAATTCTGCCTCGAATGGAATAAAATCAAGTCCTACAGTTAAACCATTATCTAATGCTCTTTCAAGAAATATTGACCCAAACACTATATTATTTGAGACATCTTTTGTTGTATCAACACTGCCGTTGTTATCGATATCATCTGATAATGCTGTATCAACGCTAGCTTTACTTAATGTTAAACCCATTGAAACTTGAGAATATGCTGCAGAAACAAAGCTAGTCAGAAAAGCTATTGTTAAAATAAGTTTTTTCATAACATCCTAATAATTAATTATTTAATAAAATACCCATATATCAATTATGATTTAAAAAGTACAATCTAAAAGTAAATAATTTGTAAGCATAAGTTGAATATGCAAAAAAAACATGGTTAAAGAAGGGTTTTTTAAGTGACAAAAATGTCACAATAGTAAAAAAAATTTAATAACATTAAATTAATATAGAATGCTCAAAAAAGTCAAACAATCAAAATCAGAAAAGATTTTATTAACATTTCTATTTTTATTAGCTTTTTTCTCCCTGTCGTCTTTTTTTATTTTAAAAAACAAATGCCTCTTTGTTGAAAATGTGAACATAAAAAAAATAAATTTTAATAAGCCTGAAAATATCTCAATAATGAATATAAATTGTGGAGATGTTGTTATTGAACTAATGCCTGATATTTCTCCAAATTCCGTAAAAAGATTTAAAACTTTTATCAAAAATAAAGAATACGATAACGTTGCATTTCACAGAGTTGTTGATGGATTTCTTGTTCAGGCAGGAGATTTGGAATTTGGTAAAAAAGGAAATATGAATTACACATATATTGGAAGTGGCAAATCAAAATATGATTTAATTAAATCAGAAAAAAACAAACCATTTGATTTTAAAAAAGGTACTGTTGGGTTTGCAAAAAGTAAAGACGGAGACATGGAAGATAGTGAATTCTTTATACTTCTTGCAGATGCACCTTTATTTGAAGGCGAATACACCCCGCTTGGTAAGGTAACTCATGGATTTGAAGCATTGACAAAGATTAAAGCTGGTAATAAGTCTGAGTATGTGTTGCGACCTGATTTTATAAATTCTCTAAGGATGCTCTCTGAGATTTTTAATTGATTAAAGGTTTGCCAGTAGACAAGGTATGCCTAATTCTGTCTTGGGTTTTTTTATTTTCAATTAATTTCATAAAAGACTCAAGTTCTAGTTTATAAATATTGTCTTCTGTCAATATTTTTTCAGAATTAGTATCACCACCGCTTAAAACATTTGCAAGTTCTTTTCCTACTGTCATACCATGATCAAAAATAATTTTATCATTATAAAGTTTTTCCAAAGTTTTAAACATTTTTTCTCTTACTGATTTACCCGATAATTTAAAAGTACATTCAGTATCTGGTTTAAAATTTTTATTTTCCTCTATTACTTTTTTTGCTTCTGAAAATAAACTGTTTCTATTCATTATTTTTTTATCAGCTGGTAAAAGATATTTCAGAGGCTCAGCTTCGACTGGAGAAGATGCGGTTTTCCCATAACCTATTATTTCAAATACTTTAAGTGGTGCAAAATCTAAATCTTTCTTAGACTGTTCGCTTTGAGCCCATCTCCACAGCATCTCTTTACATCCACCTCCAGCTGGTACAAGTCCAACCATTGTCTCTACTAAACCTACTACTATATTTGTGTGAGATGTTACAAAATTACTTTGAACCATTACCTCAAATCCACCACCTAACGTAAGCCCAGAAGGTGCTGAGACAACAGGAAATTTTGAATATTTAAGATGTTTGCAAGTATCTTGAAAATATTTAATAAATTTTTCTATAGATTTAAAATCCCCCTTTTCAGCAAAGTTCATTGTATATGACAAATTAACACCAGCAGAAAATTGCATACTTTCGTTTATAATGATTAAAGGTTTATCTGTTGCTTTTTTTAAACTATCCATAGAGTCGTAATCAAGTGCGCATGCTTTAGTGGTAAATTCTACAATGTTAAAATCCTTAAACCTATAAATCTCCGCTGACTTGTTTTTATCTAAACTTAAAGCTTTTGGCTTTACCTTGCCAAGTGTTTCTATTTCGGTGTAAATTTGTCTTCCACCATAAAAATTTTCATCTTTTTTGACTGAAAGTTCCTCTAAAAATTTGTTTCCCTTAAATTCATCAACACGATTAAAAAAATTTTTTACACCGATTGATTTAAGCATTTCAAAGGGTCCTATAGCCCAGTTAAATCCCAATCTCATAGCTTCGTCGATGTCATTGAATTTATCAGTTATACCTGGAACTAAAGATGATGCATATTTAATGATTTGAGAAATTACTGACCAAGCATATTCTCCATATTTGTCTTTCCTGTTGATGATAGTGTTAAGGTCCACGGTATCAATTTTGAGATCAATTTTTTTTGATTCAGAATATTCTCCAGTTTGAAGGTTAATTGCCTCCAAAATTTTTTGGTTTTCTAATTTTTTCATTCTATAGAAACCACCCTTACCTTTTCTTCCAGTATACCCAGATTCGATTAATTTTTTTATAAGTGGTATCTCTTTAGCAACCTCCTGAAATTTATCTTTTTCTGGAAGTTCTTTTACAAAACTTTTTAAAACATCTGCCATCAAATCAATACCAATTAGATCGTATAAACCAAACACTCCAGTTTTAGGTATTCCCATAGGTCTCCCGAAGACTGCATCAGCCTCTTCAATAGTTAAATTCATTCTAAATGCTTCAGTCATAGCAACTTGCATTGCATAAACTCCTACTCTATTACCGAGGAAACCTGGCGTATCGTTACAAACAATGGCTCCTTTACCAAGTTCACTTTCGCAAAAGGCTTTCAAAGAATTAATTTTTTTTAAATCATTATTTTCATTTTTTACTATTTCTAATAAACCCATGTATCTGACAGGATTGAAGAAGTGCGTTATGCAAAAATCTTTTTTTTGCTCATCAGTCATATTTTCGGATAGTATTTTAATTGGAATTGAGGAAGTATTAGATGAGACAATAGCTCCATCTTTTCTATTATCAAAGATTTTTTTATAAATTTGATGCTTAATGTCTATTCTTTCAACTACAGCTTCGACTATCCAGTCTGCTTCTTTTACAACATTAAAATCATCGTTGATATTACCAACTTTGATATTATTAATTTTTGATTTATCAATTAATAATGGCGGTCTTGATTTATGTATTCGCTCTCTTGCCTTGGTACTTATGTCAGTCGTAAGATCCAATAAAGTAACTGGTACATTCGCATTACATAAATGAGCAGCGATTCCACTACCCATAGTGCCGGAGCCTATTACAACAACCTTTTTGATTTCCATTTTTTATCTATTTATTCCTCTGAGCCTTTCAGATCTTCGTCTTAATAACTCAGCTGTAACAAGAATTAATGTAGATAAAATTATTAAACATGTCGCAACAGCTAATATTGTTGGACTTAACTGCTCTCTTAATCCGGTCCACATTTGAATTGGAATTGTTGTATTTTCTAGACCGGCTAAGAATAAAACCACAACAACTTCGTCGAAAGATGTAACGAAAGCAAACAAGCCTCCAGATATTACTCCTGGTAGAATTAATGGAAGAGTAATTTTCATGAATGTATTTACTGGATCACTACCTAAGCTTGATGCAGCTCGTGTAACACTGTGGTCAAAGCCTGATAAAGTTGCTGTAACAGTAATTACAACAAAAGGTGTTCCTAAAATAATGTGTGCTAATACAATTCCAGTATGTGTAGCAGCAAGTCCTGCTTTTGCCATAAAGAAAAATATTGCAACACCAGAAATAATTAACGGCACTATCATCGGTGATATTAAAGTAGCCATGATTAATCCCTTGTATGGCATATGTCTGCTACTTAATCCAAGCGCAGCTACAGTTCCAAGAAGAACCGATCCCAATGTAGCAAATATTGCAATTATAAAACTATTTTTTGCTGCAAGACCCCATGGATTTTTCGTTCCGTAGATCATGTCTTTGTACCATCTTAAAGAAAATGCATCAGGATCAAGGTTTTTCATTCCTTCAGAAAAACTTAAAAATTCTTCAGCATTAAAAGATAAAGGAAATATTACGAATAAAGGTGCTATCAAAAAGAAAAATACGCATGTGCAAATAGTAATATAGAAGTAGTGCCAAACTCTATAACGTGTCTCAGTATACTTTGGTAATGCCATAATTATCCTAGTTTTATATTATCTACTCCAACAAGTTTATTGTAGACCCAATAAATTGCTAAAACTCCCGCAAGCAACATTAGTCCCATTGCTGAAGCAAAACTCCAATCAAGAGTGCTTTTCATGTGAAATGCGATTTGGTTACTTATTAAAGTCCCTGATGCGCCACCCACTAATGCAGGTGTAATGTAGTATCCAATCGCTAAAATAAATACCAATAAACATCCTGCACCAATACCTGGTATCGTTAAAGGAAAGTATACTTTCCAAAAAGCAACGAATGGAGTTCCGCCTAAAGATTTTCCAGCTCTCATTAAACTTGGGGATATTGTTTTCATTACACTGTACAAAGGTAAAACCATAAACGGCAACAATATTTGTGTCATTGCCACATAGGTACCAGTTTTATTAAACATCATTTCTGGTCTATTATCTTCGGCGACCAATCCTATCATAACAAAAAAATCGTTAACAACTCCTTGTTGTTGCAAGAGAATCATCCAACTTGCGGTTCTTACTAATAGTGATGTCCAAAATGGAAGAAGTACGCAAATCATTAATAGGTTACTATATTTCATTGGCAAGGTAGCAAGTAAATGGGCTATTGGGTAAGCCATTAAAAAACATAAAAGAGTTACAAAGAAAGCTATCTCTAAAGTTCTAAGCCATAAAATTCTATGAACTCTTCGATCTTCTTCCACACTTACAATTTTACCCTCTTCGTTTTTATACATATCAATTCCTTTTAAATATTTTTGACTTGTATAAGCAGGAGCACGTCTTTGTATGGCTCGCCAATATTCTACATCTGCCCATCTTTTGTGGACAGCCATTATTTGTTCTTTGTAATTTCCTTCCTCAAAATTTTTTGCTTTTCTTCGTAATTTTTTCAAAATACTTTTAAATCCATTCTTTGTATAATTTAATTGTGTAGAAAGTTTTCCATCTCTTTTTTCTTCAACAAGTTTTTGAAAATCCAAATAAAAAGACTCAAAAACTTCTTCTGGCGGCAGTTCTTTGCCATCCCATTTCTCCATTGACTTGAATGTTTTTGGCAACATCTCAGTAACCATTTTATCATCCACACTCCTCATGAGCATGTCGCCGATAGGGAAAATATATGTGATAAGCAAAAATAGTAATAGAGGTGCTACTAAAAGAAATGCTTTAATTTTATTTTTTCTTTCAGCTTTTTTTAGACTTACCTCAAGAGGTATGCCGTCTGTTGTTAAAATTTTTCCAGTTTCACTGCTCATAAATAAAAAAGGGCGGCTATAAATAACCGCCCTTAATATAATATATAATTTTAGTCTTTAAAACTTAAAATTATAGACCAGCTTTCATTGCTTCCCATTTTTCACCAAGCTCTGTTCCGTTATCAGCCCAGAATATTGGATCTACTAAGAAGTAATTTTTAGTGTTTGCTGGCGCAGTTGGCATTTGTGGTACCATGTTAGTCTTACCATCTTTGTACCATGGCTCACCTGCAGCCATAACTTTAAGTGATGATTTTCTCCAAGGTGCATATGCAATGTATTTTGCACTTCCTGCTAAACCTTCTGTACTTGTCATCATCGCTAGAGCTTTTTTAGCATCCGCTTCGTTTGGTCCACCTTTAACTAATACAAAATATTCGTAGTCAAGACCTTGACCATCCCAAACTTGTTTGATTGGAGCACCTTCACCGATTTCAGCGTTGAAGAATCTTCCGTTCCAACCAGTTGCCATAACAACTTCACCTGAAACTAATAGTTCTGGTGGTTGAGCACCTGCTGACCAAAATACACATCCGCCGTTAGGGTCTGTGCATAATGCTTTGATTTTGTTCATTGCTCTGTTAACACCTTTTTCTGTCTCAAGAGCTTTGTAGATTTTCTTTCCACCTTTTCCTGGTTTGATACCATCTGCAGCTAAAGCAATCTCTAAATTTGTTAAAGCGCTTTTGTAGATAGCTCTTTTTCCTGGAAACTTTTTAGTGTCAAAGAAGTCTTTTATAGTTTTTGGTGTTCCGCTTACATTCTTTGTGTTGTACGCGTAGTTCCAAGAATATAAAATGTTTCCTACAGCACATTTACTTGGCATTGGAGCAAAGAAGTCTTTACTTGCTTTTGTACCATCTGGAGCTGGTGGGAAGTCTTTGTCAAAATCAAATTCAACAAATAAACCTTCGTCACATCCAGTGATCGTGTCCATAGCAAATACGTCAATTATATCCCACGTAATTTTGCCAGCCTCTTTTTGTGCTTTAATTTCTGATAATCCACCTGAGTAGTCGACCCAATTGATCGGTACACCAAGTTTCTTAGCAGTAGGGTCACCATATCCTAGCTTTTGTGACTCTGTATAAGCTCCACCCCATGATGCAACTGTAACTGCAAATGCTGATGAACTGATAGAAAGTGCAAAAGATAGAACTAGTAACAATTTACTTAGTTTTTTCATTATTCCTCCGTTTAAACGTTTTATAAAAATCAATTACAGCAATATATAAAGAAGGAGTCAACCTGACATTTGGCTAAAATAGGGCTTTATTTTATTAAATAATTGAAAATTAAACCTGAGGTTTATTTTGGATCTAAAGCTCTAGCATCATGGCTATTCCAACTTACATTAATTTGGTTGCCCATTTTAATGTCCATATTGGCAGAACTATTAGGAACTTTTAATATAAATTCTTTATTTCCAAGTAAATCAAGTCTTACTCTAGTATGATCTCCGTGATAAATAACCTCTTCTATCTTTCCTTTAAAGTTATTATCCATTTTTTCTTTTGTGTTAATCAAAGCTCTCTCTGGTCTAAGAGATACAGTAGTTTTATCTCCATTTGACTTAACTGAAATTGGATTTGCAACTATTTCTGTTCCATCATTAAGCTTAACTTTGCATTCTTTACCGGACATGTTGGTTACTTGCCCTGCAAAAGTATTATTCTCACCGATAAATTCAGCTACAAAAGAGTTTACGGGTTCTTCGTATAATTTGTCTGGTGATGAAAGTTGTTGGACTTTTCCATCATTGAATACTGCTATACGGTTAGACATTGTTAATGCCTCACTTTGATCGTGAGTAACATAAACAACTGTAACACCAATACTTTCATGAATATGTTTAATTTCATACTGCATGCTCTCTCTTAAATTTTTATCTAAAGCTCCAAGTGGTTCGTCCATTAAAACTAGTTGAGGATCAAATACTAAAGATCTTGCAACTGCTACCCTTTGCTGTTGACCACCAGATAATTGTCCTGGCATTCTGTTTTCAAAACCAGATAACGACACCATTGAAAGAGCTTTATCCACTTTCTTATCAATCTCATCCTTTTGAAATTTTCTTACCTTTAATGGAAAGGCTAAATTTTCATATACTGTCATGTGAGGAAACAAAGCATAGTTTTGAAAGACCATTCCTATTCCTCTTTTGTGCGGGGGTATATTTGAAATTGGATTTTTATCTAAATAAATTTCTCCATTTGTAGGAGTTTCAAAACCAGCTAACATCATTAAACAAGTTGTCTTACCTGATCCAGATGGTCCTAACATAGTTATGAACTCGCCTTCAGCAATGTCTAGGTTTAAATCTTTAACAACAAGTACTTTTCCATCGTAACTTTTGTCAACTTTATCAAATTTAACAAAATCTAAGTTCTTTGACATAAGATAAGGTTTAAAACATTTGTTGAGATCTATTTCAAGAACTTATTTTACGTGTAAATCTCTTGAAAAATTGCATAAAAGTTCATTTCCACTCTCAGTTATCCTTATAGACTCTGATGACTCAACTCCCCAATCACCAAATTGCATAACAGCAATCATGTGATAACAAATGTTAGGTTTTAATTCAGTCATGTCTCCTTTGTAAATATTTAAAGTGTGTTCACCCCAATCTGGTGGATACCCAATACCAATAGAGTAACCTGTTCGAGATTCTTTTTTAATTCCATACTTATCCAAGACCCCCCAAAATTTTTCTGCAACATCATTAGCGGTATTACCTGGTTTACTAGCGTTAATACCCTCTTCTAAAGCTTCATTTGTTGCTTTCATAGCATCAATTTTTTTTTGATCTGGCTTCCCTAAGTTAATTGTTCTTGCCATTGGAGCATGATACCTTTTATACGTACCTGATAACTCAATAATTGTTGCCTCCCCATTAACAAATTTTTTGTCACTTGCAGTTAAATGTGAAGCTGATGTTCCTTTTCCAGTAGGAAGTAAAGTTGCAATACTTGCATATTCACCACCATATTCTGGGGTACCTCTAAATAAAGTTCTTTGAATTTCTGCAACAGCATCGCATTGTCTTACATCTGGACTTATTGTTTCCATTGCAGTTTTCATCGCCATCTCAGAAATAGTTGCTGCCTTTTTCATATATTCGATTTCAGCAATGGATTTTTCTACTCTTACCCAATTAACTAATCTCTCAGAGTCTAAAATTTTTGCGTTTGGTAATCCCTTTTTTAACTTTTTATAACAATAAGCTGTGAAATAATGGGCATCCATTTCTACCCCTATATTAATTTTATCCCACTTTTTTTTCCTTATTAAATCAACTAACGCATCGTACGGATGGGTCGGCCAAGTATGAATATATTTTTCGTCATAAATAATAATATTTTCCTTTTTAAGATAGGTGGTTATAAAAGCCCCACCAGCATCCTGGGCTCTAACAAAACATAGAGGCTCATCAGAATTCACATGGACTATTACACATTGAGAATAATAAAAAGACCAAGCATCATATCCTGTCAGATAGTTTATATTTGCAGTATCCTGTGAAATAAGAAGTTCAATTCCTTTTTTTTGCATTTCTGATTGAACTTTTTTAAGACGATTTTTATATTCTTTGACTGTGAAATTCATATATAAAATTAATTAAATAAGCTTCCAAATCCAGTTACAGATTTGTTCTCATTTATTTTTTCTAGAGTTTCCCAAATTAGTGCTTGGTTACTTGATAACACAATCATATTTAATTTTTTTTCAAGTTTTTCAATTATGTTTAAAACTGGTAATGAAGTACAAGAAACAAATAGTGCTTGAGCTTGATTATGATCAATTTCAGACAATATCTCGAACAACTTTTTTTGATCTACTTTTCCAATATCAACATCTGACTCAATATCAAAATATGTATTTGAAACTATTTCAAAGTTATTTCCTTTAAAAAAATTTACAACATCATCATTTAAAGACTTAATATATGGTGTGACTACAGATATTCTTTTAATACTCTTTTTCTTAAGGGCATTTAAAGCTGCAGTGCTTGGGGCTGTAACTAACGCATTTGGTTTAGCTAAATTAATTTTTCTTTTAATGTTATCAAAACCAGATACTATTGTTCCTGATGTGCAACCAAAAACAACACAATCTACTTTTTCACCAGGTAATATGTTGTCTGCGACCGAAGTAATGTTTTCTGACATTTTTTTTAAATTTTCAGCTGTTACTGGATTGTAATTTTTAATCCTATTAACATATAAATCTACTGGTTTGCCACTTAAGACTTTTGAGAAATCTTTTTCTATCATATTGTCAGTTGACAAAACAATTAAGCCTACTCTTGGGTTAGTGTCTTTTGTAAATTGAGCTTTTATCTTTTTTGAGTTCATATTATTTGACATAGGATAACTTAAAAAATATGAATGTCATTCTATAAATCGATTTAAAATTGGATTTTTTTGACTATTAAACATTACTTATTAATTTTATTAATCATGGCACTATTTGGAAGTGCCTTTGTTTTTGGAAAAATTGTATTAAACACAAATGTACCTCCTTTACTTTTTGGATCATTAAGAATGTTGGTGGTTGTAGTTTGTTTATTACCTTTTTTTAATTTTAAGATTCCTAAGGAAAATTTGAAATCATTATTTATTTTTTCTTTTTCCATGGGGGTTGGAGTTACAGGTTTCACTTATCTGTCTTTACAGGAGTCTAATATAGTTTCACCTGTTATAATAGGTTCTCAGCTAGCTATCCCATTTGCAATTATTTTAAGTAATTTTTTCCTAAATGAAAAATTTAGTTTTAATAAATGGTTTTTTGTAATTACATCTTTTTTGGGGATTATTTTAATTGGTTTTGATCCAGAATTAATTAACAATATTTTCGCTCTTGTGCTCACAGCTTTAATGGCATTGTTTTATGCTATTGCGAATGTGGCCAGCAGAGATACAAATAAATTAAACATTGTTACTACAAATTTTTTCATGGCCTCTATTGGGTTTGTTGTATTAATACTTTTATCATTTATCTTTGAAGGAAACACAATGTTCATTTTAAGAAATATTCGGCAAGATATGTGGTTTTTAATAATTTACTCTGGTTTAATTGTTTCAATAGGTGCTCATATGTCTTTATTTTACTTATATAAATTTTATCCGGTCGGAAAAGTTCTTCCCTTTTATGCTTTATTTCCTGTATTTGGATTGATTCAAACATTTATTATATTTAATGAAATACCGAGTTTGATAATGACTTTAGGAGGGATAATTGTAGTTGGATCTGTGTTTTTAATTCAAAAGGTAAAATAACCTAATTGAAAAATTATTAATCATGGCATATTTTTATTTTACTACATCATGAGAAAAAAAATTCTTAGTTTTCTTTTTTTATTCTGTTTCTTTGGTAATCAAACAGAAATCCAGGCGAATGAAATTACTATCGGTATAGCTCTTGGTTTTACAGGCCCAACAGAATCTATTGTTCCGAGTATGACATCTTCAGCAGAGTTAGCTATTTCAGAAGCAAATTCCTCAAAAATATTTTTAAATGATAAGGAAAAAATTAAATTAATTAAAATAGATACAATGTGTGACAAGTCCCAGATTAAATCAATAAACAATACAATTAACAAAAATAATATTATTGCAATTATTGGTGCTGCTTGCCCTGGGATATCTGAAGGAATACTTTTGGGATCGGCTAATGAAAGAAACATTCCTATGATTTCCCCATCAGCAACTACTCCGTTATTGTCTATTTTGGATGAAAAAAACTTATTTTTTAGAACTACTCCTTCAAGTAATAGAGACGGTGAGGTTTTAGCCAAAATTACAAAAGATAAAGGTATCAAACGAATTGCTGTTGCATTCCAAGACACAAATTATGGAAAAGAACTTGAGAGAAATTTTAAAAAAACACTTAATGATAGCAATGTAGAGATTACCGTAAGCGTGCCCATAAAGATAAATAAAACTGATCTTTCAAATGAAGTGTCAGTTTTAGCTGCTGCAGGAGGAGACGCTGTTGCAATTTTTATTGAAATTGATCAAGATGGGGAAAGATTAATTAAGTCAATCCTCGACTCTGGCGCTTTTGAAAAATTCATTTTATCAGATAGGATGATTAATGAAACTACCGAAAAAAAGTTTGGCAAATTAATTAATAATTCATTTGGAATAATTCCAGGTTCAAATACCAAAAATATTAACTCATTTTATAAAATTGCCAAAAAAAATAACGTTGATACTTCAGGACCATTTGTCGGGGAGTCTTACGATGCGGCAGCTATATTTATTCTCGCTTTGCAGGAAAAAAATTTTAAATCAGGTAATAATTTATCTAAAAGTATTATGTCAGTGAGCAATTCTCCAGGTACCAAAATCTATCCAGGTGAGATTATTAAAGGTTTGAAACTTTTAAAAAAAGGAAAAAAAATTGACTATGAGGGAGCTACAAATGTTGAATTTGATGTAAATGGCGATGCTTTCGGAACATTTTTAGAAAAAGAGGTTAGTAGAGGTAAATTTAGAACAAGACAGCAAAGGTAGTTCTTAACTAATAACTGTTTTTTTTAGAGGGAAATTTTTTTTGTTTTACTGAATTTTTATATTTTATAACTGCACTTTTAATGTTTTTCTTAACATTGCCAAATTTTTTGACAAACCTGAAATTAGTCTCATTCAAACCAATTAAATCATCCGTTACAAGAACTTGACCATCGCAATTTACTGAAGCACCAATTCCAATTGTTGGTATATTAATTGAGTTTGTTATTTGTTTTGATATATCGCTGTAAATACATTCTAAAACAATTCCAAAAGCTCCACTTTGTTCTAGATCTTGAGCATCCTTCAAAAGTTTTTTTTTTTCCATTTCATTTTTACCTTTAGATTTAAATTTTCCCTTAGTTGTTTGTGGTGTTACACCAATATGACCTAGCACGGGTATTCTATTTTTAACCAAATGTTTTACGATTTCTTTCACTCTTGTTCCCCCTTCAACTTTAACAGCATCACATTTTGTCTCTTTAATTGATCTCTTTGAATTTTTAAGTGCTTCAGATTTATTTCTGTAGGTATTATAAGGAAGGTCAATTACTAAAAGGCTTTTTTTAACTCCCATTCTGACACTCTTGGTATGTTCGATCATCATATTCAGACTTACTTTTCTTGTTGTTTCATAATTATATAATACAGATCCAAGAGAGTCTCCGACTAGAACTATATCTGCATGACCATCAACGATCTCAGCAATATTTTTGGAATATGCTGTAAGGCAAACAATCTTTGATTTATTTTTTTTCTTTAAAATTTTTTTTATTTTATTGTTCATTATTCTAATTCAATAGTACTTGGTGGTTTTGAAGTAACATCATATACTACTCTGTTTATTCCTCTAATGTTGTTAATAATTTTATTAGATACATTTTGTATGAAATTTTTAGGAAAATCAAAAAAATCTGCTGTCATACCATCTTGAGAAGTTATTGCTCTCAACAAACAAATATACTCATAAGTTCTATTATCACCCATAACCCCAACAGTTTTTACTGGTAACAAAGCGGCATATGCCTGCCAAATTTTATCATATAATTTTTCTTTTTTAAGTTCAGAAATAAAAATATTATCTGCTTGCTTTAATATTTCTATTTTATCTTTCGAAACTTTGCCTGGCATTCTTATTGCTAATCCAGGTCCTGGAAATGGGTGACGACTAATTATGTTTTTAGATAAATTTAATTTTATTCCAAGTTTTCTTACTTCATCCTTAAAAAGTAATCTTAGTGGTTCGCACAATTCTAGCTTCATTTTTTTTGGCAATCCACCAACATTGTGATGTGATTTAATTTTAGATGTTTGACTTCCGGTAACTGACTTACTTTCAATTAAATCTGGATATAAAGTTCCTTGGGCTAAAAATTTCACGTTCTTTAATTTTTTTGCATATCTTTCAAAAATTTTAATAAATAAATTTCCGATTATTTTTCTCTTTTTTTCAGGTTCCGTAATATTCTTAAGTTTATTTAAAAATTCATCTGCTGCATTTACATATATCAAATTCATTCTTAGTTTTTTTTTAAAAGTATTTACTACTTGTTTTTCTTCATTAAGTCTTAATAATCCTGTGTTAACAAATATACAGTGTAGTTGTTTACCAACTGCTTTATTTAACAATTGTGCTACAACACTGCTATCTACACCACCAGAAAGTGCGCATATTATTTTTTTGTCACCAATTTGATTTTGGACATTTTTTATTAATGTTTTCTTTTGATGATGTATTGACCAATTTTTTTTTGACTTACATATTCCAAAAATAAAATTTTTGAGTAATAAAATTCCTTTTTCTGTGTGAGTTACCTCAGGATGGAATTGAACGCCATATCTTTTGATTGCATCATTTTCAATTATCGTAAATTTTGAACCTTTCGTTGATGCTATTCCCCTAAAGCCTTTTGGTAATTTCGTTACGTGATCCGCATGGCTCATCCATACATTACGTTGTTTACGGTTATCAAAAAAGTTTTTGGTTAATTTAGAGTTTAATTTTTTTCTAATATTAGCCAAGCCGAACTCTCTATTTTTTGCTGTTATAACCTTTCCACCATAATATCTTGAAATTAACTGATGGCCAAAGCAAAGACCCAAAATAGGAATTTTCAAATTTAAAATCTTTTTATTAAAGTTTATTTTTTTATCTTCATAAACATTTAAAGGACCGCCTGATAAAATTATTCCAAAGAGATCTTCCTCATTAACTTTTTTAACTTGTTTGTGATTTAATATTTCTGAAAATACACCAAGCTCTCTTACCCGTCTTGCAATTAATTGAGTATATTGAGAACCAAAATCAATTATAAGAATTTTCTTAGCTTTATTGTTTTTTTTCATTTTTTGCTTCAAGATTTTGGAGTGTTTTTTCAATTTCTTTTTTTTTGGAGCAAAAATCCTTACAAACTATATTTAGTTTTGCTAACAATTCATTTGCTTTAGAAAAATTTGATTTATCAAGATTAATTTGTATAAGCATATAAATTGCTTCTTCATTATTTGGTTCAAGTAGAAGAGCAGTGTTTAAATTTTTTTCTTCTTCTTTCTGGTTTTTTTCAGAATTGAAAATCTTAGCTAAATACAAGTAAGATTTGGCATCTGTTGGGTTAAATACAATATTTCTGTGAAACAAAAATTTTGAATCATCAAATTTTTTGGCATTAAATTTATCTACTGCTTGGTCGTAAAAATTTTCAGAGCCATAAGCAATTGTTTTAAAAAACAATAAAATTAAAATTAAAAAAAATTTGTTTATATTTCTCATAAATATTGGCTGTTTTTTTTCACCTCATCTATACTATGGACCATACTCTCATAAAATCCAGCTTTTGTAATTTTAACAAATTTAGGTTTATTTCTTAAATTAATTACATTTTTAGAACCTAAGTAACCCATCGATGATTTAAGTCCTCCAATAAGTTTAAAAATTATCTTAGATACGTCGCCTTTATATTTAATTAGACCTTCTACTCCCTCTGGGACATATTTCGAGCTATCCTTTTGTTTTTTTTGGAAATATCTATCAGCAGATCCTTTGTTCATTGCTCCAACTGATCCCATTCCCCTAAAAACTTTAAACAACTTTCCATTTTTTTTTATAATTTTACCTGGAGCCTCGTTAGTTCCAGCAATCATTGATCCTACCATTACAGCATCTGCACCAGCAGCAAGTGCTTTTGCAATATCTCCAGAAAATTTAACTCCGCCATCTGAAATCATTTTAACATTTTTGGTTAAACCTTTTTTTACATCTAGTAATGCACTTAACTGAGGAACACCAATGCCTGCAACAAGTCTAGTTGTACAAATCGATCCTGGTCCAATTCCTACTTTTACTATATCTACTCCGAGTTTGCATAAAAATTTTGCCGCTTCAGCTGTTGCAATGTTGCCTGCACATAACGTTGTTTTGTTCGATTTTTTTTTTTTTATAAATTTGATTATATTTGCCACTCTTTTAGTATGGCCAT
Organism: uncultured Pelagibacteraceae bacterium; assembly: GCA_902599605.1. Classification (GTDB taxonomy): domain Bacteria; phylum Pseudomonadota; class Alphaproteobacteria; order Pelagibacterales; family Pelagibacteraceae; genus Pelagibacter. The sequence goes on from CACKFV010000008.1 coordinate 23,529, forward strand.
GCGCAGTATCCACAACAATCAAATCTACTTTACATTTAATAATTTTCTCAGCTCGAGATAGTTCGGTATCATTGGTCCCAACTGCTGCACCAACTGCAAGCCCTTTTTTTTGAACTTTTTTTATTTCTATTATCTGATCACTAATGGACAGATTTCTGTGAATAACTCCAATACCTCCTGACTTTGCAATTTCAATTGCCATTTTTGACTCTGTAACTGTGTCCATGGCAGACGAGAGCAATGGTATTTTAAGATTTAAATTTTTTGATAGTTTGACAGAGGTATTGACTTCAGAAGGAAGCACAGAAGAGTACTTTGGGGCTAAGGTAACATCATCAAAGGTGAGTGCTTCTTTTATAGGGTCCATAATAGCTTATATACGATTCCTGAAAATTTAAAAGTGACTATCTTAAATTTTTACAGATGATAAAGCTTTCTTTTGAATCTTTTCTACTAGAAGGTGGTTTAAAGATTTTACTTTCTTTAAAGTTTTTTTTTGCATTTTCAACAATTTCATTAAATGTTGAGCCCATAAAAATTTTCGATAAAAAAATTCCTTTTGGTCGCAGCATACCCTTAGCAAAGTGCATTGCTGTTAAAGAAAGTTCACCCGTTTGAATTGAATCTAAATTTTTATTTCCAGTTGTATTAACCGCCATATCAGAGACTACAAGATCTATTTTTTTTGGAAAATAATCTGCAATCTTTTTTTGGTTTTTATTATCCAAAAAATCACCGACAACATGATAAACGTCTTGTATTTTATCAACTTCTTTAAGATCAATAGACATTATTTTTGAACCTTTTGATTTTTCAGATAGATACTGTGTCCAACTTCCAGGCGCAGAACCCACATCCAAAATATTTAAATTATTTTTAATAATTTTAAATTTTTCGTCTAATTCTTTAAGTTTATATACCGCCCTCGATCTATAACCTTCTAACTTTGATTGACGAACATATTTGTCTCTTCTTTGTCTTATAACCCAATTTTTAGATATCTTATTTTTTTTCAACTATTGTTAAACCTTAAGCTTTTAGTTTCTTTTTTATCTTGAAGATTATAAATATCAATTTTAACATTTTTATCTAATCTCATATCAACATTATTTTTCCATATCCCTGCTGCTAAATGCATAATACCAATTTTGTTGTTCGGTAAGTAGGGCTCTACAAATGTTTTTTGCATACTATCGTATTTTGGAAGTAAATTGCTTGCAATCCAGTTGCAATTTAGAGGTAAAAATTCTGTATCCACTTCATCTATGTAAACACTAAGATTTATTGCTAACCCTTCTGAGCCAAAAATTTTTCCACTTTTCAAAGTTCGTCTTAGATTTTTTTGCCATACCTCCCAACATGGTGAATTTTTTTGAAGTGAAAATACACCAATATTAATATGGGGTGCAAATGCAAGTTTTCTTGATTTTGAAATATCAATATTTGATGAAAGAGCATGTTTAAAATTTTGGCTTTTAACAATTGCTAATTTTCCAAATAACCATTTTACTTTTGACATTATTTTATAGCCTGGGCCCATTGTTTGAGTTATTCCCAGTTTTCCTTTTTCACATGCTTTGAAATATAAATCTACGCACTTCCAATCGTTGACCCATGCATCACAATCTATCCAAAGATACTTTTCATATTTTGGAAAATATTTTGGTAGAAATGCACGAGACACTTGACTTTTGAGCCATTCTTTTCCCATTACTTTTAAATTTGAAACTTCAATATCCCACTCTGCTTTTGCAACTTCATCAACCTTGTTTTTTAACTGTTCTCTTTGACTATCATTCATTCCTGCATCGAGTACACAAATTGCTGTATCTTTGCTCTCAGGTTTCTTTTGAATTGAGTCAATTAATTCAATTAATAAATCAAAATATTTTTCATCTGCTAATGAAACTATAGCGTTTGTTTTCATTTAAAGAACATCTTCTTGGTCTTCACCATCTTGACTAAAATGACTAAATTTTTTGGTCAAGCTACGAAAATGGAAAAAGCTAATTGGTATAAGAAATAAGTATATTATTGTTGATATTACTATAACGTTATAAGTATAGATTAATAACAATCCAAAAAATAAAATTAACGTAAATAATAAAAAGATTGTTAATCTTCTAGGGACCACAATCTTTTTAAAAGAATAAGTTGGTATTTTACTGATTAATAATATTGAAGTTAAAATAAAAAAACCAGGGACTAGATATTTGTTTTCAATTGAAAAAAGTTGAAATTCACTAAAACTATAAATTAACGGAAATAAAACTAAAATGCCTCCAGCTGGCGAAGGGACACCTTCAAAAAAATTATCTTTCCACTTTGCATTCGTATTAGATGTAATATTAAATCGCGCCAATCTTAAAGCGACACAAATTACATAAATCAAACAAACTAACCACCCTACTCTTCCAAGATTATTTAAAGACCAAAAATACATTATAAAAGCCGGAGCAACCCCAAAGCTTATAACATCCGTTAACGAGTCAAGTTCTTTACCAACTTCTGAAGTTCCTTTGATAAGTCGTGCAATTCTTCCATCAAGACCATCTATAATCCCTGCAACTAATATTGCTAAAACTGCAAAACCAAACCTACCATCAAAAGCAAATTTAATAGACGTTAAACCTATACATACGCCCACTAGTGTAAACATATTAGGTAAAATTGATCTTGTTTTTTTGTTCGCAACTAATTTGAAATTTTTATTTTGTTGTTCCATTTTATTTTTTTGCAATTAATGTCTCACCAGCCACTGCTCTTTGGTTTACTTTTACCAAAGGTTTGTAATTTTCAAAATAAATGTCTGCCCTACTACCAAATCTAATCATTCCTATCCGATCACCTTGGTTTAGTTTTTCTCCTTTGTTTGTCTCAGTAACAATACGCCTAGCAATCAAACCAGCAATCTGAACAACTACAACCTGATCACCATTGCTATTTTTAATTTTATAATAATTTCTTTCATTGTCTTCGCTGGCTTTATCTAGAGATGCATTTAAAAACTTGCCAGGTTTATATAAAATTTCCTCAATTTCACCACCGCATGGAATTCTATTTACGTGACAATCGAAAACATTCATGAACACGCTTACTTTGGTAAATTTTTTATTCTCTAAGGAAAGTTCTGAAGGACCATTAACTTCCTCTACTTTTATCACTAATCCATCAGCCGGACTTACAAGATAATTTTCATCATTAATTGGGAATCTTTCCGGGTCTCTGAAAAAATAGTAAACCCATATTGTAAGAATAACACCTATTAAACCTAAGAAACCACTTATTAAATATAAAACAAGTGTTCCAAGTCCAAAGATAACTAAAAACTTATAACCCTCGTTATGTATTTTTGGAAAAACTTTATCTATCATAATCCTTTATTTGATAATTTCTGATTAATATGTATATAAAAAGCAGAAATTCAATTACTAAGATTTATACATAAATATGAGCAAAATTAAGGTCAAAAACCCAATCGTCGAGTTGGATGGCGATGAAATGACAAGAGTAATTTGGGAGTTTATTAAGAATAAACTGATATTACCGTATCTTGATTTAGGTATTGAATATTACGATCTTGGTATGAAAAGCAGGGATGATACTTCAGATCAAATAACCATTGATTGTGCGAATGCAATTAAAAAGAATGGTGTAGGTATCAAGTGCGCAACAATTACTCCAGACGAGGCACGAGTAAAAGAATTTAATTTAAAAAAGATGTGGAGATCTCCAAACGGTACAATTAGAAATATCATTGGAGGAACTGTATTTAGAGAGCCCATTATTTGTAAAAATGTTCCAAGATTGGTACCAACATGGACAGATCCAGTGATTATTGGAAGACATGCATTTGGTGACCAATATAGAGCAACCGATTTTAAAGTTCCTGGTAAAGGAAAACTTGAAATTAAATGGACTTCTGAAGACGGTAAAGATACTAAAAATTACGAGGTATTTAATTTCCCTGGATCAGGGGTGGCTTTATCAATGTACAATTTAGATAAATCAATAGAAGATTTTGCTCGATCTTGCTTTAACTATGGATTAATTAAAAATTGGCCAGTTTACCTTTCAACAAAAAACACGATTTTAAAAACTTACGATGGAAGATTTAAAGACATATTTCAAAGTGTTTTTGAAAAGGAATTTAAATCTTCATTTGAAAAGAATAATTTAACCTATGAGCATAGACTTATAGATGACATGGTTGCTTGTGCAATGAAGTGGAGCGGTAAATATATTTGGGCTTGTAAAAACTATGATGGTGACGTTCAATCAGATACTGTTGCTCAAGGATATGGTTCTCTTGGACTAATGACAAGTGTCTTACTCGCACCAGATGGGAGAACAATGGAGGCAGAGGCTGCTCATGGAACTGTTACAAGACATTATCGAATGCATCAACAAGGAAAAGAAACTTCAACAAATCCTATAGCATCAATTTTTGCTTGGACTAGAGGACTTGCTCATAGAGGAAAATTAGATGCAAATGATGAGCTGATAAAATTTGCAAATACGTTAGAAAAGGTTTGCATTGATTGTGTTGAAACTGGATCAATGACTAAAGACTTAGCAATTTTAATAGATACAAATCAAAAATACCTTACTACAAATCAATTTCTTGATGCAATTGATGGCAATTTAAAAAAGAAGTTAAATTAAGCTTTTAATCTTTTCAAAACTTTCTTCTATTTTATTTGAATGAACTCCTCCGGCTTGGGCAAAATCAGATCTACCTCCACCACCTTTTCCACCAAGAATTTCTGAACCAGATTTTACAAATTTTATTGCATCGTACTTTTCAGTTAAAGTGTCTGTAACTCCAACTGCTAAACCAATTTTATCATCTTTAATTGCATATATAATTACAATTCCCTCTTTGATATCTTTCTTACCTTGATCAACAAGTCTTCTTAATTCTTTAAAAGGTAAGTCATCTACTTTTTGAAATCTTATATTTATCTTTTTAATATTTTGGTCTTTGACAATATTTTTTTTCTTATCTGATAAAATACTTTTTACTGTTATTTCCTCTAATTGTTTTGTCAGCTCCTTTATTGTAATCTTTAGGTCATCTGATTTTTTAATTGGTGTTCCTCCAAGTTTGGTAATTTCACTTGATAATGATCTGATAGTTCCTTCATTTTTTTGAGAAGACAAACTAGACATCTTATCTTTTGACTTAAGATATTCTTCAAGTTGTTTATCTCTTAATGCTTCAACCCTTCTAACACCTGCTGCAATTGATGATTGACTGACTACTTTAAATTTACCAACCTCACCAGTGTTTTTTACGTGTGTTCCGCCACAAAGTTCTGTTGAAAAATATTTGTTACCTTCTTCTCCCATAAACACAACTCTAACTTCATCTCCATATTTTTCACCAAATAAAGCCATTGCCCCTTGTTCAATTCCCTCTTCAGGAGTCATTAGTCGTGTAACAACTTCCGTTTTTGAGTTAACAAACTTGTTAACATTTTCATCGATTTTTTTCATTTCTTCATCTGTGATTGGTTTCATATGACTAAAATCAAATCTCAATCTATCTGGCGCAACTAATGATCCTTTTTGCATTACATGTGTTCCTAAAGTTCTTCTAAGAGACTCATGTAATAAATGCGTTGCTGAGTGATATGCTCTTATGTTTTGACGTCTTTCTGTGTTTATTTTTAATTCAACATTATCTTTAAGTTTAATTGTTCCATTTGAAACTTTACCAAAGTGGACAAATAAGTTTCCAATTTTTTTTTGAACATCAGTTACCTCAAATTCGTTTTTGCCTGAAGTTATCGTGCCTTTGTCACCAACCTGACCACCAGACTCCCCATAAAAAGGAGTTTGATTTAAAATAATTTGTCCTTCTTCGCCTTCTTTCAATTGTTGAATTTCTTTATCATCTTTAATTATTGCGGTAACACTTCCTTCCGCCTGATTAGTCTCATAACCTAAAAATTCAGTAGGACCGATTTTCTCTTTTAGATTAAACCAAATTTCACTGACTGAACTATCCCCTGAACCTTTCCAATTCTTTTTTGCAAGTTCTCTACTTTTTTTCATCATCTCATCAAATTTTGTGTTATCTACTTTGAGAGATTTGTTCTTAAGAATATCTTCAGTTAAATCTAACGGAAATCCGTAAGTATCATAAAGTTTGAAAGCAACTTCTCCAGGCAAAACCTTATCTATTTTTGAGATTTCATCATCCAGAATTTTCATGCCTCTTCCTAATAAAACCAAAAATTTTTCTTCCTCCATTTTCAAGGTTTCTTTGATAAGTGACTCTGCTCTTTTTAACTCTGGATAATTTTTAGACATTTCATCTAAAAGAGTTTTGAAAATATTGAAAAAAATTGGTTCTTTAGATCCTAGTAAATGTGAGTGTCTCATTCCTCTTCTCATAATTCTTCTAAGCACATATCCTCTTCCTTCATTAGATGGCAAAACACCTTCAGCAAGTAGAAACGAACTTGCTCTTAAGTGATCGGCTATCACTCTAAAACTTGATAAATTATTTTCATTGGGTTTTACTTTTACAGTTTCAGAGATTGAATTAATTAATTTTAAAAAATGATCAGTTTTATAATTATCATGTGTACCCTGGAGGAGAGCTGCCATTCTCTCAAGACCCATGCCTGTATCTACCGAAGGTTTAGGTAAATCTATTCTTTTATCTTTTGAAACCTGTTCGTATTGCATGAAGACTAAGTTCCAAATCTCAATATATCTATCGCCATCTTGGTCTTTGCTTCCAGGTAGCCCACCTTTTAAATGATCTCCATGATCATAAAAAATTTCAGAACAAGGTCCGCATGGGCCTGTCTCACCCATTGACCAAAAGTTGTCTGAAGTAGAAATTTTGATTATTCTATTTTCATTTAAGCCTGATATTTTTTTCCAAAGTTTAAATGCCTCTTCATCTTTGTTAAAAACAGTAAAATAAAGTCTATTTTTATCTAACCCAAAATCTTTAGTTATTAAATTCCATGCAAGCTCTATTGCTCTTTCCTTAAAATAATCCCCAAAAGAAAAGTTTCCAAGCATTTCAAAAAAAGTGTGGTGTCTTGGGGTATATCCAACATTTTCTAAATCGTTATGTTTGCCGCCTGCTCTAACACATTTTTGTGAAGTTGTAGCTCTTTTGTAATCTCTTTTCTCTAAACCAGTAAAAACATTTTTGAATTGAACCATTCCGGAATTTGCAAACATTAATGTTGGGTCGTTATTAGGAACTAAGTTGCTAGACTCAACTATTTTATGATCATTTTTCTCAAAATATTTGAGAAAAGTATTTCTTATTTCATTTAAGGTTTTTTGAGCCATATTTTTAAAATACAGCTTTTTTAAATGATGTCTATAATCTTAAGGGGAAAAAGGCGCCTGTTACAGCGCCTTTTCTTAACTAATAATGACTATTTAGCTAATTCTTTTTTGCAGGAGGAGTCTCTTCTTTTTGGCTCGCTTCTATTTTCTCCTGATCAAGTGGGTTACCTTCGATTTTTTTAGTAATCACACCTGCTTTTTCTCTAATTGCCATCTCTATTTCAGCGGCAACTTTTGGATTTTGTTCTAAGTAGATTTTGGCATTTTCTCTTCCTTGGCCAATTTTCTCACCTTTGTATGCATACCAAGCACCAGATTTTTCAACAATCTCTGCTTTTGCACCAAGGTCAATTAATTCACCTACTTTGCTAATTCCTTTTCCATACATTAGATCAAACTCAACTACTTTAAATGGTGGAGATACTTTGTTTTTAACAACCTTAACCCTTGTAGAGTTACCAATGATTGCATCTTTATCTTTTATCGCACCAATTCTTCTAATATCCATTCTTACAGATGAGTAGAATTTTAATGCATTTCCACCTGATGTAGTCTCAGGACTTCCAAACATAACACCTATTTTCATTCTGATTTGGTTAATGAAAATCATCATTGTGTTTGTGTTTGATATTGAGCTAGTTAATTTTCTTAAAGCCTGACTCATTAATCTTGATTGAAGACCTACGTGATGATCACCCATGTCCCCTTCAATTTCTGCTCTTGGTGTTAATGCTGCAACTGAGTCAATAACTATTACAGAGATAGAACCTGACTTAACAAGTGTATCTGCTATCTCTAGTGCTTGCTCACCAGCGTCAGGTTGAGAAATTAATAATTCCTCTGTATTTACACCTAATTTTTTTGCATACACTGGATCTAAAGCGTGCTCTGCATCAACGAATGCACATATTCCGCCAGCTTTTTGAGCCTCAGCGACTACTTGAAGTGCAAGTGTTGTTTTTCCAGAAGACTCTGGACCATAAATTTCGATAATTCTTCCTTTTGGTAATCCACCAATACCTAGCGCTAAATCTAAGCTTAGAGAGCCTGTAGAAATAGACTCTATATCCATAGCTTTTTTCTGGCCAAGCTTCATTACAGAACCTTTTCCAAAGTTATCAGTAATTTGACTGATAGCTGCGTCTAAAGCTTTATTTTTTTCTTTATTTTCCAAGTCTTTATCTTTCGCGGTTTTGACCACTTTTAAGTTATTTTTTGTCATTTGATGCCTCTTTTTTATTAATTGTTAACATACGAATCATGCTTTTAAATGTACACATTTTGTTCTCATTGGCAAGGATTAAATAAAAAGCTCTAAATTACTTAATAATATTGAGATATTTTGCGTTCAAAAGACCTACTGATTTTAAAAGCTCTAACTGTGACAATAGGAGGTTTCTTTCTGAATTAGCTAGATTGATTCTTGCAGTTAAAAGAATTGTATTTGATTGAATAACATCAAGTGTGGTTCTTCCAAGTCCAGTTTCATACTCAACTGTGATCCCCTCGTGAGCAATTTCTGCAGCTTTCACCTGCGCACGAACTGAAGATAACAAACTATCTGAAGATTGAAACTTAGACCAGGCACTAGCAACGTTTGTTTCATTAGTTCTAACAGCATTATCTAAAAGTAATTGTTTTCGATTTTGTAAATTCTTGCTCCTTTCAAGAGATGCTGAATTTTTTCCTCCTTGAAATATTGGCCATGAAATTTCAGCACTTACTGTCTCTTGTTCTCTTTCATCATACGATGAACTAAAATCGTCTGATTTTGAAGACTTAGCTGAGATTGTTGCTGAAGGTGAAAATTCAGAAAGAGCAATCTTAACATCCTTTTCAGATTGATCATACTCTAGTTTAGCAATTGTAAGATCTGGATTGTTCCCTTTTGAAATTTGAATTGCATTTTGAAGGGATGTTGGAATATCAAATTCTATATTTACATCTTCACTTAAACTTTCAATATCATTAAGTGGGCCTATAATTTTTTCATAAAGAAGTTTAGCGGTAACTAAATCATTTTGAGAGTTAATAAATTGTGCTTGTGCTCCAGCCAATGATGACTCGGATTGAGCTAAGTCTGCTAAAGTAATTATTCCGCTTTCAAGTCTATTTTGATCAGTTTCGACTTGTCTTTCTAATAGATCTAAATTTTCTTTATTTATCTTAAATTTTTTATTTGCTAAGATAACTCCTGTGAATGCTTCAGCAGCACTTAATATAACTTCTTGTTCTTTCTTTAATAATTTAGCTTTTGCTAAATTTACTCCAATTTTACTTTTTTCAAGATCTGCTTTTCCACCTAAACCCTGAAAAACTTTTTGCTCTATCGTGACAGTTTGAGTTTCAGTATCTACATCAGTAATGGAAGCATCTGTTCCATCACGATCTGTTAATTTTTTGGTGGTTGCTTCACTTTTGGTTCCAGTTATTGTAACAGACGGCAAAAACTCGCTTTTTGAAATTTTTAAATCCTCCTCGGAGACTGAAATATTTTTTCTTTCTGCATTCAATTCTGGATTGCTTAAATAAGCATCTTGCAATGCTTTATAAAAATCTGCTGCATATAAATTTTGTGTTGAAAAAAATAAAATGAAAAATATTATTCTTAAAGAATTAAGCATTTTTAAATTTTACCTTTTTAATTTGATGGTTTTCATTAAGATCAATAACCGCTGAAGAATATTTTGGCGCATTCTTAAACATATTTTGAGTTATTCTTTGATAAGTCATCATAAAAGTTTCAACTTCTCTTTCGTTCATTATTTTTGAATTTTTTTTTGTTCCACTTTTCATTTTAAGTTTTTTTTCTTGTTTCAATCTCCATCTTTTTAATAATTTAAAATTTTTAGCTTTTAAATATAACAGACTATCCAACTGATCAAAGAGTTTTGAATATTTCGATTTAAGTTGATTATTAACATAACTCCTCCAAATCTTTTTTTTGTCTGCACTTTTTTCTAAAACATTTATCGGTCTATTTAAAGATCTACTACCTTCAGCTCTAGCACCAACACACCAACCCTCTAAGATTAAAATATCTGGTTTCTTTTTTAATTTGAACCAACTATTTTTTTTGCACCTGTCGTCAATTGACTTATCAAATTTCGGAATGTTAATTGATCTAAATGTACCTTTTTTTACTTTCTTAAAAAGATTAACCATTAATTGTATGTCATGAGTGCCTGGAACCCCTCTTGTAAGTAACAAAGGATGTTTGCTTTTTGATAATAAAATTCTTTCTTTTCTAGTTTTATAAAAATCATCAATAGAAATTTTGAAAACCTGCAATTTAAAATATTTGACTAGTACTAATCTTAATAAAGTTGAAATTGTTGTTTTTCCAGTCCCCTGGCCTCCTGCAAGACCAACGAGCAAAGTTTTTTTATCTTTCCTTTTTTTATTAATCCAAAAGCATAAAGGAATTATATGGGATTTTATCATTTGATCTTTGTTTTTAAACTTTTCTTTTTTTGTTTCTTGAGACTGTATATATTTTACACAATCCTTTCTTACTTTTTCGAAACACTCTCTATAATTTTGCATTTTATTTTTTTTGGTCTAATGGATGGTTCTCACCATTATTGACTGGAACATCTTTTAAAGCAAAAGTATCTATGTCGTCAATACATGCGATATTTATTCCGTAAATCTTTGGATTAATTCTTGGTCTATTGTGAGTATGAATACCACATATAGAGCAGAAATAGTGTTTAGCAACTTTTGTATAATACTTATAAAGCTTTAACATTTTTTCACCTTTAATTAATTTAAAGTCGTTCTCTCCTATTACGCCAATTATGTATCCTTTTCTTTTACATAAAGAGCAATTACATCTCATGAATTTTTCAATACCTGTTTCAGGTATCTTTACTTCAGCTTCTACTTCACCACAATGACACTTTAATTTTTTAATCATTTTTTTATTCTATCCATTTTATGATTTTTGCCATCATTTACTCTTACATTAAGTTCAAATAATTCTTTAGTCGACATATCTTCCAAACACCCAACGTTTACTCCATATGTATTTGGATCGCTCCTTCTTAAATTATGGGTATTTATTCCGCAAACAGAACAAAAAAAGTGCTTTGCAGCTTTTGTATTGAATTGGTAATAATGAATTTTTTCTGCACCCTTAACTATTTCTAAATCTCTCTTATCCACTATTGTTGTGATTGAGCCTTTTCTTTTACAAATAGAGCAGTTACATCTGTAATAATCGTTTGATTTTTCTTTTAGTTTTATTTTTATTTCTATCTCTCCACAGTGGCACGTTAATTTTCTCATCTCTTTTCAGTCTATCCCTTGTAAAAGTTATCCACAACGTATCAAAATATAGTTTCAGTGTTCTCGTTTTGATTCACTTTTGATTCAATTTCAGACTCAAAATACAACCTATTTGACTATATCGATTTACTAGGCTATTAATTACAAAAGAACAAAATAAGAACATTTATGAAGCTAACTATACCCTATTATTTACACAAAGCTGGAGCAGGTTTTCCTTCGCCAGCTACAGACTACATTGAGGAAGACATAGATCTAAATGTTCACCTCATAAAAAATGTTCCTGCAACATTTATAATTAGGGTACAGGGAAAATCTATGGTCAATGCTGGAATTTATGATGGAGATTTATTAGTTGTAGACAAAAGCCTAAAGCCTAAAAATTTTTCTACTGTTATAGCAAATGTTCATGACGAACTTGTTGTCAAAAGTTTTGTCAAAGAAAACGATAAACAATTTCTAACTTCTGGATCTAAAAAATTTGAGGATAGAATTTTAATAAATGAAGAAGCAGATGTTTTTGTTTGGGGGGTCGTAACTTATGTCATCCACTCTGTATACTAAAAAAATTGCATTGATAGATTGTAATTCTTTCTATGTTTCCTGTGAAAGATTATTCAACCCAAAAATAAGAAGGCTACCTGTGGTAGTTCTTTCTAATAACGATGGGTGTATAATATCAAGATCTAACGAAGCTAAAGCCTTAGGAATTAAAATGGGAGAGCCTTATTTTAAAGCACGAAATATTATTATAAAAAATAATGTTCAGGTATTTTCTTCGAACTATTCTCTATATGGGGACATATCGCGAAGAGTAATGCGAACACTAAAAAGATTCAACTCAAAAATAGAAGTTTATTCTATTGATGAAGCTTTTTTAGATTTGTCTAATTTTTCAGATAAAGAAGTAAAAGATGTTGGTAAAGAAATTAGAAATACTGTTTTACAATGGACTGGTATACCAACTAGTATCGGAATTGCTGAAACTAAAACTTTAAGCAAGGTTGCAAATCACATAGCAAAAAAACAGAAGTCAGGTGTTGTAAGTTTGGTTAATATTAAGGACTTAGACCCGATATTAGAAAAGGTTGAAGTAAGAGATATATGGGGAGTTGGAAAACAACTCTCAAAGTTTTATATCAAAAACGGAATTTACAATGCAAAACAATTAAAAAATGCCTCAAACACTTGGATTAAAAAAACTAAAAATGTTCTTAGCTCAAGAACTGCCATGGAGCTAAGAGGTGTTCCTTGTATCGAAATTGAAACTAAACAAACAAAAAGAAAAAGTTGTTGTGTATCGAGATCGTTTGGAAAGAAAGTAGAAAAACTCAGGGAACTAAAAGAGTCTGTAACAAGCTACTGTTTAAATGCGGCAGAAAAAATTAGATCTGAGTCACTAGTCTGTAAATCTATTACAGTTTTTATAAGAACAAGTCCTTTTCAAAATAAAGGTATATTTTATTCAAATTCAAAGACAATCGATTTTCCTATTGCAACAAATAATAGTATTGAAATAGTTAAAAACGCTCTTGCAGGGCTTGATCTAATATACAAAGATGGATTCAAGTATCAAAAGGCTGGTATAACCTTGTCGGGTTTATCTGACTCTGAAAAAGGAAATAGTTTGTTTAAGTCTACAAAAGATGAAAGAATTAAAAACTTAATGCAATCTATTGATAACACTAACTATAGATATGGAAGATCAACAATTAGCTTGGCAAGTGCAGGAATAAATAAAAAGTGGAGTATGAGAAGACAATATTCTTCAAAAATTGATACGGCAGATTTTTATTCTTTACCTAAAATAGTAGCAAACTAGTGAGGACGAACATCTTCAATGTTTGAGAGTGATGCATCGAATTCTTTGATGTTTTCTCTATTGGATAAGTTAAAAATAATAAATAAAAATAGGATAAGTAAAAATAGAGGAAAGATGGTAATTAAGGAAATATTTTTATTTATGATGGAAAAATAAATTACAAAAAACAAAATTGATCTGATAATAACATTAAACTTAAAAACAGAGATAATAGATAAACTATGTTTAACTAAATTTAAGAAACTCATTTTCGAAGGCCCAAAATAACGTTTACCTCTAGTTGATTTAATAGATCCAAAATTTTTTTCAATTTTAACGATTGATCCAGAAAAACTATTCCAGGATGATTTTTCAATAATAAACTTTTTAACAACTGATTTAGGTAAACAAGTGAAATTTCCAAATTTAATACTTTTCCCTGTAAAGAAATAAGTTAAAAATTTATGGACTACATAAAAAAAGGTAAAAATTGATCCTTCAGATCTTTTAATTCTTTCACCGACTATTGCTTTATCAACGTAATAATCTGTACTTTCTATAAATTTACTAATTTCATCAGGTCTGTCCTCCCCATCACCATCCATCGGGATTACATAGTCAAAATCCTCTTTTTCATAAATATATTTCAAACCTGTCGCAATAGATCTTGCGTGTCCAACATTTTTTAATAAACTGATAACTTCAACTTTGATTTCATCAGTAGAGAATTTTTTATCATCATATTTCTCTGTCGATCCATCGTTAATTACGAAAATTGAGAACTTGCAATTAATATTTTTTACCTTCAAATTTATATTTTCAATAAGTTTTTCAAGAGACTGCCAATCGTTATAAACTGGAATTAAGATTATTATTTTTTTCATCTATAACCTACACAAACTTTTTTAGTACAAATATAAGCATTTAGTAAATCAACATTTTTTTGATTTATTTCTCCAAGCCAAACCGGTCTTCCTTCCATATGATAAGATATATTACCTGCATACCATTCATCTCCTAAAACTACATTAATTGATTCTGTGAAATCTTTTTGCCAAACTTGAAGAACTTTATTAGCTTCAACCTTGCCCTCATAGTCAGTTCTTTTATTTTCACTTATAAGTGAGACCAGACCATAAGTGATAGGAGACAGTAAAAACAAAATTAAAAACGGTTTGAAAAATTCTTTAAAAGTTTGTTCATCATCTTTAATATCAAACATACTTAAAATAAGAACGCCAAGAAAAAGATAAAAAGGTGTCATCCACATCGTTCTTATTTTTGAGCCAGTTACTACTGAAGTTACAAACATTAAAACTATTGGAAGAAAATTTATGAGTAAAATAAAATATTTTTTTTTATCCTTTATATCAAATCTTATTTTTATTTTTTTTATTATAAAATAACAAAGAACAAAAAAAGGAATTAACATTCCAATCTGTTTCATCAAAAATATAATTGGAAACTTTAAGTGATTTAAAAAACTATAATCTACCAATCCAGCTCTATTAAAAGCATATTTAATTGTTACAAAATCATTTTGAAAAAGCCAAATTAAATGTGGAACTAATAAAACAAAAAATATTTCAATTGGTAAATAGTGTTTAAAATCTATTTTCCTAGTTTTTGTTATGAAAAATTCATAGGCAAAAATCATTACTACTGATAAAAGTAAGTAAGAAAACAAATACTTTGTTAAAAAACCAATTGCAGCGGTAACACCTAACAAAATTAGTACTAAAGTATTTGAATCTTTCTTGATGTATAATTTCCATGAAAGGTAAACTGTAAGGGCCCAAAAAGGTAACTGGCAAACATTTACGTTAAATTCAGGTGTAGTAAAATTGTAAAAATATATTCCTTCTAGAATTAAAACTGAAAAAAAACTTAAAGTTTTATTTTGAAAAAATTCATTTGAAAATACCCACACAATATAAAAAGCTAGTATTACAAAAATTTGACTTAAAAAATAATATGCAATGTCATTGCTTCCGAAAAGAAAATAAAAAAATTCAACAAAGAAAGCGCTCACCGGCGGATGCTTGTTATATCCCCAATCTAAATTACTACCCCAGGCTAATGCTTCTATTGTATCTAATGGTAAATTATTATTTGTTATTGAAGGAATCAAAGTCCAAACAAATAAGTGTGCAATTAAAAAAAGATAGAATAAATTACTTATATTCTTTTTTTTAAACATATACCTCTATATTTATACAATTAATGGTTTCTTGACACCATTTAATTGCTGAATATACTGCGAGCGCTTTAGAAATTAAAATGGTTAAAATTTCAAAAAACTACGTTCCAAAAGAATCAGAAAAATATATGTGTGAAAAACATAAGCTGTTTTTCAAAAACAAACTTTCAGAGTGGAAAAAAGATCTTATAAGATCAAACAACGAAGCTTTGTATAACAGCTCAATGGATGACAATAGCACATCAGCAGACATCGTAGATCAGGCAAGTTCATACACGGATAAAAATGTTGAGATGAGAGCTATAAATAGACAGATAAAACTTATATCTAAAATCGATGCCGCGCTAAGAAGAATTAAAGATGGAACATATGGTTTCTGTGAAGATACAGGTGAACCAATTGGAATTAAGAGACTAATTGCTCGTCCTGTAGCAACATTAAGTATTTCTGCTCAAGAAAAACACGAGAAAGAGGAAAAAGTTTACGCAAGTGACGTTTAAGGTGAGGGTATTTTTTCTCCTTTATTCATAAAATCATACCCTTTGATAACAGCTGCTCTTCTTGCAATATCATTATACCATCTCGTCAAATTTTTGTAGTTCTTTAAACCGATATCATGCCAGTCATGTCTAGCAATCCATGGCCATGTAGCTATGTCAGCAATTGAGTACTCCTCACCTGCTAAAAATTTTGATTGTGATAATCTTAGATCTAAATCGTTATAGATTGCTTTTGAAATTTTAAAATATCTATCTTCCCCAAATTTACTTTTACCGGGATTATAATGATGAAACTGGTGGTGTTGACCTAACATTGGTCCGACATATCCCATCTGGGCCATTAACCATTGATTGATTTGGTCTCTATTTTTTTCATCATAAAACTTACCACTTTTATTACCTAGGTAGATTAAGATTGCACCAGACTCAAAAATTGTTTTACCGTTTTCATGATCTTTTATTACAGGTATTTTGTTAAATGGACTTATCTTCTTAAATTCAGGGTTAAATTGTTCATTTTTAAACAAATTAACCTTCGTAACTTTGTACTCATATTGAATTTCCTCAAGCATAATTGAGATCTTTTTTCCATTAGGCGTGTCGGCTGTAAAAAGCTCAATCACCTTTTACGCCAAGTCTGTTTTTTATAGCTTTTGAGGATGTAGTAAATTCAAAACGATATTTCTCATTGGGTCTAGCTAATTTAAAGCAAGCTCTCGCTGCTAAAGCCCCTTCGTGAAAACCTGATAAAATTAATTTTAATTTTCCTGGATAGTTACAAATATCACCAACAGCATAAATCCCTTTTTGGTTAGTTTCAAATTTCTCAGTATCAACTTCGACTGTTTTTTTATCAATATTTAGCCCCCAATTTGCGATTGGCCCCAACTGCATAATAAGCCCAAAGAAACCCAGCACATAGTCTGTTTTTAAATTTTTAATATTCTTATCATCATCTTCAATATCTATACTTTCAATTTTATTTGAACCATTAAGTTTTTTTAATTGAAACTTGGTAAAAAGATTTATTTTCTTTAATTTTGTTAATTCATGAACTTTATCAACAGTTGCCTGAGCGCCTCTAAATTCATCCCTTCTATGTATCAGATTAACATTACAATTATTTGACAATTCAACAGCCCAATCTAAAGCGCTATCCCCACCGCCAAAAATTGAAACTGTTTTGCCTTTAAAAATATTCTTATCCTTTATTGAATATAAAATTGATTTATTTTCAAATTTCTCATGTCCCTCAACTGAAAATTTTCTTGGTTCAAATGATCCAACTCCACCCGCAATTATAACATTTGGAGTAGTAAACGAAGTTCCTTTATTTGTTTTAACAATCCACTTGTCATTATCTTTTTTTACTTCATCAACTCTTTCAGATAAATGAAATTTAATATCAAATGGTTTTAGTTGATTTATTAAATTATTTGTAAGCTCCTCCCCTGTGCATTCTGGAACTGCTGGAATATCATAGATTGGTTTGTCGGGGTAAAGCTCTATACATTGCCCACCAATTTTATCTAAGTTATCAACTATCTCACAATTTAGACCAATTAATTTTAATTGGTGTGCTGTAAAAAGACCTGTTGGTCCAGCTCCAATAATTAACGCATCTGTTTTAATCATTAAGTTTGTTTTTCTGGCATGTCTACTACTAAACCATCTAAATCATCTGACACAATTATTTGGCAGCTTAGTCTGCTATTTTTTTTTGGTTCATAAGCTTGGTCTAACATGTCATCTTCACCTTCATTTTTTTTATTTATCTTATCAAACCAATCTTCTTTGACATAAACATGGCAAGTTGCACAAGCCATGCTTCCTCCACAATCTGCATCAATTCCTGGTATATTGTTTTGGACGGCACCTTCCATAACTGTTAGTCCGTTTTGAACGTCCACTGTATGGTTCGTTCCATTATGTTCTATGTAAGTAATTTTTGCCATTAAATTTATATAAGCACAAAAAAAAATAGGGCAAGTGGTTAAACTCGCCCTATTTAAAAATTAAGATAATTTTAATTATCTAGCTCTCGCTGGTGTACTTGAAACTGCAGCTGCCCAAATAACTAGACCGAATGCGATCTTGTTAATAAAGTCAGCTAAGTTGTAAATGATGTTCAATGAAGCTGCATCAATTCCACCTGTTAGGTAACCAAAAATGTAACCTAATGGGTAAATTGCCCAACCGATTGTTACGATCATTCTCATTGCACCGAAAGCTGTAACAAGTGCTTTGTTACCACTTTTAGATGCTGCTTTTCCAGCTTCACCAGAGAATACTTCATATAAGATGTAGATCCATCCAGCCATACCGATTACGAAACCAAGTGTAGCGTTGATGTAACCTGCTTCTCCTAAGTATCCACCTACTAGCATTACTACTGATCCGATTAGTAATCTCCAGAAAATTCCTGAAGGTACTTTTCTTATCGCTGCTAATATTAGATAAAACTCAATCATTTGTAACGGTACTGTAATTAACCAGTCAATGTATCTGTACACTGTTGGTGAGTCACCTGTAATGATCCATACTTCTCTCATGTACATGTAGTGAACAAATGCAACACCTGTTACTAGACCTGCAACTGTTATAGATGTTTTCCAACCACCAGCTACTGAACCTCTTTCCATGAAGAAAAAGACAGTTGCTGCAGCCATACCCATAGAAATTAACCAAAATGATATTCCTACAAGGTCATCCGTAGCTAACAGAACAGTGTCTGCTGCGTTTGCCGCACCAGCAAAGCCCACTAGAGCTAATGCTGCTAATGCAAACAATTTTAGTTTATTCATAAAAAACTCCCTCTTTAGTTAGTTTTTTGTTAGTTTAAATTTAAACTACGATCTAAATACAATTTAGACCAAAGTTGGGGTCCTAATATCAAATATAAAGACTTATTAGAAGAGTTATTTAGGACTAATTTAGGTTGATTTTACTCGCTTTTTGAAATTAAATGCAACTAACACGTAGAAAAAGCCTTAAATAACAAGATTTTGAGTCATTTATTATGAGCAAGAAATTTGAGCAAATTTACAACAAATCTATATCAAAGCCAGACGAATTTTGGAGGGATGTTTCGGAAGATATATTCTGGTTTAAAAAGCCAACTAAGATTTTAAATAAGACTAATCCCCCATTCTACAAATGGTTCGAGGATGGATCAACGAATACTTGCTATAATGCATTAGATTTCCATATTGACAATGGTTTAGGAGAAAAAACAGCGCTAATTTATGATAGTCCAATTACAGGTAACAAAGCAAAGTTTACTTACAATGAACTTAGATCAAAAGTTTCAAAATTTGCAGGGGCTTTAAAAAATCAAGGACTTCAAAAAGGTGATAGAGCTATCATTTATATGCCAATGGTACCTGAGGCTGTAGTCGCCATGTTGGCTTGTGGAAGAATAGGTGTCATTCACTCAGTTGTTTTCGGAGGGTTCGCCTCTAATGAACTTGCAAGTCGTATAGATGATAGTAAAGCCAAAATTTTAATAACTGCGTCGTGCGGTTTCGAACCCGGAAGAACAGTAGAATACAGACCGCTCGTAGATGGGGCTCTAAAACTTGCCAAACATTCAGTTGAAAAAGTTGTCTTTTTCCAAAGAAAGGGCCATGAGGTAAAATTAAACGCTCCAAAAGAAATTAGCTGGGACGAAGCTTTATCGGATGCAAAAGATACAGATTGTGTAGAAATGAATTCAAATGAATACGCCTATATTCTCTATACATCAGGTACAACTGGTGTACCAAAAGGAATTGTAAGAGACATCGGGGGCCACATAGTTGCTCTTAAATGGACTATGAAAAATATTTACAACATAGATGAAGGCGATGTTTGGTGGTCCGCAAGTGATATTGGTTGGATTGTAGGTCACTCATATATTGTTTATGCCCCTTTATTTAAAGGTTGTACTACTGTTTTATTCGAAGGCAAGCCAGTAGGAACTCCAGATGCTGGTGCCTTTTGGAAAATGATCTCAGAATACAAAATCAAATCTTTATTTACTGCACCTACTGCTTTTAGAGCGATTAAAAAAGAAGACCCAGAGGGAAAATTTTTTTCAAAATATGATTTAAGCTCTTTTGAATCTTTATTTTTAGCTGGAGAACGTGCTGATCCTGATACAATTAAGTGGGCTGAAAATTTACTTAAAGTTCCGGTAATTGATCATTGGTGGCAGACTGAAACAAGCTGGGCGATAAGCTCAAATTGTACTGGTATCGAAATGATGAGAACAAAATATGGTTCTGCATGTAAAGCTGTACCGGGTTATGATGTAAAAATAATTAAACCAGATCAAAATTTAGCAAAGCCAAATGAAATGGGGGATATAGTTGTAAAACTACCTTTGCCACCAGGAACATTTCCAACTCTTTGGAATGCAGATAAAAGATACAAAGAAAATTATATGTCAAATTATGAGGGTTATTATCAAACCTACGACGCAGGTCATATTGATGAAGATGGTTATATTTGGATTATGTCCAGGACTGATGATATCATTAATGTAGCTGGTCACAGATTATCTACCGGTGCAATTGAAGAAGTATTATCAGAACATCAGTCAGTTGCTGAATGTGCAGTTCTTGGAATAACAGATAAGTTAAAAGGGCAGTTGCCTATTGGACTTATTGTATTAAAAACAGGAGTAGACAAAGATAATGAGACAGTTTCTAAAGAATGTATTCAAATGGTTCGGGATAAAATTGGTCCAGTTGCTGCATTCAAGGTTGCAATAATAATTAAAAGACTTCCAAAAACAAGATCGGGTAAAATTTTAAGAGGAACTATACGAAAAATAGCAGATAATGTTGAATATAAAATGCCTCCTACTATTGATGATCCAGCAATTTTAGATGAGATTAAAGATGATCTTATCAAAAATAGTATATTAAAATCTGTATAAAACTTATTAAATTAAAGAATTAATAATATTTAAATATTTTTTGAGGTTTTGATCATAATCAAATCTATTTAAATTTTTATAACCTATTGATATTTTCTTGGACAATGATTTTTTATTTTTAGAATAATACAAAATTAAATTTGACAATTCCAAATAATTACCAACATTAAACAAAAAACCTGCTTTTCCGTTTAAGAGAATTTCTCTTGGTCCAGTTGGGCAATCTGAAGAAATAATAAATTTTTTTAAAACCTGAGACTCTAATAAAACGTTTGGTAATCCTTCATATATTGAGGATAAAATAAAAACATCTGAAGATTTAATTAAATTAAAGGGATTATTTTGAAAATCTAATAATTTTACTTGTTTAGAAAGATTATTTTCATGAATATATTTATTCAAATTTTTTTTTTCAACCCCCCTACCCACTAATAATAAATTAAATCTTATTTTATCTTTAATTCTATTTACTGCCTTCAGAAGAGTTAGTTGGTCTTTTTGATCAGTATATCTACCTATATTTATTAATTTTAATTTTTTCCTATCAAACTTAATTTTACTTTTGATTTTTGATTTTTTGATTATTTCTTTTTTATTTAATGGATTATAGATACATTCGGCATGAATTTTAAATTTTGTCTTAAATTTTTTTTTAAATTCAAAACTATTTACAATAATTTTATCAGCACTTCTTAAGACATATCTAAAAATAAAGTTTTTAAATCCATTTTGTGACCAACCATCAGGTGCTGAATTTGATCTTACAATTACCTTTATGCCTAATAACTTGCATAATAATGTACAGTACACGTTTCCTTGAAAAGAAAAAACTAGAATATTTCTATCTTTTAAAATTTCCAAAAAAAGTAAAAATAAGCCCACAAAAAATTTTTTTCTTCTTCCTATTGAGTTCCAAAAGTCTGCCTTAGGTGAGATAAACTTAATTTTATAATCAAATTTATTCTTAAATTTATTTGAGACAGAAATAATAGAAATGTTGTTGATCTTATCTTTTAAATAATTAGATATTATAAATAAGTTCTTTTCTACCCCTCCACCTTCTATAGAGGGTATAAATAATATAAGTTTTTTTTGCATCTGTAGAATTAATTATAACTTAAATAACAATTTTGTTATAATTAAGAACTTTTTAAATAAATTAAATGCAAAAAAAACCTTTAGTTTCCATATTGATAGCTAACTATAATAATTCACCATATATTCAGCATTGTATTAATTCTTTAAACTCTCAAACTTACAGAAATTTAGAGATGATTTTCTTCGATGATAATTCATCAGATAACTCAATAGATATCGTCAAACAATTTTCAAATGTAAAGATTATTGAAAATAAAACTCAAACAAAATTTGGATCATTAAATCAATTAAATGCTTTCAAAGAAGCAATTAAAATAAGCAAAGGTGATTTAATTTTTTTACTTGATAGTGATGATTATTTTAATAAAGAAAAAATTGAGAAAGTTGTTAATTATTTTAATAATAATAAAAATGCGAAAATAGTTTTCGATTATCCGTTAATAGTTGAAAATAACAATATTTATTCAGAAAAAACAAAAGTTAGATTTTTCAAGACATACTGGCCATATATTCATCCAACTAGCTGTATTTCAGTTAAAAAAAATTGTTTTGAAGAGTTGTTAAAAGTTATTTCTTATAAAGATTTTACTGATGTTTGGTTAGATTTAAGAATCTGCTTGTTTTCAAAATATATTTTAAAAGATTTTCATATAATTAATGAAAATTTAACTTTTTACAGAAAAACTGCCTCAAACATATCATCAAAATTTAACAAGTTTTCAAAAAATTGGTGGAA
>CACKFV010000009.1 GCA_902599605.1 uncultured Pelagibacteraceae bacterium
CCTTGGCTTGGAACATTCCATTCAATCTGTGCAAAGATATTAAGAAAACATGCCAAAGCTGCTAATCTAACACAAAATTTTACTATAATAGACCAAGATGATCAGCAAAAATTAATTAAAAATATTTGTAAAAGTAAAAATATTGATATCAAAAAAATTTCTCCAAATTTTGTTATAGCTTTAATTAATAAATGGAAAAATTCTGGCTGGTATCCAAATGATGTGAAAATTTCTAGAGGGCAAATTTTAGAGAAAAATATGTTGGAGGTTTATAAAGTTTATCAAGAAAAACTTACTGATCTTAATGCATGTGATTTTGGAGACTTAATTCTTCATTGTGTCAAAATTTTTGAAGAAAATCAGGATATTAACAGAATGTATTCAAAAAAGTTTAGATATATTCTTGTCGATGAATACCAAGACACTAATTATATCCAAAGCAAGTGGTTAAAACAACTAACTTTATTGCATAATAATATTTGTTGTGTTGGTGATGATGATCAGTCAATTTACAGTTGGAGGGGTGCAGAGATCAAAAATTTTTTAGAATTTGATAAGGTTTATGAAAACACCAAAATTATAAGACTAGAAGATAATTATAGATCAACTCAAAATATTTTAAATGTAGCCTCCCATTTGATTTCTAATAATGAAAACAGATTAGGAAAAAAATTAAATTCAAATAAAACTGAGGGTGAAAAAATTAGGTTAAACTGTTTTAGAAACGGAAAAGATGAAGCTATAGGTGTATCCGATATAATTGAAAACGAGCTTAAAAAAAAATATTCATATAATAACATTGCTATTCTTGTTAGAGCGATATTTCAGACGAGGGAGTTTGAGGAAAGATTTTTAAAAATAGGCCTTCCATACAGAATACTAGGTGGAACAAAATTCTATGAAAGGGCTGAAATTAAAAACTGTATTGCTTATTTACGCATTATTCAACATGAGAAAGATGATCTTGCTTTTGAAAGAATAGCAAATGTTCCTAAAAGATCTATAGGTGATAGTTCGTTCAAACAAATAAATGAATATGCAAGAGAAAATAAAGTATCATTAGAAACTGCTTCACAAAATTTAATAGCTCAAAATTTGATTAAACCTAAGACTAAATTAGGACTTTTATCTTTTTTAAATATGCTCAAGAAATGGAGAAATGATCACATTATAAAAAAAATTAATCATGTAAAACTTCTGCAAATTATATTAGATGAGTCTGGTTATTCGGCCTCCTTAAAAGATAAAAAAGATTTAGAAAACGAAAATAGACTTGAAAACATTAAAGAACTTTTAAGTGCAATGAAAGAATTTGATAACTTAGAAAGTTTTCTTGAACATGTTTCTTTAGCAACATCTATTGATGAACAGTGGGAGGGCGAAAAGATCAACTTAATGACTATGCATGCATCAAAGGGTTTAGAATTTGACGCTGTGTTCTTACCTTGTTGGGAAGAAGGTATGTTTCCTCATCAGAAATCTATAGATGAGAAAGGTCAAAGCGGTCTTGAGGAAGAAAGACGTCTTGCTTATGTGGGTATCACGAGAGCAAAAGATTTAAGTTTTATATCATTTTCTTTAAATAGATTTTACCAAGGTGATTGGATAGATAGTTTGTCGTCAAGGTTTGTTGATGAGCTTCCCGAAAAATTTGTTGAAAAAAATAATAATTTAGAGAGAGATGATCAAGATTTCGAATTTAATCAAGATATAGATAATGATAATGAGAATTTCAGAAGCCCTGGATGGATCAGATATCAAAAAAGATTAAAATGATCTCTCAAAAACTAAAAGAATTAAAAAATAAATTTTATCATCACAAAATAGATGGTTATGTAGTACCTAAAAATGATGAGTATTTTTCCGAATTTTCAAAAAAAGATAAACTTAAAACCATTACGGGTTTTGATGGATCATTTGGATTGGCGATTATATTAAAGAAAAAAAACTTTCTTTTTGTTGATGGTAGATACATTGAGCAAGCTAAAATTCAGACTGGTAAAAAGTTCAAAATATTTGAAATACCAAAAAAACTTCCCTATCAAATTTTAAGTTCAAGACTAAATTTAGGTTTCGATCCAACAGTTTTCACTTCAAGAAGCTTAATATATTTTTTCAGACATAAAATTAAACTAACCCCAATAAATAAAAGACTATTAAACTCAGATATTTTAAAAGATCACACATCAAGAAAGTTCTATTCTTTAAACCCAAAAGTAGTTGGGGAAACGGTAAACAGTAAGATTAAAAGATTAATACAAATTTTAAAAAAAGACAAATCAGATCATATTTTTATATCTGCACCTGAAAATGTAGCTTGGCTTTTAAACGTAAGAGGAAGAGATAATCCTTTTAGTCCGATACCTAATTGTAGAGTAATAATTAGTACTAAAGGAAAAGTAAGTTTTTTTTCAGACATGAAAAAATCATCTAATATTTTTAAAAAGAAAAGTTTTTTAAAAATATCTTTTTATAAAGAGAACCAAATTGAAATTTTTTTAGGTAGATTAAAATCTAAAAAAATTATAATCGACAAAAATTCTTGCCCTGTTTTACTGGAGAATTTAATCAATTCAAAGTTTACAATTTCTAAGATTGGAGATCCTTTGTACTTAATGAAATCAATAAAAAACAAAGTGGAAATAAATAAAACAATCGAAAGTCATATTCATGACGGCATTGCAGTTACAAAATTTTTATACTGGATCAAAAAAAATCAAAATAAAAAGATCTCCGAAATTGATGCTGAAAAAAAATTAGAATCTTTTAGAAAACAGAACAAAAATTATCTTTTTCCAAGTTTTAGCACCATATCAGCAACTGGAAAAAATGGATCAATCATTCATTACCGTGCATCAAATAAAACATGCAGAGTGATAAAGCAAGATGATGTTTACCTTTGTGACTCAGGAGGACAATACACATATGGGACCACGGATGTTACAAGAACTATTTCTTTCAAAAAACAGCCCAAAAATATTAAAGATGCTTTCACAAGAGTTTTAAAAGGACACATTGCTGTAGCTACTGCTAATATTTCAAAACAAAAGACTGGATCAAATATTGACAAGTTAGCAAGGAAGTACCTTAACGAAGTTAAAAAGGATTTTAGTCATGGTACTGGACACGGTGTAGGTTATTTTTTAAATGTTCATGAAGGTCCACAGGCAATTTCAAAAAGGAATAATGTTAAATTAAGAGAAGGAATGATATTAAGTAATGAGCCAGGATATTACTTAAAAGGGAAATATGGAATTAGAATTGAAAATTTAATCTATATCAAAAAAGAAAAAAATAATTTAGTTTTTAAAAACCTTACGTTGGCACCAATTGATATTAATTTAATAAATTTCAAATTGTTGTCCTCCCAAGAAAAGAGATATTTAATTAATTATCACTTTGAGGTATATTCAAAAATCCATAAATTTTTGTCTTTAAGTGAAAAAAAATGGCTTTTAAGATCAATTTAGCATTTCATTTAACGTTTTTTGATTAATTACCTTAATATTATTTTTTTTAGCTAAATCTACTTTTTTAGTGGTAGGTTTTTCTCCTATAACTAAATAATCTAATTTTTTAGTCACATTGCTAACAATTTTACCTCCATTACTCTCAATCAATGATTTAGCTTCTGCCCTTGAAATATCATTTAATTTCCCGGTAAACATAAAGACCTGACCTTTAAGTTTTCCTGTGCTAGTGCTTTCTTTAAAACTTTGAATATCTAATGATTTCGACAAATTTAAAATAACATCTAAATTTGCTTTTTCATTAAAAAAATTTTTTAACGAATTTATTTGAGTGTCACCTATTCCATCGATATTAATAAGCTCTTGAATAAAATTTTGATTTTTTAATTGGAAAAAGTTTTCTTTTTTCTTTAAAAATTCGCCAAGAAGCTTTGCATTTTCTTGACCAATATGTCTTATGCCAAGTGAAAAAATAAATTTATCCAATGAAACTTTTTTTGATTTTTGAATAGATTTTTTCAAATTATCTACTGACAAGCTACCCCAACCTTCTAACTTTGATATTCTTTCAAAATCTAAATTAAATATATCATGCGGTAATTTGATTAAACCAATTTCCCAGAAATTTTGAACTATCTTTTTTCCAAAACCATCAATGTTAAGTGCATCTTTTGACACGAAATGTTTTATTTTTTCGATAGAGATTTTTTCACATTTAAAGCCTTCACTTGTGCATCGTCTAACAGCATCGTGTTTTTTGGTTTGAGAATTATATTCTTTAATAGTTTTTGACCCACAAGATGGGCATTTTAGAGGAAAGACAAATTTTTTTGACTCTTTTTTTCTTTTAGATAGATCAACTGAAATTACATGGGGAATTACATCGCCTGCTCTCTCAATTTTTACTGTATCACCAACTCTAATATCTTTTCTTAAAATTTCTTCTTCATTATGAAGAGTAGCGTTTGAAACTACTACTCCACCTATATTTACAGGTTTCACCTTGGCTACTGGTGTTAGTGCACCAGTTCTGCCAACTTGGATATCAATATTCAAAATTTCAGTAATTGAATTGCTCGCAGAAAATTTATGAGCAATTGCCCACCTTGGTGCATTCGTTACAAAACCTAATCTTTTTTGTAGCTTGAAATCGTTAATCTTGTAAACGATACCATCAATATCATAATTTAATTCAAATCTTTTTTTTTCTATATTTTGATGATTTAACAAAAGATTTTTTATTCCTGAAATTTTTTTGTTTAATTCTGAGGTTTTAAAACCCCATTTTTTTAATTTATCTAAAAAATTAGTTTGGTTTTCTATTGTTTGATCAGATGAAAATCCAAATGTATATGCAACAAATTTTAAGGGTATCTTAGATGTTTTTTTAGGGTCCTTTTGTCTTAAAGAACCTGAAGCTGCATTACGAGGATTTGCAAAACTATCTTTCATTTTCTCAAAATCATTATTTTGAATGAAAACTTCTCCCCTTATATCGATGTCATCGGGAAAATCTTTTTGATCTATATAGTGTGGAATGTCAGGTATTGTTTTTAAATTTAAGGTAATATCTTCACCTTCTTCCCCATTCCCTCTTGATAATCCTCTTAATAATTTGCCAGACTTGTAGGTAAGCGAAGCTGATATACCATCAATTTTTGGCTCTGCACTATATTCAAATTCAATATTTTTATTAAGATTTAAAAAATTTATTATTTTTTTTTCAAAATTTATCAGATCTTCTTCATCAAATGCATTTGCTAATGAGAGCATCTTTACTCTATGAGGATATTTTTCAAAATTTTTAGAGGGTGTAAAACCCAATGTTTTAGAAGGAGAATCTTTGTCTTTAAAATCAAATTTTTTTTCAAGATTTAATATTTCTTTTTTTAATAAATCAAAATCACGATCTGATACTATTGGTGAACTATCCTCAAAATATTTTTTACTGTACTTTTTGTATTGTTTTATTTTTTTTTTATACTCTTTTTTCGCTGAACTTTTTAACATTTTAATCGAAAAGTTTTTTAAACTTTTTTAACATGCTTTTTTTCTCTTTTTTTAGTTCTAATTTTGATTTATATTTTTTGTTAAATATCTTATAGGACTTTTCATACCATTTACTAGATTGATAATTATATCCTAATAACGAGGCATATTTTTGAGATTCGTTCTCTAGGCCAATTGTAAAATATAATTCAACTAATCGATGCAAAGCCTCCTCAACATAAATTGTTTTTTCATATTGCTCAACTACTGTTTTATATCTATTGATTGAGGCAATCCATTTTTTCTTTTTCATATAATGTGATGCAACGTACATCTCTTTAGATGCTAAATAATCTTGAATTAAATCAAGTTTGTAACTGGCATCTAAAGCATAATCAGATTCAGGGAAATTTTGAACAATAAAATTAAATTTTTCCTGCGCTAGTAACAAAGGACCTAAATCCTTTTTTTCATTAACAATTTTTTCATAGTAACACATTGCGAGAAGAAAATGGGCGTAGTTTAAATCAGGATGTTTGGGATAAGTTTTAATAAATCTTTTGAGTTCAGATTCTGCATCAAAATAATAATCTTGTGCGTAATATACATATGCTGCCATCAATGCAGCTTTTGGGGCCCATGATGATTGAGGAAACAATAATTCTGCTTCGTTAAATTTTTTTGCAGCATATAGGGCGTCCCCTTTTTTGAATTCATCATATCCTTCTTTAAATGCTCGGATCATTTGTAATTCAATGTCCTCCTCAACAATAAGGGAGGTTTTTTCTTTTTTTGCACAGTTTGTTAAAAAAAAAGATACAAAAAAAAATATCAATAAAATTTTTAAAAAATTCATAAATTAAATAATTTTGAAGATTACTTAAAAAAATTAATCTTATGCGATAGATTTTAGAATATTCTTGTTCAAAAAGGAATGCGGAATATTTTTTTCTTTTAGCTCGATAATTGAGAAATTTTCGTTATTGCTTAACAATTTTCTCAAACCTTGATTAGTAATTTTGTGGCCACCTTGACAAGAGGTGATTTTGCCGACCATTTTAAATCCCGATAAATATAAGTCCCCAAGACAATCTAGTATTTTATGATTTACAAATTCTTTTTCATTTCTTAATTTTTCTTTGTTTAAAACTTTATTTTGTTTAACAACAATCGCATTATCTAAAGAGCCACCTTTTGCAAGATTCAAATTTTTAAGTTTTTCTATATCCTCATACAAGCAAAATGTTCTTGAACTAAGCATATCTTTTAAATCATCCATATAAATGTTAATATTGTTTTTTTGGGTACTTATTAATTCGTTTTTAAAATTTATCTCAAAATCAATTTCTAAACTTATTTTACTTGGCTTAAAGGAAATAAATTTTTCACCATCTTTGTAACTTATTTCTTTATCTATAGTTATAATTTTAATTGGTTGCTCGCTTATTTCTAAATCAACTAAGTCAATTGCCTCTACAAAATTTTTTGAAGATCCATCAAGTATTGGCACTTCTTCAGAATCTATTTCTATTAGTAAGTTATCTACACCTTTTCCATACAATGCTGCCATTAAATGCTCAATAGTTGAGACAGATACACCATATTCATTTGAAATCTTCGTACAGTAAGATGCGCTTGAAACATTAAATACACTTGGATAAATAATGTTATTGGAAGATAAGTCAGTTCTTTTAAAATATATTCCGATATTTGGTTTTTGAGGAACTAAAGTAATATTGACCTCTTTTCCAGAGTGAAGACCGATACCAGATAGGGTAATTTTTTTTTTTAGAGTTTTTTGTTTTAAAATTGACATTAGGTGAACTTATATTCATCTGAGAAATCAAAGAAAAAACAAGTTATGTTACAAAACAATACAAGATTTAATCAAAAAAATTGAACATTTTTTCAAAAAAACCTTGTTTTTTATTATAAAGTCTATGGGATATTACCTCCAATGGGTTTATTCCATCAATCACTCTCTTAGCAGCAATACAAGGGCTTATATCGCTTTTTTCTGCAAACCTGCTTGAATATTGATGACTGACAATTTTTTTTACCTCAATATTACAATCTTTAAAAATTTTATTTAATGTTTTTACAATTGAGTTATGAACTGTGATAAAACTAATCTCGAGAATAAATTCACTGTATATTACGTCCTCTGGAAACTGTAAATATTCTTCACCATTAACTATGTATTTATCAACTAATAAATGAAGTATAACACAATCTTTATTGTTTCTTATAATTTGTTGTTTAGCATCACTAATTAGTCTTACTATATCAGTCTCTTTTGTTTTATTTGAATTGAATTTATTTTTTAAACTTAAAGAAAATCGATCATATTTAGCATCGGTAATTAAATAAACTTTTTCGATAAAACTTCCAGCATCCTTTTCAAAATCTTTGATTTTTTCTAAAATAAATTTTGTCAGTATGATAAGATTTAGATTATCACCAAGGGTATCTGGCATTAAGTAACTTTTTTGAAAACTAGAGCTAGTGTCTTTGGAGTTAAAACAATCTATATGAAGGTTTTGACCTACTATTGAAATATAAAAAGATTGATTATCATTTTTAATCATAAGTTATTACCTTATTAGGGACTCTTAAATCTATAGTTATGGATTGATTGAATTTTTCGTCATTAATAACTCTATAGCCAAAATTTAAATCATCAATTGCAAAATTAATCGGAAATCTAATTTTTTTTTTATTTTTTAATTCAATGTCTATTCTTTTACTAGGAAAAAAAATAATTTTTTTGATATTCTTAATGTCAAAGTTAGATTTATTAATAATTTCTATTGTTTGAAATATTTTTTCTATGTCATTAGTTCCTGTAATTTCAGGAACGTTTTTTGGAAAAGATTCTAAGTTAATAATTTTGCCGTTATCTCCTAAAATAATAAATCCATTTGAATTTTTTACAACACCTATGGCCACAGCTGATTCAAGGTAAACTTTGACCTGATTTGGATATATCTTTTTTATATTATAACTTTTAATTGAGTTTATGGAATAAATAAGTTGAAAGGAATTTTTATTTAGCGCAAAAATATTTGATCCGACTAGATCTGTAAAGTTATTTTCCAAAAAATAATAACCTGCATTATTTAAATCAATTACCTCTATTTTTTTAATAGAAAAAAAATTATTATGTTTAAAATTCGAGTTATGTATTGAGGACAAAATTAAAAAAATAATTAAATAGAAAAAAATATAGTTTTTCTTATCTATTTTTTGAAGCATCTTTTATAATCCAGTCTATTAATGAGAAGAAATTCATTCCACAATGTAATGCTATTTCCGGGACTAATGAAAGATTTGTCATTCCTGGTTGAGTATTAATTTCCAAAAGATAAAACTTTCCATTATTAAATCTAAAATCAGATCTAGTAACCCCTCTGCACTTTAAAATTTCGTGAGCTTTCAACGCAATATTCATCACATTTTGATATTCTTTTGGTTTAATATTTACTGGAATAATATGTTTTGTTTTTGCCTTAGAACTGTACTTAGCCTTATAGTCGTAAAACTTTCTTTTAGGTTTTAACTCTATTGCTCCTAATTTTTTTTTGCCAAGAATCGCAACTTGAATCTCTCTTCCAGGTATAAATTCTTCAACTAAAATTTCATCATAATCTTTAAGTTTTTTTAAATTATTAATAATATTTTTTTCATCACAAATATAAACACCTAAACTTGATCCCTCATTTATAGGTTTAATAACTACAGGAAACTTAATTTTCTTTTTTAATAATTTTATAACTTCTTTTTTATTAAAATTTGTTCTTAATTTATAAAATTTTGGTGTTAAAATTTTATTTTTTATAAATAATTTTTTTGAAATTTCTTTATCCATTGCCATCATAGAAGATAAAACGCCTGAATGAGTGTACTTAACACCTTTACTCTCTAAATAAGTCTGTATAAAACCGTCTTCACCAAATCTTCCATGTAAAGCGTTAAAAACAACATGTGGAGAAAATCTATCAATATTTTTTGTTAAATTTTCATCAGGTTCAACTATTCTACAGTTATATTTTTTTTTAATGCAATTCTTCACTGCTTTTGCAGTTTTGAGACTAATTGATCTTTCTCCTGAGATACCACCTCCAAGAATAAGAATTCGTTTTTTCATCTATTCTATTATTTCTATCTCAAGATCTAAAGATATGCCTGTTTTTTTTTTAACTTCTTCTCTCACAAAATTAATTAACTTGTTCATTTCAGAAAAAGATGCATTTTTTGAATTAACAAAGAAATTGCTATGTTTTGATGAAATCTTTGCATCTCCAAAAGTAATATCTTCAGGTACACTTTCACGAATAAGTTCCCAAACTTTCCTTTCAGTGCTTTTGACTGGATTTTTAAAAGTGCTTCCTCCAGTTTTGACTCTAAGAGGTTGAGATGATTCTTTTAGTTTTTTTAATCTTTCAGTTTCTTTTCTTATTAATTCTTTACTGCTCTTTTTGCATTCAAATGTTGCACTTAAGAAGATTAAGTCATTAGGCAAATTGCACTCTCTATAACCAAAAATAATATCCTTTGTTTTAATCGAACTTACTTTTCCTTCAAAATCTACTACCTGAATTGAAACTAAAAAGTCTTTAAATTCAGATCCAAAACACCCAGAATTCATTCTAATCCCGCCTCCTACGGAGCCTGGTATACAGGATAAAAATTCTAAACCAGATAAACCATTTTCGCAGGCAAAGTCAGAAACATTTTTATCTAAAGATGAACAACCAGCAATTAATTTATTATCATCAATCAACGATATATTGCTAAAATTTTTACCTAACTTAATAAAAATTTTTTCCCCCAAATTTTCACTAATTAAAAGATTAGAACCTGCTCCTAAAACATGTTTTTTATATTTTGGTACTATTTTTAAAAAACTTATTAGCTCTTTTAAATTTTCTGGTTTAAAAAAAACCTTTGCTGTGCCACCAATATTCATCCAATTCAAATTTTTAAGAGAAAAATCAAATTTTAGATTAGAATTGTTTTGAGCTTTGAAGTTTTTAAATTCTTGCATGTTCATTGTTATTGTTTAAGAAAATTTTTAAGTTCTTTTAACCATCCAGATATTGATCCAGCACCCATTCCAATTACAATTTCGTTTCCTTTTAAATTGTTTTTAAAGAAATTTACAAGGTCTTGTTTTTGATTAACCATAATTACTAAAGCTTTTGAATTTTTTGATATACTTCTAGCAAATTTTTCAT
Organism: uncultured Pelagibacteraceae bacterium; assembly: GCA_902599605.1. Taxonomy (GTDB): domain Bacteria; phylum Pseudomonadota; class Alphaproteobacteria; order Pelagibacterales; family Pelagibacteraceae; genus Pelagibacter. Next base: position 10,697 of record CACKFV010000009.1, read on the forward strand.
ATTTAAATTTTAATTTAATTTTTTCGCCTGCCTTAAAAATAGGGCATAACAATACTTGATCTGAATTTTTAAATGATTTGCTAAAGTCGTTACTTAAATCATTTAATCTTGAAATTCTGTGTGGTTGAAAAATTGATATGACTTTTTTGTTTGAATAGCTTTTTTTTACACCATTTAAAACTTCTTTAATTTCAGTTGGATGATGAGCATAATCATCGAAAAAAGTTACACCATTAAAATCAAAAACTTTGTTAAACCTTCTTTCGACCCCTTGAAAATCTTTGAGGCTTTTTTTTATTAAGCTTGTAGATATTCCTATATGAGAAGTTAATGCAAATGCTGCAGCCGCATTACTTATATTATGAAATCCAATCAAAGGAATTTCTATATTTTTAATACTTATTTTTTTTTTATTTGGTATCTTAATAACTAGATCAAAAATTGATCTATTTAATTTGTACTTTATATTTGAAATTCTAAAATTAGAACTTTTATTAACACCATAAGTAAAATAGTTTTTAACAAGATTCTTTTTAAGTAAACTTCTATTATTGACATCATCGATACACAAAAATGTTTTACCAAAAGATGGAACGTTTGAAATAAATTTTTCAAAATATTTTTTTAAATTATCCTCAGATTTATAAAAATCCATATGTTCTCTATCAATATTAGTAATAATAGAATAAGTGAATGGAACTTTTATAAAACTACCGTCAGATTCATCAGACTCGAGCACACACCATTCGCTCCTTCCTAGTTTAGCTGAATTATTAATTGAATTTATCACACCTCCATTTATTATTGTAGGATCTAATTTTGCTTTTGAAAAAACACTTGCAATTAATGACGTTGTAGTAGTTTTTCCATGAGAACCTGCCACAACAATATTTTTTTTTAACGAGGTCATGTGTGCAAGCATGTCCCCTCTTTTATAAATTGGTAAATTTTTTTTCTTAGCTGAGTTTAACTCAATATTATTGTTTTTGATTGCTGAGGATATGACTACAATATTAGCTTTATCTAGATTGGAAATTTTGTGTTTTGTAAAAATTTTAATCTTATTTTTTTTCAATCTTTCTATATTTTTATTTATTGAGATATCACTTCCTTGTATTTTAAAACCAAGTTGTTTCATTATTAATGCTAATCCACTCATACCAATGCCTCCTATACCAATGAAATGGATTAATTCTTTTTTTCCTAGATTAATTTTCATAAAAAGTTCGCTCTATCATATTAAAGTTTTCGGACCATGATTCTTCAAAAATAAAATTGTTCATATTTTCTACCTTGTTTTTTAACAATTTTTTGTTCTGAATATTTTTCATATAAAATTGATAGAAATAGTTCTCAAAAATTTTATGTTCACTAATAAGCCAACCAAAATTTTTATCCACATAAAACTTTGCATTAAAATATTGATGATCGTCTTTTGAAAATGGAAATGGAATTGCTAAAAATGGGATTTTTAAAGAAACAAGTTCTGATAAAGTTGATGCCCCCGCACGTGTAATTGCAAAATCACATAATGACATAATTTCACTTAATTTATCTTCAAAAGTAAAAACCTTATTTGCAATACTGTTCTCTTGATAAAAATTTTTAATATATTCATGGTTAGATTTGCTAGTCTGGTGATATATAGTTAAGTTTATGATCTTTGAGATTTTTAAAACATCTTTAAGAAAAATAGTGTCTAATTTTTTTGCTGTTTGACTTCCTCCAATAATTAAAACTTTGAAATCTTTATTAGATGATGTAGTTTTTTTTTGTTTCAAAAATTCTTTTCTGACTATGGGTTTTATTACTATAAGTTTATGTGAGAACTTTGAGGGTAAATTCTTTAAATTATTTTCATACGCAAATATTTTTTTGCAAAATCTTAACAATAATAGATTAGATCTTCCAATTACTAAATTTGGTTCAAAAAGGAATATTTTAATATTTAAAATTTTTGCTGCGAGGCAGTGTGGAATACTCATATATCCACCTGTAGATAGTAGCAATTTTGGATTTTCCTTTTTTAGTAAAAGTAAGGATTTTAAAAATGAAATAATTAAAAAAAAAGGAAAAATTAAAATACTTAAATTTTTTTTTAATTGCGGAATATGAATTTCACTTACATTGTAATTTTCTTTTTCAATGAAGTTTAGACCTCTTTTATCTGAAATTATCATTACTTTAAATTTTTCCTTAAAATAATCATAAAATACTTTAGCTGGAATAACGTGCCCTCCTGTCCCGCCAGTGCTTATTATCATAGAGCTCATTTATTTATTTTTCTTTTAGTTAAATTTAAAATTATTCCTATTAATATTGAAGAGCCAATTATAGAAGAACCTCCATAACTAAGAAATGGCAAAGTCATTCCAGTTGTGGGTAAAAATCTAATATTTACTCCAATATGAACTAAAACTTGAAAAAGAATTAACATTACGGAGCCTACAAGTATTAATTTGAAACATTCATTTTCTATGGATGATACTTTTTTGAAAACTCTAAAAATAAGACATAGAAAGATTAGAATAATTCCTATTATTGATATTATTCCAAATTCCTCGGCTATTACGGCAATAACGTAATCTGTGTGAGCCTCAGGCACTCTTATATTAAGAGTGCCCTCTCCAATACCTTTTCCAAAAAAGCCCCCGTTCATAATTGCTTCTGATGCTCTCTCTGACTGATAATTTCCTTTTGAGGTTACATCAAAAAATGATTCAATCCTAAATTTTATATAGTTCAATTTCGGGATAAAATTAATCATCAGAAACAGAGTGCATAAACCAACTACTATAAAAAGTGTTAAAAATATAAGATTTATACCTGAAACAAATATGAGACTTAACCAAAGACATAGTACTAGTAATGTTTGACCAATATCTGGCTGCAAGAATAATAAAATGATAATTGGTATGATTGGAATCAAACTAAAAAGATATCTTGCATACTTATTAGAATATTTATCAGATGTTAGTATCATTGATAGTATGATTATTAAAAATGGTTTAAGGATTTCGATTGGTTGAAACCTTGGAAAAAAGAATATATCTAACCATCTTTTGGAACCTTTCACTTCCACACCAATAATTGGGACTAAAATTAAGGTGCAAAATATTATTAAAAAGAAAACTAATGAAAGTTTGTAAAAAGTTTTTTCTTCAAGTAAGGAAAAAAAGAAAATTGTGAATATTCCGAGTAAAGTGTAAATAAATTGTTTAAAAAAAAAATAATAACTTGTTGTTTCAAGTTTAGTCGATGCAATCCAAGAAGTTGAAACAAGTGAAAAGAAAATACCTAAAAAAATTAATAAGATTATTAAAAAAAATAAAAATTTATCTATGTCTTTCCACCAATTATACAACGAAAAATTCATATTTTATTTTTTTCCATTAATACCAATTTTTCTTAATTGGGAATTGAAATATCTTCCTCTTTCCTCGAAATTTTTGAAATTGTCAAAAGAAGCTGAAGCAGGACTAAAAAGAATGATTTTATCCTTTGGCTCTTGTTCTTTTTTAAGGTCAGTTTTGATTTTCTTTATTGCAGAAATCATATTATTAAATTTTTGATAACGGACTTTATCCTTAAGTTTTTTTGCAAAAAAATCAGAATTTTTTCCAAATATATATGCTCTTAAATTAAAACAACATTTTCTACTTAAAGTAAATTTATCTCCTTTTTTTGGTAATCCTCCTAAAATCCAGAAAGTTTTCTTTTTGGTGTCTATAAGTTCTTGCGTAGAGGAAAAGGAGGTCGATTTTGAGTCATTAATTACTTTAATTTTTTTATAATTAATCACAATTTCATTTCTAAATCTTAAAGCCTTAAATTTATTTAATGTAGGTATAATCTTACTCAAGTTAATTTTTAAAAAATTGCAAATATTAAAAATAAATACAAGATTTTTTTGATTAACACTATTATTTAGGTAATTATTTTTAATTAATTTCTGAAACTTCAAATAAATTTTTTTATCAACTCTTAAAATTTTTGAATTAATTTTTTTTTTATTTAATAGTTTATCAATAATTTTATTTTTATTTTCTATAAAAGCGCAAGAACTTTTATTTTGCATTGCAATAAGTTTTATTTTGCTTTTGACATAATTTTTGAAATTACCATGTCTTTCTAGATGATCGATCGAAACATTTAAAATCGCTGCCAAATTGGTTTTATAAAATTTGCTATATTCGATTTGATAAGAAGATGCCTCAACTACAAATAATGTTTTTTTTGAAAAATGATAGCTTGATAAAATCGATTTTCCGATGTTGCCTACCAATTTTGTATGAATTCCTTGAGACTTAAGAACTTGATATAAAAGTTTGCAAGTAGTTGATTTTCCATTTGTTCCTGTGATTGTAATAAAAAAATTTTTTGGAAAACTTTTATAAAATATATCCAAGTCAGAGATGATCTTTTTTTTATTCTTTATTACTTCATTCGATAATAAACATTTTCTATAATTTATCCCAGGGCTTAATAAGATATAGTCAAAGTTGCTTACTCTATCACTTCCTCTGATAAACTTTTTGTTAAAAGGAAGATTTGTTAAAGGTAAATTATCGTCAAACACTTTTAAGTTATTTTTTTTTTTTAAAAAGTTAAAGGCTGATTTGCCAGTTTTACCATATCCATAAATTAGAATTTTTTTATTTTGAAAGAATACCTTTGTAGATTTCATCTTAGTTTTAAAGTGGCTAAACCAATCATCGCCAAAATAAGAGATATAATCCAAAATCTTATTACTATTGTAGACTCAGCCCAACCTTTTTTCTCAAAGTGATGATGAATTGGTGCCATCATAAAAATTCTTTTGCCTGTTAGTTTGAATGAAACAACTTGCACAATTACTGAAATTGCTTCTAAAACAAAAAGTCCACCAGTAATGGCTAGGACTATCTCATGTTTTGTTACTACACCAACCGCACCTAAAGATCCGCCTAATGCCAATGAGCCTGTATCTCCCATGAATATTTTGGCCGGTGGTGCGTTAAACCATAAAAATCCAATAGAAGCTCCAATAATTGCTCCACAAAAAACTGCTACTTCACCAACATCCTCAATATAAGGAATTAATAAATAGTCTGCAAAAATAATATTTCCTGATACATAACTTATAAAACCAAAACAACCCGCAACTAATATAACAGGAACTGTAGCTAATCCATCCAAACCATCCGTTAGATTTACTGCGTTCGAAGATCCAACAATTACAAATAAATAAAAAGGTATAAAAAACCACCCTAAGTTAATTACTAAATTTTTAAAAAATGGAAAATATAAATTAGTTTTAATATCAGAATCTATAAATTTATAAAAAATAATTAGTGAAATTAGACAAAGAAAAATTTGGACTAAAATTTTTAATTTCGAAGAAATTCCCCTTGAGTTATTATTTTTAATTTTTTTGTAATCATCGAATGCTCCTAAAATTCCAAAGGATAAAGTTATAAAAATCAATAACCAGTTATATGGATTTAATAGATCGGCCCACAAAAAAACACCTATAAACAAACCTATCAAAATTAAAACCCCACCCATAGTAGGGGTTCCAATTTTTTTAATTAAATGATCTTCAGGCCCATCAGAGCGAATAGGATTTGTAATTTGTTTTGATGAAAAAAAGTTTATAAACTTATCTCCTATCAGAAAAACTATGATCATTGCTGTAATCACAGCTAGTCCTGTTCTCACAGTTAAAAAATTGAAAAAGTTCAAGAATGAATATGTGTCCGAATAGCTTGTAAGTATATTATATAACATTGTTACAAATTTTTTATTACTTTATTTAATCCAGTTGAGTTAGATCCTTTTATCATTAAATAACTGTTATTAGGTAATTGTTTTTTTATCAAATTCAAAATCTCTAATTTATTGTTTAATATTTTGCCTCTCATTTGTGGTTTTAATTTGTTAAATGTATGTTTTGTATAACTGCCATAAACATGAGTTTTATTTATGTTAGATTTATTAATATATTTCGCAATTTTAATATGAAGTTTTTTTGAAAATTTTCCTAATTCAAGCATGTTTCCAATCAAAATAAATTTTTTCTTACTATCTTTATAGTTTTTGTCAAATCTTTCTAATGCAAATTTAAATGAAAGGGGATTTGAATTATAGCTTTCATCAATAATAGTTAAGTTTTTTTTTCCACTTTTATACTTTATTATAGTGCCTCTACTCTGGGAAATTTTGAAATTTAAAAATAAATTTACAGGTAATGCATCTATATTAAAATAAATAATAATAATACTCAGTGTAGATAAAATATTTTCTTTGAAATCTATTAAATAATTAGGAATTAGAAAAAATTTTATTTTCCCTTTTATTAAAAATTTACATAAAAATTTATTTTTATTTTTTCTTTCCCCTAGGTAAACAACATCAGCTAATTTATTTTTTTTACTGAATGTAGTAATATTTAGATTTCTCGCTTTTGCTTTTGAAATAAAATAATTGCAGTATTTATCGTCCTTATTTATAATCATAACTCCCATGGGAAAAATATTATTTATTATTTCGCTTTTAGCTTTTGCAATCTCATCTAGATTCTTAAAATTCTTAATATGAGCATATGAGATATTTGTAATTAGACCAAGATTAGGTCTTATTAGCTTTGTTAAAGTGTCTATTTCTCCTTTTTTATCCATTCCTACTTCTAAAACTGAGAACTTTGTCGATTGAGGTGCATTAATAATACTTAAAGGCACACCATATTTATTATTAAAGGAATTTTTTGAATAATATGTTTTATCTAATTTATTTAAACAAAATCCAGTTAAGTCTTTAACTGAAGTTTTTCCAGCAGATCCGGTTATTGCAATATTATTACTGTCTAATGACTTTCTATAAACTGAGCTAAATTTATTTAGTTCCCCAAAAGGATTTTTACTAAATATATTTTTGGAATTTTTTGATTTTTTATTAGTAATTGCTAAAATTGCATTATTTTTTATCGCCTCAATTCCAAATTTATTTCCATCAAATTTTGGACCCCTCACCCCAAAAAATACTGAATTTTTTTTAATATCTTTAGAGTTTAAAGACACTGAGTTTATTAGAGTTCTTTTATTTAAAATTTTATTATTAAAAGTTTCAGTTAAGATATTTGTTTTGAGAGAATTCGATAATAAATTATTCTTTTTTCTAATAGCTTTAATAATCTCTAATTTATCCGAGAAAAAAGATCTTTTTTTATATTCTTGATAATTTTCGTGTCCTTTTCCAGCAACAATTAAAACATCACCTGAATTTAATTCACTAACAGCTTTTGAAATAGCATCAGCTCGTGAAGAAATTTCAACATAGTTTTTTTTCTTAATTTTCCTCTTTATCTGGTTTCTTATTACCTTGGGGCTTTCAAACCTTGGATTGTCGTCAGTTAAATATATTTTATCACAATACCTGTTAGCAATACCCCCCATTAAAGGTCTTTTGCTTTTATCTCTATCCCCTCCACATCCAAATACTAATGAAATTTTACTTAAAGGGTAATCTTCTTTTATATTTAATATAACTGTTTTTAAAGCATCTGGAGTATGTGCATAATCAAGTATTACTCTTGATTTATTTTTTAGTTTACCAATCTGCTCTAATCTTCCATTGACAGGTTTAATCTTACTTAAATTCCTTAGAATGGAGTCAATTTTAATGCCTGATAGATATGCAGCCAAAACTGCAAAAAGTAAATTTTTTATCTGAATGCTACCAATTAGATAAGAATTGAATGAATAATCTTTATTTAAAAGACTAAAACTAATTTTTTTTTTATCGTTGATTTTTTGAATTTTTTTCAAATTAATGAAAGAATTTTCGCTGCCTATTTTATAAGTCTTCAGTTTCTTTTTCTTTGAAATCTTTTTAAGATCTTTTTCTTGAGGTATTCCATTTTCAAAAATTATATTTCCTTTATTCAGCAATAATTTATCAAAAAGAATGAGTTTTGAATTCAAATAATCTTTAAATGTTTTATGATAATCTAGATGATCCCTAGACAAGTTTGTAAACAATGCGGTTTTTAAATTTAATCCATCTAATCTATGTTGTTTTAAACCATGACTTGATGCTTCTATAATTACGTTATCAATATTTAAATTTTTTAATTTCTGTAAAATTTGATGCATTTTAATTGGATCTATTGATGTATTGTTCGTCTTTAACTTAATTTTTTTTGATAAAATACCTAAAGTTCCTATGGCAGCAACTTTTTTTTTATTTAAAGACAATATTTGATAAAAAAAATTTGCAATTGAGGTTTTGCCATTTGTGCCAGTTAAGGCGATGATATTTTTAGGTTTTTTTTTATAAAAATTGCTTGCAGCCTCTGCTAATGCTTTTCTTGGATTTTTATTTTTAATAAATAAAATTTTTTTTTTATTAAATCCCTCAAAATTTAGGTTTGAAATAATAATTTTTGAGCCATTTTTTATAGCGTCATTAATATAATTATTCCCTTTTAATTTATTTCCTTGGATAGAAAAAAAAATATCGTTCTTTTTGCAATCCTTGCTGTTAAATCTAATACTATTAAATTTTATAGATTTATATGCTGGTTTTATATTTTTAATTAATTTACCCAATAACATTTTTTTAAATTCTTAGTATTTTGTGGCTAAAATAGGTCCTATTTTTTCTATTATTTTTGCTGCTACTTCTACTGAAGTCCATCCAGCAGTATTGAAAGGTGTGCCTACAAATGAGCCAGGTTTGTTTCGATAATTATAAACATAACTTTTGGATAATTTAGTATCTTCCAACATAACAACAAAAACATACTTTGGTTCATTTATTGGAAAAATTGATGCAAAAGTATTTATTTTTTTTTTTGTATATTTTCCGTTTTCAACAATAAGTGCAGTACCTGTTTTTCCCCCAACATTATATCCATTCACATCAGCCAAACTTGCTGTTCCCTCTGTCACGACTTTTCTTAAAATTTGATTTATTTTGAAACTTACATCTTTACTTAAAACTCTCTTTTTTTTTGCATAACCAATATTTTTATCTTTGACTAAAGTTGGTGTAATATCATATCCACCGTTTGATATTATCGCATAGCCTTTTGCAAGCTGTATAAGTGTAGTTGTAATACCATGACCAAAAGAAACAGTTAATAGTTTACACTTTCCCCAATTAAAAGGTATAGGTTTTCCAATCTCTGGAATATCAAATTCAATATCACTTAGAATACCAATTCGAATTAAAAAATCTTTAATCTTATCAACTCCTAATTTTTGGCCTATTTTTACAGAACCTATATTTCCAGAATTAATCAAAATCTCTTCAACTGATAAATTTTGCGGTAAATCTTCATCATATTCAGAGATAGTTCTGCTTCCACAATTAATTTTTTTTTCAAGATTATTGAACATATCTTTTGGTTCAATTAATTTTTCATTAAATCCTGCTGCTATTGTAAATGTTTTAAAAACTGATCCAAATTCATAAACTCCTTTAGTTGCTCTATTGATATACTTTTTATCAGAAATATTATTACGTTTATTAATGTCAAAGTCAGGTAAAGATACTAATGATAATATTTCTCCACTATTAATATTCATTAAAATACTTGCACTTCCAACATTTTTGAAAATTTTTTCAAAATTGAGAAGTTCTTGTCTCACAAGAAATTGAATTTCTTTATCCAAAGTCATAGTAAGTGGCTCGGTATTTGTTTTGAGATAGTTATTGAATTTTTTTTCAATACCTGACACTCCAAAATTTTCGTCATCTATCTGACCTATCGTGTGAGAAAACAAATTGTTATCGGGATAAATTCTTGTAATTTTTGGTTCAAGAATTAAAGACTTTTCACCTAATAATTTTATTTCTTCTGATTTTTGAGGTGTAAGTTTTTTTTTTAAATAGAAGAACTTTTTCTTATCAATTTCATTTTCTATTTTATTCAAATCCAATTCAGGAAATGAATATTTTAATTTTAATAAAAATTTTTTTTTATCTTTAATTAAGTTCGGTTTTACTCCGATATTATAAGTAATCACCGATTTAGCAATGAACTTACCATCTACATCAATAATATCAGCGCGATGGTTCTTAATTTTGTTTATTGTTTGATATTTTTGTTTTGGACTACTTGATCCTAAATATACAATCTTAGTTGAATAGAGTAAAAATATGAAAAGAATAAAAAAGAATAAAAATGCAACTCTATTAAAGGAAACTATTCTTTTTTTTTCTGAAAATTTAAAACCATCTTCATTTTCAATAATATATATTCTTTTTTTTTTATTATTCATTATAATCTATCTTTTTTATATCCTTCGGGTTTATTGGAAAAAATTTGTTTTTAAATATTTTTTCTTTTAATCCAATCAATCTTTCAGGTGTGGTTAAATAATCATTTTCCAAAAGGAAAAAATCGTATTTCTCTTCTAAAATTTTCACTTCCTCCTCCAGTATAAAAATTTTTTTTTCTAATTGCCTTGTAGACGATTTGACAATTGATGTTGTAATAATTAGAAAAATAATGCCAAAAAGAATTATGTATTTTTTCATAATTTCTCAGAAAAGTTTTCAATGTTTAATAAATTTTCGTATTTTAAAAAAACGTTAATATTAGTTTCATATGTACCAATTTTTTTTATTGCTCTTAATTTTGCAGATCTAGATGATAGATTTAATTTCAGTTCCTGAGAACTGGGTGTGATGGGTTTTTTAGTTATAAGACTGAATGATTTTTTTATCGTTTTTTTCTCTGGTAAATATCTAGAAACCTTATCTTGTTTTGAAAGATAATTAAAAAAAAATTTACAAATCTTGTCTTCTAACGAATGAAACGATACTGTTAATATAATTCCATTTTGACTAACAATGCTCGCAGATGCTTCTAAACTCTTTGAGAGTTCACTTATTTCTTTGTTTACAAAAATCCTTAAAGCTTGGAAGACTTTTGTTGCCGGATTAGTTTTTGTATAATGCTTTTTTTTTGCTCTTTTGACTATATTAACTAAATCCTGAGTATTTAAACTTTTTTTTTGTCGCTCAAGAACAATTTTTTTGGATATTAGTTTTGAATTTTTTTCATCACCGAAATACTTAAAAATTTGATCCAATTCTTTTTGATCTAACTTGTTTATTACGTCTTTAGCAGAAAAATCATTTAGTCCCATCTTCATATTAAGTTCACCTTTACTATCAAATGATAAGCCTGTTGAGAGATCTTTGATTTGGTTTATAGAATAACCTAAATCAAAAATTATTCCTTTAACTTCATCATCAATTTTTAAGTCATTTATTTGGCTAAACTTTATATTGTAAAAAAAAAATCTATCTTCAAATTTTTTTTTTAAATCTGATGCAATGTTTAGAGAGTTTTTATCCCTATCAATAGCTATTACTTTGGTATTAGGATATTCCAATATTTTTTTTGAGTAACCACCCTGACCAAAGGTACAATCTATGAAAGTGCCACCATTTTGAGGGGTTATGATATTTATTACTTCATTAAGAAGTACCGGATAATGTAAATTTTTTTCCGGTGAAATAGTGGCACTCATTTATTTTTTCGAAGACCATTAATTTTTTTGTCTTCTTAAAAATGCTGGTATTTCTAATTCATCTTCTTCATTAGTATCATCATCCCCATTAATATTTGTTTCGTGATCAGAGTTTACATTTTGACTCTCATCAAATAATTGAGGATCTTGCGCATCCAAATTGAAGTTTTCAAGTCCATTAGACTCGTCGCTTGAAATATTTGAATCATTATCGTTTAAAATCAGTTTTTCATCGAGAGAGTTCTCTTCGTTTTCAGACTCACTTGAAATAGTATTTTCTACTGCCATTTTTTCGTCCACCATAGATGAAATCAAATCGTTTTCTGAAACTTTAATATCATTCGTTTCTATTTTTAATGCATTAGCACCACTTGTGGACAATCCTTTGTTCATTTCAAAAGAGTAATTAGGTTTCATATTTGAGAAATCCGAATAACCGGGATTTCGATTTTGAATTCTATGTACCATATTAATTACTGATTTTGATTCAGGTTGTTGTCCATCTAATGAAGTTGCAACAATAGATACCCTAAATTTTTCCTCTAATGACGGATCAATTATACAGCCCTTAATAAATTCAACTTCCGCATCAACTTCAGAGGTAATTTTTTTGACAACATCATCTACCTCAAAAAGTGTAGGGTTTTTTGCCGTTATATTAATAAGTAAGCCTTTTGCACTTTTCAACGAATAGTCATCGATAAGAGGATTAGTCATAGCTTGCTCTGCGGCTTTCAAAGCTCTGCCCTCACCTTCGGCTTCTCCGGTACCCATCATTGCTTTGCCCATAGAGCTCATGATAGTTTCAACATCAGCATAATCTAAATTTACTAGACCAGGACGTACCATTAAATCTGTAACACTTTGAACACCTTGTAAAAGAACATCATTTGAAAGTTCAAATGCTTCTTCAAAACCCGTTTGCTCATTAGCAATTTTAAATAAGTTTTGATTAGGAACTACTATAATAGTATCTACGTGTTTCCTTAACTCTTCTAAGCCTTGTTGTGCTCTTCTCATTTTAGATGACCCTTCATATAAGAAAGGCAAAGTTACCACGCCTACTGTTAAGATATTAAGTTCCTTTGCAGCTCTAGCAATTACGTGAGCAGAACCAGTACCCGTTCCACCGCCCATTCCTGCAGTTATAAAAACCATATTTGCTCCTTGTAAACAATTTACTATTTCATTCAAAGATTCTTCGGCTGCAGCGTGGCCAATATCAATTTTTGATCCAGCCCCAAGACCTTTCGTTAAATTTAAACCAATTTGTATTTTTGCTTTTGCTTTACTGTGAATTAAATCTTGTGCATCAGTATTTACTGCAACAAACTCAACACCCTGTAATCCACTTTCGATCATCTTATTTATTGCATTTCCTCCGGCACCACCTACACCTAAAACCAGTATTCTAGGTTTCAGCTCCTTTATCTCTGGTGTTTTAAAATTAATTGTCATTATTCCCCCTCTATATTATTAGTTTATTTTTTTTTCCCATTTAAGACTTGATCTATTTAGATTTGATTTTTTAATAGCTTTTGTCTTAAATTTTTCAAATAAAGTTGGTTCCCAAATTTGGAAAGTTTTTCCTAAGCCAACAAATAAAATTCTCGTTTTTATTTTTGAATGTTGAAGAAGTTTTTTTGTTAAAGATATCCTGCCCTCTGTGTCAAAAATTAAATTTACACTCTCTGATAAAATTGAAGTAGCAAAATAGTCTTTTTTTTCCTCAAAAGGATTTAGATTATCAATTGTATCTGATATTTTTTCAATTCTGTCTTGAGGCCAAGCCTCTAAACATTGTTGATTAAAAGAGGGGAAACAAATAATACTATTAAAACCTAAGCTGGACAAATGTGATCTAAACTGTGCAGGCACAGACACCCTTCCTTTTTTGTCTATATTGTTTTCGTAAGTCGATAAAAACATAATCCATAATTAACCCATTTGGGTATTTATGGGAATATATGGGTTTTTAATGCAACCGTCAATACCTATAATTTAAGCCCATTCTTTAGGAAGAACATTAATGAAACAAAATTTTTAGTGATTTGCTAGACAAGCTATAAGCCGGGTTCTGTCATTTAAACTTATCATTTATCTAGGCCTTAAGTTGCCTTAAGGCTCAAGCAACTAACCCTGATGACTAGCCAAAGACTGCTTTTAGTTTTCACAATGTCATCTCTACTCAGTCTTGCTCTCAGTGGGGTTTTCCATGCGTTATCTGTTACCAAATAACCGGTGTGCTCTTACCACACCTTTTCACCCTTGCCTTGATGAGGCGGTTTATTTTCTGTGGCACTATCCCTAGGGTTTCCCCCGCCAGTCGTTAACTGGCACTGTGTCTTTGTAGAGCCCGGACTTTCCTCTTTAAAAATTAAAGCGATAAGTCACTTATCTAGCACATAGTTTTTTACAGTAATTTTGTGATTATACAATCTTAATTTAATCCTCGTTTTATGAGGTTTTTTGCTATTTCTAAACACTCATTATCAATTTTTCCATTAATTGCTTTTGATCTAAATCTTCTTTGAAAAGCTTTAATAACAGACTTTGAATATTTGGTCTTTTTATTTATTTGGCAATAACCTATTTTTTTAAGATAAAGATTGAAAAGGCTTTTATTTTTTTTTGAAACTCCAATATCTTTAAATTTTAGATATTTTTTAGGCAAATTATACCAAATACCTATTTTATGTTTAGCTAGATATTTCCATGGAAATTTTTCTCCAGGGTCTTTTTTTCTATTTGGCGCAATATCAGAATGACCTAAGAAATTCTTGCTTTTAATGTTATATTTTTTTTTTAAAATTTTTGATAGTAATAAAAGACTTTTGATCTGTTTTGTTGAAAATTTTCCATATTTATTAGTGTGGCCAGAGTTTTGAATCTCAATACCTATTGATCTACTATTTAAATTTTTATGACACTTCCAACACGACAAACCCGCATGCCAGGCAACAAATTTATCAGGGATCATATTAATGATTGTTCCATCTCTTTTGATAAAATAGTGGCAACTTACCTTTGAGCTTCTATTTGCCAATCTCTCAATTGCTTTTTTTTCAGATACCATTCCAGTATAATGAAAAATAACGTAAATAATTCTCTTTGATGATCTCTTAAATTCGTCAAAATTTATTGAATAATTTTGTTTTAAAATTTTCATTAATGCCTATTTATCGAGGTTTTTTCGACAAATTTCTGATTTACTTTGCACTAAGATATAATATACAGGATTTAAATGAATAGAATAATAGTAACTCTGTTTACAATTTTTATAATTCAATTACTGGTTGTAAAGAAAACATACGGTAATGAAGGTGAGGTTAGAGATTGTTTTGAAAACCTTAATAGAGCTACATTTGCCTTAAATATGAGTTTAGATAAAGTGATTTTCAAACCTATATCAAAAGGGTATAGAAAGCTTCCATCTTCAATAAGAACAGGAACTGGTAATGCTTTAAATAATTTATCAAATTTAATCACAATACCAAATAACTTATTACAGGGCGATTTTGGATCCGCCGCAAATAATAGTGCTAGACTTATAATCAATACCACACTTGGTATAGCTGGTATTTTTGATCCAGCTAATTCATTTGGATTTGAAAAAAGAGATAAAGAAGATTTTGGACAAACGCTTGGGGTAATGGGAGTTGGAGAAGGTTGTTATCTAGTTTTGCCAGTATTAGGTCCAACTACTGTAAGAGATACTGTTGGATCATTCATTGCAATGAATGGTGGAGATGTATGGCATAATATTACTGTGCGAGACGATGAGGAATATGTTAAGGAGTTTAAAGAGTCAGACTATTGGGCTTCTAGAGTTACGTCAGGCGTAGATTTCAGGGCCAAAAATTTAGAGGCATTTAATGCTATTGAAAAAAACTCGGTTGATTTATATGCAACAGTAAGAAGTTTGTATTTGCAAGATAGAAAGAAAAAAATTAATAATTCGAGTGACAAAACTGAAGCCATGGAAGATGGTGACTGGGACACTCTAGAAAATCAATAAAATTCTAAAGCATGAAGGTTTTGAAAAACATTTTTGGTTCAATATTAATTCTGTTTTTTCTGATAAATAACTCCTGGTCAAAAAGTGCTACAGAATTTATTAGTTCATTGTCTTCTGAAGCGTCTAACATTTTGTCTAGCAAACTTTCAGAAGACGAAAAAATTATAAGATTAAAAGAAATCGGAGAAAAATCTGTTGATATAGATGGAGTAGGTTTATATACTTTGGGCAAATACAGAAAAGCACTTAACGATAGCCAAAAAGAACAATATAAAGAACTTTTCAGAAATTATTTTTTAAAGAGTTTTTCAGGTCGTCTAGTAGGTTATACTGATGCTAAAATAGCTGTCTTGTCTGAAGAAATCAAAAATGAGAAATATACAATTGTTTATTCGAAATTAATTGGAACTTCGGATAGACCAGAGGTTAAAATAGATTGGAGAGTTTATACCAAAGATCCCGAAAACCTTTTAATCAGAGATTTAGTTATTGAAGGATTGAGTCTAGCACGCACACAAAAAGAAGAATTTAATTCTATAATAGCTAATAACGATGGTAATATTGAAGCTTTATTTGAGAATTTAAACAAATTTTTAGAAAATTAATAATCATTTTATTTTAAAAGATATTGTCAATTTAATTTTATTATAACGTATTAAGGTTTATTATACGGTTTTAAAATATGGATAAATTTACAATAGTAATCCCTGTTTATAATGAAGCAAAAAATTTAGGAATTCTTATCCCAAAGATTTACAAAGAACTTATAAATATAAAATTTGAACTAATTATTGTAGATGATAGTTCTAATGACGGGACATCTAAAGTTTTAAAAAAATTTAAAAAAAAAAATTTTAAACATATAATTAGGAAAAAAGAGAGAGATTTATCAAAATCTTGCATAGATGGATTTAAAAAAGCAAGTTCTAAAAACATAATTGTTATGGATGGTGATTTACAACATAAACCTAGTGATATTAAAAAATTTTTAAATGTTTTTTATAAAAATAGACCAGACTTTGTTGTTGGTACTCGTGATTTATTTAAGAATAAGAAACATAACCTGAACTTCTTTAGACTTTTTGCCTCAAGAATATTAATTTTAGTTGTCAGTTCTCTATTAGGAAATAAAACCTCTGATCCTATGAGTGGTTTTTTTATGTTTAAAAAAAGTGTGTTTAAAAAATCTCAAAAAAAATTAATAAAAAAGGGTTATAAAATATTACTAGATCTACTTTATATTAGAGATCAAAGAGTTCGAGTTATCGACGTTAACATCAATTTTGATAACAGGATGAAGGGCAAAAGCAAAATGAATTTGAAGATTCTATTTAATCTAATTTCAATGATTTCAAAGAAATTTTTTAGCAGAGTCTTTCTATGATTGGTGGGCCCGCCAGGACTCGAACCTGGGACCAATACATTATGAGTGTACTGCTCTAACCAACTGAGCTACAGGCCCTTTGCAACATCTGTATATCTTTTTTTTATTCTATTCAAGAGCGATTAAAATGGTGGGCCGTGTTGGTTACGCTCCAACTACCCCTGCAATGTCAATGCAGTACTCTACTATTGAGCTAACGGCCCGAAATAAAATTAAACTATTTTAATCATTTTTTTTTGAAAAAATATTTGTTTTTTTATTTACTGCATACATTAATGAAAAATTAATCATAAATAAAGTTAAGTTATAATTATTAAAAAAAGGACCACTAGGCAACACTGGGATAAAGTTAATCAGTAAGAAAACAAGACAACCTACTTGAATATAATTTTTGCTATCAATTATTTTTCTGATAATACGAAAAGCAAGGTAAAAGAATATGGACATTATAATTATCGTTCCAATAATTCCATGCTCGGATAACATCTCAATATATATTTGATGAGGATGAGTTAAGCACCGATACTCCTTTTGGATTGAATTTTTTTTTGGATCACATGTCTCAATTCTGTAATTCTTGTTTCCTACACCAAACCAAGGATTATTTTTAAAAACATAAAAACCAGATTTGTAGAGAGTTATATATATACTTTTATCTAAAAACTCTTTTCTCTCATCCTTTAATTTAATCTTACTATAAATTAGATCTATGTATCTAAATTTAAGATAATCCGAAAAGTTGATTGCAAAAAAGAAAATTGCAAAAATTGATATAAAAATTAAAATTTTTTGTTTAAGTTTAACATAATCAATCATAGATATAAAAATTATAATACCTATTAAAGCCTTTAAACTATTTGACCTCTCGCCCGTCAACATTATTCCTATTAGACAAAATAAGATTATAAGTAATCCTAATGCTTTATATTTTTTTTTTGTTTTAAAAAAACTTAAAATATAGCCAAAGATTATAAAAGAAAATCCGCAAATAAATGATCCAGCTATCGGTTCATTTCTAAAAAAACTTATAATTCTATCACCGTAAATTTGATCAATTTTTCCAAAACCAAAAATGTTACTTCCTGTAAATCTTTCAATATAAATGTCAACTAAAACTATAAAAAAAATAGTCATCCAAATTTTCAAAACATCTAAATTTTTTTCGTTAATTGAAAAAAGATAATTTACCATTACAAAGAATAAAATAAAACGTACAAAACCAAAGTTTCTAAAAATTCCCGACATCATATCAACTGAGATTAACGAGTTAAATAAAAGATAAATATTTAAAATTATTAAAAAGAGAACTGGTTTAAAGTCATAGATCTTAATATAATTTTTAGAAAAATAAATGAATGCAAAACATAAAATTAATAATACGATATTTAGTAAAGAAACACTTGAACCTATAATAATTGAAATAGGTAAAATAGAAAACAATACTTTCAGTATATTTGTTTTAATATTATTCATTTTTTCTTCTTAAAATAAGTTAATTCATGTTTTTCATTGGTTTTTTTTGTTTATATATTAAAAATTATTACATTAAATAATATAAAAAAAAAATATGGATAAAATAAGTTCTCCTCTTTTCTCAATTATTACACCCGTTTTGAATAATAAAGGTGGTTTATTAGAAACAATAAAAAGTATAAAAAAACAAAATTTTGGTAACTATGAATATATAGTAATAGATGGCGGCTCTACAGACGGGACTTTGGAGGTTATAAAAAATGAAAAGTTTATAACTAAATGGATATCAGAAAAGGACGAGGGTATATACGACGCTATTAATAAAGGTCTAAGATTTTCAAAGGGAAAAATCATAAATACAATAAATTCCGGGGATCGTTACTATTCAAAAAAATCTTTAGAAATTATAAAAAAATATTTTGATGAGAATAATGTATCTTTTGTTTTTGGTGCTGTCTTAAAAAAAAAAATACTTTATAAATATCAACCTAGAAAAATATTTTGGACATTTAATTTTTATCCCGCTCACTCAAGTGGTTTTTTTGTTAAAAAAGAAGTTCATGATAAAATAGGTAATTATAGTCTCAAGTTTCCTTGTTCATCAGATTATGATTTTTTTTGGAGATTAATTAAAAAAAACAATTATAAGGGAATATCAACAAAGGAAGATGAAATTATTGGAATTTTTGAACGAGGTGGATTTTCATCAAAGTATGGTGTTTTTAAACATATTTGGGAAGAAACACTAATTAGACTAAACAACAGACAAAACGTGTTTGTTGTCTTAACAATTTTAATACTTAGGTTACTTAAAAATTTTTACAAGTTATTCATTAAGACTGATAAGATTTAAACCATTTCACTGTATTTAGTAAACCTTCATTATAATTTATAAATTTTGTTTTTTTGACAAGTTTTTTAATCTTTGTATTTGACCCATGAGTTTTGAGTATTTCAATTTTCTGTTTTGCAACTTTTTTAATTTTACACTTTTTTCCATAGTTTTTTTCTAAACATTTTATAAATGAAAGTAAATTGGTTGGACGTCCTGAACAAATATTAAAAATATTGTTTTGGAAATATTTTTTTTTTTTAATTAGCAAAATCTTATATAATATTTCGATAACATCTTTAATATAAGTAAAATCACGTGTATGTTTTCCAAAATTATATAAATCAATAACTTTCCCTTTTTTGATTGCATTAAGGTATTTTAGGTATAACATATCTGGTCTGCCCCACTCACCGTAAACTGTGAATAATCTCAAACCCATAACGGGGATGTCAAAATTTTTATAATATAAATTTGCAAGCTGCTCATTAAGTGCTTTTGTTGATGCATACAAATTTTTTTGAATTCCATTTGATCTTTCAGAAATTGGAAATTTTTTTTGATCTCCATAGATTGAACTTGATGAGGCATAAATTAACCTAGCTTTTTTTATCTTAGCTAATTCTAATATGTTTAAAAAACCTTTTAAATTGCTCCTTATATAACTTTCAGGATTTATTAAAGAATATCTTACTCCTGCCTGAGCAGCAAAATTAAAAATGATATCGATATTTTTATTTAAAAAAAACTTTTTAAGAGAATTCATCTCAGAAATATCAATTTTTGAAAAGGTAAAATTTATGTTTTTTTTAAGGATATTAAGTCTATCCTTTTTAAGTTTAACTGAATAATAATTATTTAAATTATCAATACCAAAAACCTTGTAATTTTTAACTGATAGAATTTTTTTGCAGAAATGGAAACCAATAAAACCGGCAGCTCCTGTGACTAGTATATTTTTCTTTTTCATTTACTACTTTTTTCCATTTTTAATTTAATAATTTCTAAAATTTTAGATATTTTAAGCGATTTTTCTAAATTTTTTTTTGTATTGAATTTATTTTTTAGAAAATCTTTTATCATAATCTTTAAATTATCTCTATTTGAATAAATTTTTTTATTATTAAAAGTATAGGTTTTTTTTTTATTAGTAACATATTTAAAATTAAAAAATCTGTCTTTTATATAAAAATTTAATTCCAGATATTCTTTTGAATTAATTATTTTTAATTTGTCAATGTCTATATTTCTAATTTTTTTAATTAAATAACCAATATCGTGGTAAAGAAATCTGTATAAAAGATCGAATCTCTTTTTTGACTTATTTGACTTATTTACATCTAATTTGCTTCTATAAATAAAATTTTTATTTTTCAAATTTAAGTTTGGATAATAATTAGAAATATCTGATATAAAGATATTTTTAAATTTTAATTTTTTCATTTGTTCCAGTTCATTTTTTTTTCTAGAAATTGGTTTTTCGCAAAAAATTTTTTTATCAGTATTTTTTAATAATTTTAAAAATTTGAAGTGAGATTTATCATCTGTAACAATAAAAAAAGTATTAAATTTATCTTTTTCCTTTTTAAAATTGTCTCTTCTACTAATAATTTTAACGGAATAATTTAGCTCCCTTAATTTTTTAATAATTTTTTTACCCCAATTTCCTGATCCTATTACTCCTATTTTCATGATAGTCTTCTCAAAATTTCATTTGATAATGAAACTGCTGTATTCCATTTTCCGCTTAATATTGTAAAGATTTTTTTATTAATTCTTTTAACTTGATTTGTTCTATCATCGTCGATCATTGAGTTAATGTTCAAAGTTCTTATAAGATAAAAGGATTTGATATATTTTGCCTTAGATAAAAATGGCAAATATTTTTGTCCTGATTTTACAATTTTAGAAAACTGTGAAATTTTAATGTTTTTAATTACTTCCTTTTTGAGTAGAAATTTTTTTTTATCGAAATTGTAAACCTTTTTATTTTGTACAGCAATTTTTGAGAATTTAACGTGACTTAATAAATGCAAATTTGTACCGATATATGGGTCTATACATAAAAATTTGCCATCAATCACAACGCAACTTAATTTTTGATATTTTTTTGGAAGTTTTACCAATATTTTTTCAACTAATTCATATCTAAGCTGTTTAGTATTTTTAAATCCAAAATCATTAAGTATTCTATTATTATTCCTATAAGTGCATAAAAATAAATAATCAAAATCATTTATGTATTTTTTCTGAAACTGTGTCCCAAAATTAATTTTAATTTTCTTAATCTTTAAAAGTTTCAACATTTTCCTCTTAAAAGAAAAATAATTTAAAATTTTTTCAGATGTTTTTATAATACCTTCTACACCTTTCCCACAAATCGTAGGCTTTTTAACGATTTTAAATTTAAGTTTATTTCTTTTAAGAGTTTTTAAGTATTCTTTAAACTTAGTTTTACTATTAGTTTTTGAAACTAAATAATAATTGTCCGTATTTCCATAGACCTTCCCTCCGTAGAAGTTAACAAAATCTTTATAATCTTTTTGTATTTCTTTAATTGTTTTTTCAGATCTGGGATAATGAAAACCTAAATGAAATCTAAATTGATTCATTTTTGATGCTTCATTAAGAATGCTCTTTTTTTTTTCAAAAATTTGGACATCAAACTTCTTTGATAAAATTATTGCTAAAGTACAGCCAAAAATACCAGCCCCGATTATCGCAATTTTTTTTTTAGGTTTCATTTAAAATTTCTTTATAAAGTTCGATATATTTTTTTGCAATTTCGTTTGCTCCAAATTCTTTGATTTTTATTTTGGCATTAATACCTTTTAAATTATTATTTTTCTTTTCATCGATAATCCAATCGATACCACTTTTTAGTTTCTCAGGATCAAAATTTTCAACTATAAATCCATTAATTTTGTGATCAACAATTTCGGCTATACTAGTTTTTGCAAAACATATAACTGGTGTTTCACAGTACATTGCCTCAGCAAATGTTTTTGGCCACCCGTCCTCAATTGATGATGCAACAAATAAATCTGCACAGGAATAAACTGCATTTAAAATTTTAAAATCATTAATATAACCAAGACTCTTATATTCAACACCAACTTCATCTAAGGTTTTTTGTGACCAAAAGTTACCAAATACGAGTAAAAAATATTTTGATTTATCTAATTTTTTTAGAGTTTCTACGAATATATTCCAACCTTTTCTTTTGCTTTGAGGATTATTTGCTCCATAAAGAATAATATTTTTTTTGGTCGTAATTTTTAACAAGTTTTTACTTTCATCTTTTGATATTTTGTTAAATTTTTTTAGATCAATATTGTTGTATATTCGTTTAACATTAAATTCTCTAAGAACCTCGCTTTCTTGGGCTTTATCTTTAAGCCAATCACTTATAGCAACAAAGTTAAAATTTTTTTTATAAATTTTTTTTTTAAATTTCTTTATCGATCTAGATATTTGACCTTTTTCATATTTTTCAAAATCCATCGTATAATGCGAACCGCCTGTAAAAGCCCACATATCTCTAAGAGTCCAAACAACAGGTTTTTCAATTTTTGATAAGGATTTTAATTTTATAAAACCTTGGCTTAGCCAATGAATATGAATAATGTCCGCTTTTTTGTACTCTTTAAATTTAGTAATGTCTCTGCCTAAAATACTCAAGGTAAATGTTTCTCTTGGAGAATGTAAAAATAATGATTTTAATAATTTTTCTACTATTACTGCGACAGAATAAAGAAATTTTTTTAATGGTGTGTTATTAATAAATAATATTTTTTTTTTAATTTCTTTTGAATTTGAGGGTGTATCATTTATAAATAAAGAATCTATTTTTTGTTCTAATAAGGCTTCATGTAAAATTTTCGCTCCTTTGACAGCACCGTTATTTAGTTTGCCTCCTACTATATGTAAAACTTTCATTAAAGTATATTTTTTGTTAGTATATTTATGTCTTTCAAATAATTGGTATCATTAATATTGATAACCTTGTATTTATATTTTTTTTTAATTAAGCTGATTAAATAAAGATAGTTGTTTTTGAAATCTTCATAATCCATATCAGATTTTCTTAAATACAAGAATTCACGTATAAGTTCATTTTCTATTTTTTTATTTCTCAAAATAATTATTAAATCTAATTTTGGAAAAAAATCTAAAATTTTTTTTATCTGGATTTTACTTAAGTTGTTCCTGACTATTAAACCTATGATTCTTTGGAAGATACCTTCGGAGTTCAGACAAATATACTTTGTCCTATATCTTTGGTAAAGTCTTAATCCAGTCATTTCCTCTTTTATCCAAAAAATAATTTTATTTAAATTTTTTTTTTTACTTAAGCCAATTTTTTTTATATATGAAAAAAAACCTTTATTTTTTTTTTCAGTCTCTCTGATTAAAATATTTAATTCCTTTCTTAATTTAGTTTTGTTTATAGGTAAAATTAAAAAAAATAGATTTTTACTATAGATTTTTATTACATTAATTGGATTTTTATTACGAGAATTTTCTCTACAGTACTCAACATGATTTAAAAAACTTAGTTCTGTAAAACTAATCTTTTTTTTATCATACAGATATTTAGCAATAACTGATCTATAATTTAAAAAATTTGCATAAGAAGATTGAGATAAAATATAAGATTTTATTAATGACTTTCCTATTCTAGGAACCCCAAAAAACTCAATTGTTTCCATAAATTATCTTTTAAAATTACAATTTCTCATAGAGTGATATTTAATTTTTTCGTTATCTAATGATTTGTCTGATATTATCGGAATAAAACATATTGTTTTTAAAAAGATCTTGAGCATTAATTAAGTTTAATTTTTTTCAATTTTCATAATAATTTACTTTAGCGAGGTTTGCGAAGTTTTTATTGTTTGAAAAAATTCTTTTCTTATATTCGTTTTTTAGGAGTTTGATAAGGAATTTATCTACTTTGTATCTTGTCATCACACGCCTTGATTTTTGCGATAATTTGTAAAAGTGGTCACTGTTTTCCATAGTAATTCCACTCACATATATTTCGCTATTTTGATTTTCATCTAGGGCTAAAAGAATTGCAAAAAAACCAGTTGAGACACCAAGAAATTTTTTTTTTTTAAAATAAAAAGCATTTAAAAAATTTTTTATCTTATCTTTGAAATTGCTTCCATAAAAAAGTTCTGACAAAAACAAAGAAATCCTACCAAAATGAAAAAATTTTTTTTGATACTCCCATTGACTAAATTTATCGAAATTTTTCAAATCACACTTAAAATCAATTTTTATTTCATTATTTCCGCTACCTCTTCTCAATATAATTTTTCCAGGCTTAATTTTATTAATATTTTTTTTTGTGGGCTCATCAAATAAAATACTATCCAAAGTGGTTACTGATATTATTTCAATATTATTGTTCAATTTCGAAAAATTTTCACATTTTATAATAGATGCATTTGAAGCATAAATTTTTTCAAATTTTACATTTTTGGGTGCCTCCTGTGGGCTTGAGCCGAAAACTAAAATCCTATTATTTTCCATAATTTCTATAAACCTTTGAAATAATCATTAATGCTTTTAACGCTTGAAATGAATTCATCTTTAAACCATTTACATATTTTATTGAAAAGTTTTTACATTGATAAGACAATTTGGTTCTTTTTGGTTTATAGACTATATCAAAAATTAAAATATTTTTGTTTATATTCTGAAATTGGTCTGTTGTTAAAGGTGATTTTTTCAAATATTTTTTTTTTAGATTACTACCTAAAGGAGAGCAATTTATAAAAATATCGGCGGACAGTAGGCTATCTTTTTCTAATTTTTTTACAAATTTCACCCTCTTTTTATTAAATTCCAAAATTTTTTTTTTTGAAACTACTATAAAAGAACTTTTTTTATAAGTTTTATAAAAAGTCCTTAAAATTGCCTCACCAGCTCCTCCATAACCATAAATAATAATTTTTTTTTTTTTGAAATTTTTAATGGTTTCAATTGCTCCAAATATATCGGTATTATATCCCAAAAAAGAACTATTTTTCCTTATTACAAAATTTATAGATTTTGCTGACTTTGTTAATTTATCTTTAATCTTAACGTACTTAGTAAGTTCTTTTTTATATGGCATTGTAATTGCGGCTGCTAAAAATTTTGGGTCTTTAAAAATTTTTAGAATTTCCATTTTAAAGTTTTTTTGTTTTATGTCCTTTTCAAACATTTTAACCTTCATCTTTTTCTTCTTAAAAAAATTATTCCATAATGGGACTGATCTAGGCTTTTTGAGGGGGGTTCCAATAATTAAACAATACATATTTTTTATTTTTTATCAGATTTAAGGATATAATAAATATTTATGAGTTATAATTGTGATCATATTATGAAACATCTTGTATTATCACTTAAGATCATTATAAAAATACTAAATAATAAAGATATATGGAAACAAGTGATTTAAAAAAAAAACATGTAGATGATTTTAATACAGAATATATTAAAAAATTTTCTAATTCTCCTTATCCGCTCTTTTCTCTAATGGAGTTCAACTTGCATGGATCTTGCAGTAGAAGATGTGCTTTTTGTCCAAGAGTTGATGAAAGTATTTGGCCAAATTTGGATGAAGAATTCGATATGAAATTATTTGAAAATATTTTAGATCAATTACGAGAATTAAACTATTCAGGTAGATTGGCGTTTTCAGGATTTAGTGAACCTTTTATGCACAGCAGAATTGAAGATATTATTGAAAAGATTTCTAAGACATTGCCTAAAGCTCGAAGTGAAATAATTACAAACGGTGATTATTTAAAGCTTGAAAACACTAAAAGAATTTTTGAATTAGGTTTAGATCATCTTTTTGTGAGTTTATATACTAATAAAAAAACACATGATTACTTAACAACCTTAAAAAATAGTTTAAATCTTGATGACTCAAAATTTAGGATAAGACCAAGAAATCTTGGTAGAAAAATGAACTTTGGCCTAAATATAAATAATAGAGCTGGATCTGTTGATTATGAGAGATTTGGGTTAAAACAAACAAAAACTTTGCCCCTTAAAAGAGGCTGTAATTATCCACTATACACAATATTTGTTGATTATAATGGTGATTGTTTGATTTGTCCGGATGACTGGAAAAAAAAGAAAGTTGTTGGGAATGTTTATAAAGAAAAAGTAATTGATATTTGGAATAAAGAAACTTTTCATGACGTTAGAAAAAGTTTGATAAAAGGTGATAGAACAAAAGCACCATGTAACGAGTGTGATGTTGACGGATTGCTAAGTGGTAATGAATTTAAAGAAAAATGGCAAACGTACTATCAAGACAAAAATTAAAGCCTTTATTTATTGGTTTTGGTAAACAAGCTAATGAATACGCGAAAGTTTTAAGTTTTTTAAAAATTCAAATTTCTGCTGTATGTGTAAGAAATCTTAATAAAGATAAAAGTAAAATTGATCGGTTTAAAATAAAACACAGGTTTTCTTCTATTAATAAAGCGCTATCAACAAACACTTATAATTGTGTTTTTGTATTTTTACCTTGGTACACAATAGATAAAAAAATAATTCAAATTCTTAAAAAAACTAAAAAAATTATTTTTTGTGAGAAACCAATTGCTCTTTCATATCAAAAAATAAAAAAAATTCATTTGATATCAAACAAATATAATAGAAATTTATTTATTCTCTATAATCGTAGATTTTATTTCACTTTACAGTTTTTAGAAAAAAACATTGAGAACAATATGGAAACAGAAATTTTTATACCCGAAAAAGTTAAAACACTTATTAAGTCGTTAGGTAAAAAAATTGATGGAAAAATTAAATATCACTACTCCTCACATTGGATTGATTTTTTTAAATTTTTATTTAGATCAAAAATAATTAAGATTGTAAAAAAAAAAGAAAATTATCTGGTTTTATTAAATAAAACTTTCAAGAAAAAAAAAATAAAAATCAATTTTTTTTACTCAGAGGAAGGTAGAATTTCAGCATTATTCAGATCGAAAAAAAAAATTTTTAAACTAAATTCTCTTGAAAAATTATATGAATTTAACAATAGGAAAAGTATGTTTATTAAAAAAATAGATGAGACAACAATGAATAAATTTAAACCTGGCGTGTTTAATTTGGTAAAAGATATTTTGAATAAAAAATTTCATAGGTTTATGAAGATTGATCAATTATTAAATGATTACTTTCACCTTAGGAAACTTCCTCACTAAATAAAAATCAAACTATTTTTCTATTAAATACCTTTGAAATTTGCCGACTTTTTTTTATTAAAGCCTTAAATTGTTTAAAATTTAATGGTTGCAATGGATCCACTGCTGATTTTTTTGGGTTTGGATGCATTTCAATAATCAATCCATCACACCCAGCTGAAATAGACGCAAAAGTTAAAGATGGTACCCATGGAGCCCAGAATGAAGCATGACTTGGATCAGATATTATTGGAAATTTCGTAATCTCTTTTAATGCCGGTATTGCTTGTATATCAAGTGCAAATCTTGAGGTTGATCGATGGGTATGAGGCATTGACACACCTCTCTCACACAAAATTAAATTTTGATTACCATTAACTAAAATGTGTTCAGCTGCTCCTAAAAAATCCCTCAAACTTGCCCCAAAATGTCTTTTCAAAATAATTGGAAATTTGGTATTAGAAACTTCTTTTAGTAGTTCAAGATTTTGCATATTCCTTGAACCAATTTGTAGAATATCAGCTGTTTTGGTAATTCTACCAAGATACCTTATTTCTGTGACCTCAGTGACCACTTTTAAACTAAATTCTTTTTTTATTTCATCCATAATATCCATCCCTGATGATTTACTCTCTTTGTACATTTTGGATCTATAGGGAAAAGTAAGTGGTTTGTAAGCATGACCTCTTATTATTTTAATTTTATTTTTTTTTAGTTGTTTTGCAACTTTTACCATTAATTCAAAGCTTTCTACCCCATTAGGACCAGCAATTATCGGAACCTGATTAGAGCCAAAAATAATGTCCTTTGAAATTTTTACTTTCTTTAAGTTTTTGGAGGCAACAAGTGGTATTTTATTTTTTATATCATCTTTGCTAATATCTTTTGAAGGTTCCTTATTAGAAAGACTACTTTTTTTAATAATTTTTTTTTCCATCCTATATTCCTAACTTGCTCTGTTTATTTTTTATTTTTTCAAGCTTGTTATTTTTTGAGAGATTATAGACTGAATGAATAACCTCTAAACAATGTAAATTTTTTTTTATTTCTAGATCATATGAAGATTGATAAGTTCTCTTATCTAAGAATTCTCTCAAAATTTTTTCATGTCCATTACCCATAGCCCCTTTTGGTCCTGACCCTGTTTGAAATTTTTCTGAGTTTATTTTATCTATTTTCATTTTATTATTTGTAAAGGTGATAAAATTATTTAAGCTAATTCCATTTACTATTACTCTACCTTTTTCTCCGAGTATGTCCATTGAAGAACTATAATTTGTATCTGCTCTTGTAGTAGCTTTAAAATTTGTGATAACCCCATTTTCATGTTCAAAGTTTAAGGAAATTAAATCTTCTGCTTCAAGTTTTTTTTTATAAAATTTCACAACACCGTTGAATTTATTTATTTTACCAAGAACATAAATTACTGCATCTAGAAGATGTATTGCCTGATTAGTCAATACACCTCCATCACTCTTGTATTTACCTCGCCAAGAAACTTTATAATATTTAAAATCCCTTTTCCAAAACAAACTGCAATTTGCCATAAAAATTTTACCAAGTTTTTTTCTTTTAATAATTTTTTTTGTTTTTTGCATAGCTAAATTGCACCTATTTTGGAAAGACACCCAGCATTTAATCTTTCTCTTATTTGAAATTTTTATTAAATCATTGGCGTGTTTAATTTGTAAAACGAAAGGTTTTTCTATTAACAAATTTATCGAATTGAGCGCTAAAATTTTTGAAAACTTAAAATGTAAATTAGAAGGAGTGCAAATAATTGCAGAGTCTATTTTTGATTCTTTAATTTTTTTTAAATTAAAGGGAATTTGGTTATATTTCTTATTCCCTCGCAATTTTTTGTCATTACAAATAAATATTTTTTTTATTTTTTTGTTCTTCGATAGAATATCAAAGTAGTACTTCCCTACATTTCCAAAACCTATAATCAAAATATTCATTAAAAAAAATACTTTACACTTTCAAGCAAAATTTTTTTTTGTTTTTTTTGCAATTTATTATTTTGTTTAAAATTCATAATTAATCTTTTTGTGGATGATTTGGAATAAATTGTATTAAATCTATCTGTAATTGATGAATTTATTCCACTCCCATCAAACCCAATATTTTTAATTAGGGATTTGTTTGGAAAAATAATTTTTTTGTTAGCGATTAGGTTAAACTCTATAAATTTTTTTGACCAAATAGATTTGTTTTCCTTTTTTAGACATATTTTTGAAATTTTATTTACTAAATTATCATTGGTTTTTTGACTTTTTTTCTTTGAATAAGCTAAATATTTTGACCATAGTTTAGCATTAACACACCATCCCCATGGAATAAAATAATCCAGAATTAACGTGCTTAATTTATTTTCTTTTGAGTGAAGTTGCGGAAACTGGTATCCACAAATAGGATTGAGATTTTTTTTAAAATAATTGCTAGATTTTACTCTGTTTATAAATAGAAAAAACTCTTTTCTTGGCACACAGTCATCTTCTAAAATAATTATATTTTCAAATTTTTTTGATAAATAATTTATCCCTAACATTATGGACTTAGCGAGTCCTTTATTTTTACTACTACGTATAAGTTTTAAATCTATAAATGGGTTATATTTAACTTGAAAGATAATCTCTTTTTGTAAAATCTTATCTTTTTTATTTCTTGGACCGTCAAGAAATATATGTGCCTTGGGAATTTTGTAGTTTTCCAAACTTATTAATACCCGTCTTAAATGCGATGGTCTATTATAGGCAAAAATAGCCACTGTGTCTGTTTTTGAAATTTTGATCATGTAATCATGTCTTTATTTAATTTTTTCTTTACAAGATACTTGATTGCAAAATTTGCCAGATCTAAATCTTTTTTTTCATGAATATCTATTCCGGTAAAACTGTCATTATTAATTATTAGTTTAACTTTTTTTCCAATTCTTTTTCCTCTTCTCCATAAACTTGATCTTGACGCTGATGCTAAACCTGTGTCTTCCCTGAATAGTTGTGGTGCTATTTGACGTGAGGTATATCTATTCATCCATTTTGCAACTTTAGTCAATTTTTTGTCGTCTAAATGCCAAAAATGTTTGTACATTCTGTGAACTGAAAAAGCACTGTCATACTTTTTATTTTTTTTTAAAATTTTTACTGCTTTTTTTATCCAACTAATTTTTCTAAAAATATTTGTGGATGTTAGAAAAACACAAATATCAAATTTTATTTTGTAGAAATTTTCGAATTCATGAAGTGCATTTTTCAAAGTTTGTTCAGTGGTAGTAAAATCACCTGCAAACTTTTTTTTTCGCAACATAGGGACTTCAGCCCCATATTTTTTTGATATTTTAGCAATTTGTAAAGAATCAGTTGACACACACACTTTATCACATACCCCACTTTTAAGAGCAGCTTGAATAGGAAAATAAATTAAAGGCTTATTATTTACTTTTTGCAAGTTTTTTAGTTTAATCCCCTTTGAGCCACCTCTCGCAGGTATTATGCATATTACTTTTTGTTTTTTCATTTAAATTTAATCCTACTAATTTTACATTCTGAAAAATCTCTAAAACCACCATTCGTCATTGCAGTAAGTAATTCACTATTGAGAATATCAAAAATATTTTTTACACCCTCTTTACCGTTGCAAATTAACCCGTGTATCGCTGGTCTACCTACCCCTACAAAATCAGCTCCTAAACATAAGAGTTTAAGTATGTCAGAGCCTCTTCTCACGCCGCCGTCGACAAATATTTTAATTTTTTTATTTGAAATTTCCTTTTTTATTTCCCTTAATGCTTCTACTCCGCTTATTCCAGAATTGAACATTCTTCCCCCGTGATTAGAAATCCATAATCCATCACATTTTAATCTTATGCAGTTCAAAGCATCCTCGGTTGACAATATTCCTTTTGCTATAACTGGCAGTTTTGTCTTTTTTTTAATAAATCTTATTAATTCCCAGTCATAAAATAAAGCTGCCTTTTGGTTCGGTGGATTTGGATTTGTTCTTTTACCTACTGTACGAGCATCATATCTAGTTTCTCGGTCAAGATATCTATGAGATCTTATATTCGCATCAATACACACTACAATTGCTAAACACTTATGTTTTTCGGCACTCTTAATTTGTGTATGAATCCACTTAAGAGGACCAAAAGGGAAAATTGTCCAGCATAAATTTGTTTTTTTATTATTTTTCCTAATATCGGCAAGGCTCATTCTACCTTGAGTCCCAAAAACACCCACTGAATTCATAGTTGAAATACCTTTCGCTGTTTCAATTTCTCCATCTTTATGAAATTGTGTTTGATGTCCCATTGGAGATAATATTAATGGAGAGGAAATTTTGATCCCAAAAAAATTAGTAGATAAATTAATTTTTTTTACTTTTTTTAAATGAAATGGTTTGATTTGAGTGTTGTTTAAATCAAGAATATTTTTGGATGTAGTATAGTTGTCTTCGGCACCTGACTGCAACCAATTAAAAATTTTTTTATTGACTTTTTTTTTTGCAAGACTTTCAGCTTCTCTGAGAGTAACAAATTTTTTGATAGATTTTGAACTTATCATTTTTATCTTTTTCTAAAATTTAACAATGGTGCACATCATAATAATTTTCTTTAAATGTAAAAACCAAAGGTCTCAAACGAGTACAATTAGATGTAATTTCAATTTTTTCTACTTTGTTCATTTTTACCATTATGTCATTATCAGGTTCGATAGTATAATTTTTATTATTTACACTAAGTTTTACTAATTTATTTGTTGGGTTATTAAAAAAAAGTTCCAATTTGTCAACTTCAGAAAAATCTTCCTGTATAAAATATTTATAATTTTTTAGAAATGAAGTTTTAACAAAATTGGATACGATTTTTCCGTCAATAAAATTTTTTCCTTTTACAAAACTGTTTCCATGAACAAAAGATGGGTTTTTCCCTTTTTTTGAAAATCCAAGATAACATCTGTTACTCAATAATAAATTATTCAAATCTTCTTGTTTGTGGTCATGAAATATATAAAAGTGACCATAAATTTCTTTGTTATTCATAAATTTTCTATCTATACAGATTTCATTCAGTTTTTGTATTTTGTCTAAATTAATTTTTTTGATAAAATTATTTTGATTATCATAGAAAATTAATTCCACCTTTGAGTTTTTTATGTTGTAAAAAATATTTAGAATGTCACTAAATCTAAAATAAGTTGAATAATCTTGGTCGGTTCTAAATAAAAAGGCATCAGAAATAGAAGTGTTCGGAGATGAATTTCTATTCATTTGAATAGGTTTTACCTTGAAACTATTTCTTAAAGTTACAATTTTATCACTTGAAAAGAGTTTATTTACTAATGATTTCATTTATTTTCTTTTTTAAGTTTCCTACAATTTCGTATTTATTTTTATTAAGAATATATGTATGTGGTGGATGAGTATGCTCAAAAGATAAGTCTCCATTTTTTTCTGACAAATAAATTGGGATACCGAGATAGTCTGAGGTAAATATATAAAAGTTTTTATTAATAAATTTATTATCAATTTTTATTAGATTGGAATAATTTGATTTTAGGTTTTCTTCAAATATAACTTTTTGATTTTCTACATCTACTATATAAAACTTAAATGCATCGTTTGTTGGCATATGAAATATATTTCTAATTAAAACATAATTGTTTTCAGCATTCTTATTAGTCAACAAATATAAAGAAGATAATATATTTCCCTTTTTTTTGGTCATAATAAAAGGGTATTCTGATTGATAAGAAGAATAACCATTTTTTTTTTTGAAAACTTTTAAATTACATCTAAAAGATGGAGATGTATCGGAAAACGTATTCAGGTCCTCCAACTTTTCACCCAAGTTATTTGAAAAGTATCTTGAGACTTCTTGCTTGGTCGCTATAAAAAAAATTTTATGATTATCAATTTCATTGGCTTTAAGTTTAAAAAAACTTAATGTTTCTTCAGTGTTTTCTCTCTTTATAAACCATTTTGAGTTAACTATACTTGCTGAATAAAGTAGATTATCTTTGTTAAACTTTCCTGAATTTTGAAATTTTGGTATTGAGATTTTTGACTGGATATCACCTTGATTTACCCCAAAGAAAAAGTTCATAAACTATTTTTTATTATTTATTCAATGCTAATTCAAACATATTTATTGATTATTGACCATTTGAGTATAAAAGCAATTATCGATATTTAATAAATATAAATATTGTCCTAAAAAAGACAAATTAAAATACAAGTATTCTTAAATGTGCGGAATTGCAGGAATTTTACCCTTTGATGGATTCTTTGACAAAAAGAAATTGCATGAAATGGTAAGTTCAATTGCGCATAGGGGACCAGATCAAAAAAATATTTTTAAAAATAAATTAGGTATTTTTGGTTTTTTAAGGTTAAAGATTATAGATTTAAGTAATAAATCTAATCAACCTTTGATGTCTAAAGACAAAAATATTCAGGTAATTTATAATGGTGAAATTTATAATTACAAAACTTTAAAGACAAAATATTTTCCTAGGATCAATTTTTTTTCTGATGGTGACGGTGAAATAATAATTCATTTATATGAAAAGTTCGGTATTTCTTTTTTGGAAAAGATTAAGGGTATGTACTCAATTTGTATTATTGATAAAAAAAAAAATAAAGTTTTTCTAATTAGAGATAGATTTGGTATTAAGCCGCTTTATTTTAAAAAAAAAAATCAAAAAATTTATTTTAGTTCAGAAATAAAAGGTCTTGCTGAAAAAAAGGGAGAAAATATTAATTCAAAAGAA
>CACKFV010000010.1 GCA_902599605.1 uncultured Pelagibacteraceae bacterium
CCAACATCAGGTGGAAAATTTCTTGTGATAATTAAATTCATTATTTAAACCATTTTATACTGCATCCCATACTAGGATATTGTTCTTTCGGACCTTGTTGGGTTTTAGCAATTAGCTTCATTGATTTAAGCAACTCACTGTCACCCGAACCCACAGGCTTTAAATCATTTAATTCTCTTATTCTTCCTCTGTAATTGAGCTCAAGGTTTTTGTTGTAGCCAAAAAAGTCTGGTGTACACACTGCATCATATTTTTTTGCAATTTCTTGAGTTTCATCAATTAAATAAGGAAATGAAAAATTATATCTTTCAGAAAACTTTTTCATGTTTTCAAAAGAGTCTTCAGGATAGTTTTTGGTATCATTTGACATTATCGCAACTGAGTTAATGCCATCCTCTTTAAGTTTTGCACAATCATCTGCAAGTTCTCTTATTATAGCTTTTACATAAGGGCAATGATTGCAAATAAACATTATCAAAGTTCCATTATCACCTTTGACATCATTCAATGTTAATAATTCCCCATTAATTGATTTAAGCTTAAAATCTATTGCATTCAGACCGAAATC
This sequence comes from uncultured Pelagibacteraceae bacterium, assembly GCA_902599605.1. Lineage (GTDB taxonomy): Bacteria > Pseudomonadota > Alphaproteobacteria > Pelagibacterales > Pelagibacteraceae > Pelagibacter. Next base: position 569 of record CACKFV010000010.1, read on the forward strand.
ACATATTGGAGTTTTTAAAAGTGCCATGTTAGAATATATAAATTATGTTTTACGATTTGGAAAATAAAAAACCAAAAAACTCTGGCGAAAATTGGGTAGCACCTAATGCTGTTATTATTGGTGATGTAACATTAGATAAAAATACAAGTGTTTGGTTTAATGCAACCTTAAGAGGTGACATTGAAAATATTCATATAGGTGAAGGTTCAAACGTTCAGGATGGTTGTGTATTACACACTGATCCAGGTTGTCCTTTGAAAGTTGGAAAAAATGTAACCATTGGACATTTAGTGATGCTTCATGGATGCACAATTGGTGACAATAGTTTAATTGGAATTGGTGCAGTGATCCTCAACAAAGCAAAGATAGGGAAAAATTGTATTATAGGTGCGAAGGCTCTGATCACAGAAAATAAAGAGATACCAGACAATTCTTTAGTCGTAGGATCTCCAGGAAAAATTATTAGACAAGTAACTGAAGAAGAAAAAAAGGCAGTGTTTGAAAACACAAAACACTATCAAGACAATTGGAAAAAATATTCTAAAAGTATATTTTAAATGATGAAAAAAATATTTTTATTTTTACTATTATTTTTATTTACGGCTAATGCCCAATCTAATGAAAGATTTATACCACTCGAACTGTTTACCGGAGGTGACATTAGAGATGATACAGAAATAAGGTTTACACCAGCAGATTTAGTATTTGGTGAAAAGAGAAGAAAAAAAATTGTTGGCCCTATAGATTGGAGAGCCCCGGGATCTAAAGAAATTATTAAAGTCTATAAAAGAACTAATAAAAATAAACAGGGTAGAGTAAAAAAAACTCAGCTTTTCACAGTGACTAATGATGGACAGTGCTTAGGCAGAGTGTATGACCAAAGAAGGTCAGGTACTAAATATATTAAAAATGGATGCAAGTTTCCGCTAGGTTGGTGGAAAAAAGGTGAGACTAGAACTTTCTCAGTTACAGATCGTGGACCAAGAACTGTAGAGCTAAAGATATTAAATTTGGGAAAAAAACCAACAAGTTGTGTGAAATTTAATTGGAAATTATTCGATGATGCAACTGGAAAAAAATTAGGAGATAATGACTACAAGTTTTGTAAAAAAAGATCAATGACCAGTCTACTAATTAGAAAAATTAAAGACTAGGGGACTAACCAAGTATCTTTATTAGTTTCCAAATCAAATTTCGCTCTTCGATGACCTTTTGCGGCAAGATATAACCACTCAATAGATTTTATTTTACATTGTATTACAGTGAAGTTTTTATAACCTTCTTCACTTTGCTCTTTTGTATAATCAAAATTATCTAACTCAGGTTTTAGCCCAGATGTTGGAACATCAGACTCTGTTCCTGGACCATTATCAACCAAATAACATTTACGGCTTATATGTTGAGTTTTTTCCCAAGAATTCTTTGTAATGTCGTTTTTATGATTAATAATACAGTTTACTTTAAGTCGAACCTGAATTTTTTCATCCTTATCATAAAATAAAAGAGCAGCATTAGGATTATTCTTAAGTAATTCTATTTTATCTGATCTTATGTCACTGTGAAATTGAACTAAATTATTTTTTTGATCTGATTTTCTTAAAACAACAATTCTTCCATCTATATCGTCATTATGACCACATATGAAAGTTGGAATTCTAAATTGAGAACTCCTATTAGTCACTGCATCATCCAGCATTGACCAGATTTTCTTCTTTATCTCTGTGAAGTCTTCATAGTACGCAGGCTGCATACTTTTACTTTCTAAATCTTTTTATTAAGCTTGAAGTATCCCATCTCTTGCCACCCATGTCTTGAACTTCAGCATAATACTTATCAATTATTTCTGTGATCGGTAATAGTGATCCATTATTCTTTGCCTCTTCCATTGCAATTTTAAGATCTTTTCTCATCCAATCCACAGCAAATCCAAAATCAAATTTATCTTCTAACATTGTTTTATATCGGTTCTCCATTTGCCAAGACTGAGCAGCGCCTTTTGAAATAACTTCAATCACATCTTCCATGTTTAATCCTGCTTTTTGACCAAAGTTAATTGCTTCTGATAACCCTTGAACTAATCCCGCAATACAAATTTGATTAACCATCTTTGCTAATTGACCTGAACCTGATTTACCTAACAACTTTACTTTTTTACTGTAACAATCAATTTTATCTAACGCTTTATCAAAATCTTCTTGATCTCCACCAACCATTACAGTTAATGCTCCATTCTCAGCACCTGCTTGACCACCAGATACGGGTGCATCTAAAAAACCAAAACCATTTTTTTTTGCGTGTGAATAAATTTCTCTTGCTATTGTTGCTGAAGCAGTTGTGTTATCAATATAAACTGCACCTTTTTTAATTGATTTAAATATTCCATTTTCTCCAAATGTAACTTCTCTTAAATCATTATCGTTTCCCACACATGTAAAAACATAATCAGCGTCTTTCGCAGCATCTTTAGGTGTATCAGCTTTTTTTCCTTTGAAATCTTTTAGCCATTTATCAGCTTTAACTCCTGTTCTATTATAAACAGTTACATTGTGCCCGCCTTTTGATATATAACCAGCCATGGGATATCCCATTACACCAAGACCAATGAAAGCAACGTTACAAGACATAGTTTAATGTTAAAAAATTTAAGTATTAAAGTAATTATTTTTGGATTTATATTTACATTTTTTTCAAGCTTTGGACAGAGTTTTTTTTTAGGATTGTTCAACGAAAGTATAAGAAATGAATTAGATATTACTCATGGACAATTTGGCTCAATTTATGCATCAGCAACTTTATTAAGTAGTATAATTTTAATTTGGGTTGGAAAGAAAATTGATGACTTCGATGTCTTAAAATTTTCTTTTTTTGTTATATCATTGCTTGCTATTTCAACATTTACTTTCTCAAAGATTAATTCAGTAGCATTTCTTTTTGTTGCAATATTGTTAATGAGATTTTCTGGTCAAGGAATGATGTCTCATACTGCTTCTACAACAATATCTAGATACTTTACTAACACTCGGGGTAAAGCACTAAGTACTGGATGGTTTGGTTTATCTACTGCAGAATTTTTAATGCCTGTTACAATAATTTATGCTCTTACAATAATGGATTGGAGAAATATATGGATCATTATTTCAGTCGCAATAATTCTATTTCTCCCTATTGTATCTTACTTTTTAGTGAAAGAGGTTAAACTTTCTTCGAGGGAAGATGATAATGAAGTTATTAAAGAAAATATAAAACAATGGAAAAGATCTGAGGTTATTAAAGATTATAGATTTATAATAATAGCACTAAATATGTTAGCAATGCCCTGGATAGCCACAGGTATATTTGTTTATCAATCATTTATTTTGTCTGCGAAAAACTGGGGAGAATATACTATCGCTCAATCATTTATGGTTTATTCAATAGCATCAGTTTTAACTTTATTTGTCGCTGGTTATTTGATTGATAAGTTCACAAGTCGAAAACTACTTATATATATGAATATCCCTTTTTTGATTTCTTTATTGATTTTAATTTACTTCCAGTCACCAATTTCCTCATTCTTCTTTCTAGGATTAATTGGTGTATCAAATGGATTTGCTAACGTTTTAGGTTCGTCAACATGGGCGGAATTGTATGGAGTTAAATTTATAGGATCAATTAAAGCTCTAACTACTGCATTAATGGTATTTTCAACTGCATTTGGAACAGCTCTTTTTGGTTTAATGATAGACTTTGACTTTTCTATAGAGCAAATATCTACGATTTCTGGAGGCTATATTTTGATTTCCTTAATATTACTGTTTTTAATTAAGAACAAACTTAATCCAACGATTTTATAAAAACCTCTTGATTTTATAGACCTCTAAGTATAAATACTCCGCATGGCTAGAGTGACTGTAGAAGATTGTATCGATAAAGTAGACAGCCCTTACGAATTAGTTTTAGTTGCAAAGGAAAGAGCTACTCAATTAAATTCTGGAATTGAACCGAGTGTTGAAAGAGATAACGATAAAAATACTGTTATCGCACTTAGAGAAATTGCGAATGAAAATGTCAAAACAAGTGAGTTAACAGATAGTGCTGTTTATAAACTAAGAAAACATATCGAACAAGTTGATGATTTAAGTGAAGAAGATGAAGATATCGGAGATGATTTTGAGAACCTATACAAAGGTGAAATCTCAAAAAGTGGAACACCAATTTTACCATCTAAAAGAGCAAGAAAAGTTCCTGAAAAAATTCAAGTTTCAAAAGAAGACTTAGCAGAACTACAAAATGCTGATGCCCCTCAATCAAATGATGCTCCAGCTGAAGAGGGCGGAGTAGAAGAAAGTAACGAAGTTTCTCTTGATGAAATAGCTGAAAACGATCAACAAGAAGCTGAGAACTCAGAAAATTCAGAACAATAATATTTCAATCATAATCAAAATAAGTTATTTAATTAAACATAGTTTTAATGAATAAGTCTTTAAGAATTGCATGTGACGGAGAAGCTGCTAGCGGTAAAAGCACAGGTGCAAAATTAGTTTCAAAAAAATATAAACTTTTTCTTATAAACTCTGGATTATTATACAGATATGCAAGTAAAATTATCATTAAGCATAAGCCTAAAAAGGTAGTTCCCTTTTTAAAGAAGAAATTTAAAAACGTCTCTTATAATAAAATAAAAAAGCAATCTCTACATTCACAGGAAATAAGCAATCATGTTGGTTATCTAGCTAAAAACAAAGGTGTTAGAGAAATAATGAAAAAATTTCAAAAAAAGATTATCAAAAAAAATAAAAGAATATGTGTTGAGGGAAGAGATATAGCTAGCACTATTTTGAAAAAAAATCCCCGTTATGACCTAGCTTTTTATTTTACTTGTAATTTGAATGAAGCATCTATTAGAAGATGGAAAGATTTAAAGAAGAAAGTTCCACTTAAAGAGGTTAAAAAAAGCTTAAGTATTAGAACTAGACTTGATAAAAAAAGAAAACATTCACCACTAAAAAAAATGAGAGATGCTGTTTTAATTAGAACAGATAAACTAAATAAAAAAAAAGTATTACTTAAAATGTCTCAGGAGATAGAAAAAATTAATTACAAAACTCTTTAATAATTTTTTCTCTATGTTCATCTAAATCTGGTATATCTCCTCTTTTTTCCTCATCTTTGTAATTTGACATCTTAATTGGGTTACCAGCAGTTTTTAACTCACCAATTTTTTTATGATATGAATTTACAATCATATTTCTTGCTTTAATTTGAGGATTTTCAACTGCTTCTTTAATATTAAATATTGGACCACAAGGAATTTTTTCTTTTTCCATCAATGAGACCCAGTCACTTGTATTTTTACTTGAAAGCTCTTTTTCTAAAATTTTTTTTAGTTCATCCATATTTTGAGCTCTAGATGAATTTGTTTTAAATTTTTCATCTTTTAAAATATTGTTGATATTTAAAACTTGGCAGAGTTTTTCAAAAAGTTTGTCGTTACCAGCTGCTATTATAATGTGACTATCTTTTGTTTTAAAAGCTTCAAAAGGTGCTATTGATGGATGACGTGACCCCATTGGTTTAGGTATTTCATTTTTTGCTAAGTATCTTGCAATTGCGTTTTCCAAAATTGCAATTTGACAATCAAGCATCGAAACGTCTATGTAAGTTCCTTTACCTGTTTTCTTCCTGTCATATAGTGCTGCATTAACACCTATCGCTGTAAACAAACCAGCAGTAATATCACCAATTGATGTTCCAACTCTTGTAGGTTCAGAATTTGGTTGACCAGTTACACTCATAAGTCCACCCATTCCTTGAACAACCATATCATACGCCGGTAATTCTCTTAATGGACCTGTTTGACCAAAACCTGATGCAGAAGCATAAATTAATTTTGGATATTTTTTACATAAATCTTTCCAACCAAATCCCCATTTCTCTAATGTTCCAGGTTTAAAATTTTCAACTAACACATCTGCTTTTTTAAGTATTTGTTCAAAAATTTTCTTGTCTTCTGAATTTTTTAAATTTAGAGCTATACTTTCTTTTCCTCTATTAAGAGACATAAAGTATGCAGACTGATCATCAATAAAAGGTCCAAATTTTCTAGAGTCATCTCCAATTTCAGGTGCTTCAACTTTTATCACTCTAGCCCCTAGGTCTGACAAAATCATAGTGCAATAAGGACCAACCAGCACTCGAGTTAGGTCTAAAACTAATATATCTTTTAAAGGTCCATTCATAATAGCGACAATTGTATTTTAAAGCATATTGACTCTTATCAAGAAGTTCCATTTAATACATCAATAAAATAATAATAGAGAGGAATAATAATGTTAAAAAAAATATCTTTATATTTTCTTTCATTAGTTTTCGTAACTACAACTATTGGATCAGCTTTTGCAGTAACTTTAAAAGCTAGTCACCAATGGCCAGGTACGCCAAGAGCTGACGGGTCTTTCGACGTAAGACACGAAATGGTTCAAATTATTGCTGATGAAATGAAAAAAGCTAATGTAGGAGTAGATATAAGAATTTACCCTGCAAAATCACTTTACAAACCAAAAGAACAATGGAAACCAATGACAACAGGTCAATTGGATATTTCAGCGTTCCCATTAGCATACGCTGCTAAGTTCCATCCAGAGTTTGACATTACTTTAATGCCTGGAATGGTTAAAAACCATAAACATGCATTAAGAGTTAATGCGTCTCCAATGATGACAGAAATTAAAAAGATCATCAATGATGCTGGAGTAGTTGTTTTGTCTGATGCTTGGCTTGCAGGTGGATTTGTTTCAAAGAAAAATTGTATTTCAAATCCAGAATCTGTAAAAGGTCAAACGTTTAGAGCTGCAGGTAAAGCATTTAACCAAATGCTAGAAGCAGCAGGAGCAGGTATTCAATCAATGCCATCTTCTGAAATCTATAACGGTTTGCAAACAGGTGTATTAGATGGTGCTAATACTAGTTCAGGAAGTTTTGTTTCATACAGAATTTATGAGCAAGTAAAATGTGCAACACCTCCAGGAGATTTTGGTCTATGGTTTATGTATGAGCCAATTTTGATGTCAAAAAAATCTTTTGATGCCCTAGATAGCAAACAACAAAAAGCTTTAATGAAAGCTGGAAAAAAAGCAGAGAAGTATATGACTAAAGAAGCTGCTGGTTTAGATACGACAATGGAAAAAGCTTACAAAAAAGCTGGCGTGAAGTTGTCTTACATGTCGAAATCAGACTTTGATGCTTGGTTAGCTATTGCTAAAAAATCTTCATACAAAAACTTTGCAGAAAAAGTGCCAAACGGTCAAAAATTGATTGATATGGCTCTTGCTGTAAAATAATTAAATTAAAATTATACCCCTGCTTTTTCGGCAGGGGTATTTTTCATGACTGATAAATTTATTAAATTGACAAACTGGCTAGCGAAAGCTTGTGGAATTTTTGCAGCTGGCTGTCTTTTTCTTTCCATCGTTATTATTACAGAATTAGTTTTCGAGAGATACTTATTTAAGAACGCTATTACATGGCAAACAGAGCTTGTTACAATGCTATTAGTTGCTTCAACATTTATAGGCGCTGCATATGTTTTAAGTGAAAAAGGCCACGTTAATATGGAGTATCTATATACTTTTTTAAGTGAAAAGAATGTCACTAAACTTAAAATTTTTACTGACAGTCTTTGCTTAATTTTTTTTCTTATTTTATTTTACGTAAGTTATGAAATTACTTACGAAGCATTTATAAAGAATTACAATACGGGAACAGTATGGGGTCCTCCACTCTGGATACCTTATTCATCAATGCTTATAGGCGCAATTCTTATGACAATGTCATATATATCTGAATTAATTTTACATGTAAGAAAATTAAAGGAGTTTGAATAATGGACCCTTTATTATTAGGTTTAATAGTCGGGATAGCAACTGTTGTAATGCTATTCTCGGGAATACCAATAGCTTTTGGCTTATGTTTTATTTCGGTGATCTTTTTAGTTATCGCTGAAGGTTTTTCAATTTTAAATGTTTTTGCTGAAACATTTTATGCAGGTTTAAATTCATTTGTTTTGTTATCTATCCCAATGTTTATTTTGATGGGAATGGCTGTTGCAAATTCACCAGCTGGAAAAGATTTGTACACAGGTTTAGACAGATGGCTCTGGAGATTGCCTGGCGGTCTTGTTGTTTCAAATATTGGAGCTTGTTCTATTTTCGCAGCCTTAAGTGGATCAAGTCCTGCAACATGTGCAGCAATAGGAACAATGGGTATTCCAGAAATGAGAAAAAGAGGATACTCAGCAAGGCTAGCAACTGGATGTATAGCAGCAGGGGGAACTTTAGGAGTTTTAATACCACCCAGCATTGTTTTAATTGTTTATGGATTAGCAACTGGTACTTCCATCGGAAGATTATTTTTATGCGGTGTCATACCTGGTTTACTTCTAGCTGGATTATTTATGTTATGGGCTTATATCTATTCTTACTTTATTGATAAACAATCAGCAGAAATTTTAAGAAATAGAACACCCCCAACACTCAAAGAAAAATTAGAAGTCATACCAAGAGTTCTTCCATTTTTATTAATCGTGGTTGGAGTTTTATATGTTCTATACGGTGGGGTAGCAACTCCTTCAGAAGCATCTGGGGTAGGTGCATTTCTTGTATTTGTCATGATTGCAATTGTTTACAAAATTTACCAACCAAAAAAAATATGGGACATCGTAAAAGTTTCTATGAAAGAAAGCGTAATGATAATGTTTATCATTGCAGGCTCTTACATATTCGCTTTTAGCTTATCTACGCTTTATGTAACACAATCAATTGCTCAAACCATTGTAGAGATGGGATTGAATAAATGGGTCTTATTTTTCTACATTAATATATTTTTGTTGATTGCAGGTTTCTTTTTACCACCTGTTGCCGTTATAGTAATGACATCCGCAATATTACTTCCAATTATTACCCAATTTGGCTTTGATCCTTATTGGTTCGCAATCGTCTTCACGATAAATATGGAGATTGGATTGATTACACCACCCGTTGGATTGAATTTATATATTATTAAAGGAATAACTCCCGACGTAAGTCTTTCTGAAATATTAAAAGGTTCTATACCTTTTATGGTTATGATGGTTATCTGTATAATAATATTGTGTATTTTCCCAGAAATAGTAACTTGGTTACCTGACAAATTAATGGGTAAACCAATTGGATTTTAAAAACAAAAAAATCAATAGAAAAATATCTGTTGCACCTATGATGGATTGCACTGATAGGCATGACAGATATTTTCTAAGACTTATTAGTAAAAACGTAATGTTGTACTCCGAGATGGTTGCAACGAAATCAGCAATTCATGGGGATAGAAAAAGAATACTTGGTTTTAGAGAGGAAGAGAAGCCGGTTGCTCTTCAAGTGGGGGGCTCAGATAAAAAAGAATTAGCAGAGGTTGCTAAACTAGCAGAGCAATTTGGTTATGATGAAATAAATATTAATTTGGGTTGCCCGAGCAAAAAAGTACAAAAAAATTCATTTGGAGCGTGTTTGATGAAAGAACCTGATTTAGTTGCAGAATGTATTAATAACATGGTCAACTCATGTAAAATTCCTGTAACAGCTAAAACTAGGATAGGAGTTGATGAAATTGAGGACTTCGAATATCTAAATAGTTTCATTAACAAAATAAAACAATCTGGATGTAAAACAGTGATACTGCATGCAAGAAAGGCTTTATTAAAAGGTCTTACACCTAAGCAAAATTTAAATATACCAAAACTAAATTACAAAATGGTTTACGAAATTAAGAAAGCAAACCCAGAGCTTGAGATAATAATTAATGGAGGAGTCTCACAGACTGATGAAATTAAAAAACATTTAGAACACTGCGATGGCGTGATGATTGGAAGAGCAATTTATCAAAATCCTTACTTTTTAACCGATATTGAGAAAGAAATATTTAATACAAATGAAGTGCCCTCAAGAGAACAAATAGCAAAACAGATTATTAGTTATTTAGAAGAAGAGGTTAAGCTTGGTACACAAGTAAATCATGTTATGAGACACACAGTTGGTCTTTATCATGGTCAACCTGGCTCTAAAGATTGGAAAAGATATTTAAGTGACAATATGATGGCTAGAGACTCAGATTTTCAAAAAGCAAAACACATAATGACAATTGTGCAAAACAATGAGAAAGCAAATCAATTAAATTCCTAATGGAAAATTTAAATATCAATGAAATTTTTTATCTTTTAACCGTTTTAGCTATTGCTGCAGCAGTTGCAGGATTTATGGCTGGTTTACTCGGAGTAGGTGGGGGCATAATCATGGTTCCCGCACTTTATTACGCATTTACAGTTTTAGACTTTGACATTGTAACAAGGATGCATCTAGCTGTTGGTACATCTTTAGCAATAATAATTCCAACCTCAATTATATCTACTTTAACACATAGAGAACATGATGCAGTAGATTTTAATATGGTAAAATCATTTGGAATTTTTATTTTAATTGGAGTTTTTTTTGGAACTTTCTTGGCAGTTAATTTGAAAACACCTGCACTTGTATTATTTTTTTCTATATTTGCTTTTATGGTTGGACTTTTTTTTATTTTTTTGAGAGAAAAATTAGTTGATAACCCAAAACAAATATCAAATTTAGTTAAAAATATTTCTGGTATATTGATTGGATTTATTTCTATTCCTTTAGGAATTGGAGGCGGATCATTGATGGTTCCTTTCATGAGAACATTTGGTTATGATATTAGAAAATCAATTGGAACAGCTGCAGCAGTAGGTTTCCTTATTGCTGTTACTGGAACAATTACAATGATCACTGGTGGAAAAATTATTGATAATGTTAATACACCGTTCAGTTTGGGATATATAAATTTACTCGGCTTCATAGTATTTGTCCCAGTTACCATGATAATGGCAAGGTTAGGTGCAAAAGCAGTCTACAAAATCGATAAAAAGATACTTAGCAAAATATTTGGAACTTTTTTAATTTTGGTATCAATTAGATCATTTTTAGAATATCTAAGTATCAATTAAATTAAAATTGTGGACCAGATTATTTTCAACGAATACATATTTTTCATTTTATTAATGATTGCTGCAGCTATTCCAGTTGGTTTTTTTGCGGGATTATTTGGAATTGGTGGTGGATTAATTTCTGTGCCATTTCTTTTCTTTATTTTTGAAACTTTTGGAATAGATAAAGATTATCTAATGCATCTTACAGTTGGGACTGCATTTACAATAACAATATTAACCTCATTCTCATCAGTACTAGCTCACAGAAAACATGGTGCTGTTGATTTAAGTATAATAAAAACTTTTGGAACATTTGTTGTTTTTGGCGTAGTAACTGGAACTATAATTGCTTCTATGATGAATACTAAATCATTGGTTCTTTTTTTTTCAATCATGGTCTATTTTTTAGGTGCTTATCTACTCCTTGCAAAAAACAAAAATAAAAAAGTTTATCCATCATTTAATTTGCTGCCTCGTCTATCATTTGGATTTATCTCTGGCTTAATTTCAGCTCCAATGGGTATTACTGGAGCTATGATTAATGTCCCTGTTTTAAGATACTTTGGCTACTCGATAAATAGAGCAATAGGGAGTGCAGCAGCCATTGGATTTATAATTTCATTGTTTGGCGCTATTGGTTTTTTCTTGTCAGGATTATTTAAGAATGTTGATATTCCCCTCAGCATTGGTTTTGTAAATATCCCTGCCTTTCTAATATTCGTCCCTATTACAACAATAATGGCTAGAATTGGGGCTAATACAGTGCACAAACTTGAGAAGACAAAAGTTCAAGTTCTTTTTGGAATTTTTTTATATGTAGTTGCTACAATATTTCTTTACAGATATTTTAATATTTAATGGTGATAATTCAAAAACTTATCTTGAACTTAAATATAAATTATTTAAATCTTAATAAATGGTTTCTAAATTAAAAAACTTTTTACTAAACTTTGAGGCTCTTGCTTCTCTTTTATTAAGATTTGGTATTGGAATAGCATTTATCATTCACGGTTATGCTAAATTTCCTTTGCCACCAGCAGGTCTAGTTGAATATTTTGGTTTACCTCCAGCACTTGCAACATTTGTAGCATTGAGTGAACTTTTATCTGGAATAATTTTAATTGTGAGTGGTTTTTTGAGAAATCCCATAGGAGATACACTTGCAAGATTTGCGGGACTTGTAATTGTAATACTTATGACAAATATATTTATAATTGCTCACCCAGATTGGTTTATCACCCAAAAATTATTTACTAGTGAGCAAATTTTTCTTTTTATTGGTGGCTTTTATTTTTTGATTAAAGGAAATAAAGTTTAAACTATATCTTTTGATCGTATTCACCAATCTTTCCAGTTTTTTGAAGTAGATCATCGATAAATCTAAAAATATCAGTTTTAATTTTATCTGACACTGGACTCTCTGTAACAACAACAAGCGATGGTTTGTTTGAAGATGCTCTTACAAGACCCCAAGATCCATCAGCAAGAGTAAATCTCACTCCATTGACAGTAAGTATATCAGTTATTTCCTGATTACATATTTTTTGTTTGTCGATCTGAAGTTTTTTTATATTAGAGATAATTTCATCTATTACTTTATATTTTTCTTCATCTTTACAAAATGGTCCCATAGTCGGACTTTGAAAAGTTTTTGGCAAATAATTAATTAAAACATCTAATTTTTTATTTTGATTATCAATTAAATGACAAATTTGAATTGCAGAATTAATTCCATCGTCAAAGCCAAATCCTAAAGGTTTATTAAAAAAAAAGTGGCCACTTTTTTCAAATCCAGCAATAGCATTATCTTCTTTTACTTTTCTCTTAATATACGAATGTCCTGTTTTCCAATAGAGAGTTTTACAATTATTTTTTTTTAAAATTTCATCTTTGTTAAACAATCCTGTTGATTTTACATCTACAATAAATTTATTATTTGGATGCAACTCTGAAATATTTCTTGCAATTAACAAACCAATTTTGTCTGCAAATATTTCATTCCCTTTATTATCAATAACTCCAACTCTATCTCCATCACCATCAAAACCAAAACCTGCATCTGCGTTATTTTCTTTTACGCATTTTGAAATTTCATGTAGCATTTTCATATCTTCTGGATTTGGGTTATATCTAGGGAAACTATAGTCTAAGTTACAATCAAGCTCTATTACTTCACACCCAATATTTCTAAGAATTTCAGGCGCGAATATTCCAGCAGTGCCATTACCGCATGCAGCTACAACTTTTAACTTTTTCTTAATTTTATTTTTTGATAACTCATCAATATATACTTTATTAAAATTTTCTACTTTTTCGTATTTACCTGAACCCTGTTTAAAAGTTTCATTCATTACTATAGATTTAAGTTCTGACATTTCTTCTTTGCAATGAGTTAGACCTTTTTCAATTCCCATCTTTATTCCTGTCCAACCATTCTCATTGTGGCTTGCTGTTATCATTGCAACAGCATTTGATTTTATTTTAAATTGAGAAAAATAAACTGTGGGTGATAAACATAAACCTATATCTTTTACATTACAGCCAGTTGATAATAGTCCTTTTATAAAATTATTTTTAACTTCTTCGCTATAAGATCTGTAGTCATTTCCTACAATCACGATAGGATTCTTTTCTGAACTTATTACCTGAGTTCCAAACCCTTTTCCTACTGCCTCGATTCCCTTCGAGTTGATGCTTTTTGGGTATAGCCACCTAGCGTCATATTCTCTAAATCCTAATGGGTCGATTTTTTTTTCCACTTCCATGTTGATATATGTACATTTTTTTGATTTTTTTATTGAACTATTTTTTTTATGTTCTATAAATGTTCTGTTGATTTTTAATTTATATAGTGTATTTAAGAAATCTGCACACAACATATAGTTGTTTTAATAATAAATAGTGTAAAAAAGGGAGTATAATGAACAAAGTCTTGTCTCAGGCGATAAAGAAAGCTGTCTCTGAATTTAAACCTCAGGTTGATCAGAAGAATAAGACCAAAGGTCCAGACTTATTCTCTTTAAACAACAACACAGAGCTATTTCAAAACTCTAGAGGTATTACAATAAAGATTGATAGAAGTAGAGATGAAAATCTAACAGATTTCGGAAAAGCAACACTTAGCGATAGATACTTAGGAGAGAATGAATCTTTCCAAGACTTGTTTGCAAGAGTAGCAAGTCATTATGCTGATGATAATTTACACGCACAAAGACTATACAATTATATTAGTAATCTTTGGTTTATGCCTGCAACACCAGTTCTGTCTAATGGCGGAACTACGAGAGGTTTACCAATATCATGTTTCTTAAACGAAGCGAGTGATAGTTTAAATGGTATCCTGGGTCTTTGGAGTGAAAATGTTTGGTTAGCTGCTAGAGGTGGTGGTATCGGAAGCTACTGGGGTAATCTAAGATCTATTGGTGAAAAAATTGGAAGAGTTGGAAAAACTTCTGGAATAATTCCTTTTATAAAAGTTATGGACTCTTTAACGATGGCAATCAGCCAAGGTTCATTAAGAAGAGGATCTGCTGCTTGTTATTTGCCTATTGACCATCCAGAGATTGAAGAATTTATTGAAATGAGAAGACCTACAGGGGGAGATCCAAATAGAAAAGCTCTAAACCTGCATCATGGTGTTCTTGTTTCAGATGCTTTCATGAGAGCAGTTGAACTTGATGAACAATGGGCACTTAAGAGTCCAAAAAATGGATCTGTGCAATCGACTGTTTCAGCTAGAAATTTATGGATCAGATTATTAACTGCAAGAGTTGAAACTGGTGAGCCATATATAATTTTTATTGATACAGTTAATAGACAAATACCACAACATCATAAGTTAGCTGGCTTAACAGTTAAGACATCTAATTTGTGTAGTGAGATTACTCTTCCAACAGGAATTGATAAGGAGGGTAGGGACAGAACTGCTGTTTGTTGTTTGTCTTCGTTAAATATTGAAAAATATGATGAGTGGAAAGATGATGAAAATTTTATCGATGATGTAATGAGATTTTTAGATAATGTTTTAACTGACTTTATTAACAATGCACCAGAAGAATTTAGTGATGCAACATATTCAGCTGCAAAAGAACGAAGTGTAGGCTTAGGAGTAATGGGGCTTCACTCATACTATCAGAAAAAAATGATACCTCTCGAGTCTGTAATGAGCAAAGTTTGGAACAAAAACATTTTTAAAAATATTCAGAAGAAAGTTGATAAATCTTCAAAAGATTTAGCAGAGGAAAGAGGAGCGTGTCCTGATGCTGCTGAATATGGTTTTAAAGAAAGATTTTCAAATAAAACTGCAATTGCTCCAACTGCTTCAATTTCAATCATTTGTGGGGGTACTTCTCCAGGCGTTGAGCCAATAGCAGCAAATAGTTATACCCACAAAACTCT
This sequence comes from uncultured Pelagibacteraceae bacterium, assembly GCA_902599605.1. Classification (GTDB taxonomy): domain Bacteria; phylum Pseudomonadota; class Alphaproteobacteria; order Pelagibacterales; family Pelagibacteraceae; genus Pelagibacter. The sequence goes on from CACKFV010000010.1 coordinate 15,975, forward strand.
TTCCGGATCTTTTAATGTTAGAAATAAATACTTAAGAAAATTATTAGAGAAACATGGAAAGGATACAGATGAAGTTTGGTCAACAATTACGACTAACCAAGGCTCTGTGTCTCACTTAGATTTTTTAACTCAAGAAGAGAAAGATGTTTTTAAAACAGCTTTTGAGTTAGATCAAAGATGGCTTGTTGACTTAAGTGCGGACAGAACTCCACACATTTCACAAGCACAATCTATTAACTTATTTTTACCTGCAGATGTTCATAAAAGAGACCTTCATCAAATTCATTTCCAAGCTTGGAAAAAGGGTTTGAAAAGTCTTTATTATTGCAGGTCTAAATCAATACAAAGAGCAGAAAATGTTAATGATGCAAAATCGACCGATGTTACTGCAAATGTATATAAATCAAATCAACAAGAAACCGACGAAAACAAATATGAGGAGTGTCTATCATGTCAGTAGTAAAAAAAGAGGAAAAAGGAAAAATTATCCAACCAAAAAAAATGGGACTATTAGTAGAAAATCCTGTTTACAAACCATTCAGATATCCATGGTGTTATGATGCTTGGTTAACTCAACAAAGAATACACTGGTTACCAGAGGAAGTGCCATTAGGAGATGACGTTAGAGATTGGCAAAAAAATTTGTCAGAACCTGAAAAAAATTTAGTAACTCAAATCTTTAGATTTTTTACTCAGGCAGATGTTGAAGTTAACAACTGTTATTTAAGACACTACACAACAGTATTTAAACCAACAGAAGTTTTAATGATGATGACAGCTTTTGCTGCAATGGAAACCGTTCACGTAGCTGCTTACTCACATTTATTAGATACAATTGGTATGCCCGAGTCTGAGTATTCAGCTTTTATGAAGTACAAAGAAATGAAGGATAAGTATGATTACATGCAAGGTTTTAATGTAAACTCAAAAGAAGATATTGCAAAAACAGTTGCTGTATTTAGTGCTTTTACAGAAGGGCTACAATTATTTGCAAGCTTTGCAATTTTGCTAAACTTTCCAAGACACAATAAACTTAAAGGTATGGGACAGATAGTTACTTGGTCAGTAAGAGACGAAACTCTTCATTGCAATTCAATGATCAGAATTTTCAAAGAATTTATAAAAGAAAATCCTGAGATCTGGACTCCGAAACTTAAAAAAGAAATTTATGATGCATGCAGAACAATTGTAGAGCATGAGGATGCATTTATAGATTTAGCTTTTGAAATGGGACCGATGAAAGGTCTTACAGCTCAAGAAGTTAAAGACTACATTAGATTTATTGGAAACAGAAGATTAGTTCAGTTAGGTCTTGAGCCAATTTATGATATAGAAAAAAATCCACTTACTTGGCTTGATACTATGTTAAATGCTGTTGAACATATGAACTTCTTTGAAGGAAGAGCAACTGAATATTCAAAAGCATCCACAAGAGGTAATTGGGTAGAAGCATTTAGTTAATGCATCTAATGCCAAATGAGTAAATTTGGTTTAGTAGTTTTAGGAGCTCATATAGGCATTCATATCAAGGGCGATATTGAAAAATTATCGCCCGAAAAAGTATTGTTAGTTGAACCTGTTCCACATAATGTCGCCGCAATAAAAAAAAATTTAATCCATTTAGATAATGTTATAATTGAACAAGTCGCAATATCTAACAAAAATGAAATTAAGAATTTTTATTTTGTAAAAGAAAAGTCTATACACAAATTAAAAAAACACTGGTCAAGTGGCATTGGATCATTCAATAAACAACACATTCTTGACCATAAATCAAAAAGGTTCAAAGTTGAGGAAGAAGATATAGAAAAAGTTTCAATAAACACAATAAGATTTAAAGATATTGTGAAAAAATATCAAATAAAACAAATTAATAAACTATTAATTGATGTCGAGGGTAGTGAGTATGAAATACTAAATGACATAGACTTTAATTCTTTAAATATTAAAGAAATATTATTCGAATATAAACATTTCGACGGATATAAAAAAACTGGACAAAAACTTGAGGAAACTTTAGAGAAATTAAATATTTACGGATATAAGACTTCAAAAATTGATGAGGAAAATATTCTTGCTATTAAAACTTAACTTATCTTTGATTTAAAGGGACAACTTTTCTGTAACTGCTACCTTTGTAACTTGCAAGAGGTCTAATTAATTTATTTGCAGCATGTTGTTCAAGAATATGTGCAGACCATCCAGTTATCCTAGAAATTACAAAAATTGGTGTAAAGAAATCAGTATCAAATCCCATTAAATGATAAGTCGGTCCAGTAGGATAATCTACATTTGGATGAATATTTTTTCTTTCAATCATCACCTTCTCAACAATATCGTAAATTTTTTCAAACTTCTTATCTTTTTTAACTTTTGCAACTTTTGAAAAATATTCTCTCATTGTTGGCACTCTAGAGTCACCGCTTTTATAAACTCTATGACCGAAACCCATAACAACAGCTTTTTGATCTAAGGCATTATTTATCCAGTTTAAGGCATTTTCAGGTTTTTTTATTTTATTCATCATATGCATTACTTCTTCATTGGCACCACCGTGCAACGGTCCTTTTAAACTTGCAATAGCACCAGTAATTGCTCCATGAATATCTGACAAGCTGCTAGTAATTGTTCTTGCAGTGAATGTAGAAACATTAAAACTATGTTCAGCATACAATATCAATGATACATCAAAAGCTTTTACAATTTCTTTTTCAGGAACTTTTCCAAAACACATATAAAAAAAGTTTTCTGAGAAAGACAAATTACTCTTTGGTTTAATAATTTTTTTTCCTTTTCTAATTCTATAGAAGGCTGCTAAAGCAACAGGTGTTTTTGCAAAAATTCTCATTACCTTTCTTAAATTAGCTTCACGGGAATTGTCCTTAGTCTCCTTATCTTCTAGACCCATTATACTTACTGCTGTTCTAGCTACATCCATAGGATGAGATTTTCTCGGGAAATTTTTGATATTATTCATTAATGTTTTTGATAAATTTCGTTCTTTTCTTTCAATTTTTTCAAAATTTTTTAACTGTTTTTCAGAAGGTAACTCTCCATTTAGAATAAGATATGCAACTTCTTCAAATTTACATTTTGCGCAAAGATCTTGCGCGGCATATCCTCTGTAAGTCAGAGAATTTATTTCTGGCATTACCTTTGAAACTTCAGTTTCATCAACTACAATGCCAAGTAAACCTTTTTTAATATCTTCAGTCATTAATCGTGTCCATCCGTACTAAAATTATATATTTTTTTATCGAGAGCATTGTATTTTTCATAATCTACCAAGTCATACAATCTACTTCTAGTTTGCATTTTATCAATAAGGTTTTTTTGATGTCCTTCTTCAAAAATTATCTTCAAACCTTCCTCCACACCTTTCATTGCCAATCTTTGAGTTGTTACGGGATAAATAACGATATTATAACCCAAACTTTCCAACTCTTTATAATCTAAAAGATCTGATTTTCCAAATTCTGTCATGTTTGCAAGTAAATAGGAACTTAGACTTTTTCTAACTTTTTCAAATTCAGCTTTATCTTTTAAAGCTTCAGGAAAAACTATTTCAGCCCCTGCGTCGATATATGCTTTACATCTATCAATCATCTTATCTATTCCCTCTACACTTTTTGCATCTGATCTGGCAATTATCTTAAAATTTTTATCTTTCCTTGCTTTGACACACTCTTCAATTTTTTTTACCATTTTTTTAACAGAAATAAGTTCTTTGTTATCAAGATGACCACACCTTTTTCTCTCAACTTGATCTTCTATATGTACTGCTGTCACACCAAATTTTTCAAAAGTTTTAATAGTTTTTTTACAAGACTTAAAACCCGTGTCAATATCAACAATTGTAGGCAAGTTTGTTACTCTTGCTATTTGTTTTGATCTATTACTCACATCTTCAAGTGTTGTAAGACCTATATCTGGATAACCAAGGTCATTAGACATAACACCACCCGAGACATAAACAGCATCATAGCCAATTTCTTCAATTACTTTAGCAGTTAATGGATTATATGCACCAGGAACTCTTAAAATTTTTCCACTTTTTAATTTATCAACAAAATCTTTTCTTTTTTCTTTTATTTTTTTTTTTATAAAGTGCATTAAAAAATACCAATTTTTTTATTTTTTTTAATATTTCTACTATTAATTTCAATATTTAATTTGTGTAACTGATTTGACTTTAACTTTCTTAAGTTTTGAATGTCTCTCAGAAATCTATCTGACTCCTTTTTGGGTATAATGTCTTTTGAAAGTGTTAAAAACTTTTTAATATAATTAGCTCTTTTAAATGGCCTTAAGCCATAAGGATGAGCGTCTGCTACACCTTGTTCTTCAACAATTTTTTTATTATTTTTTAATGTGACTATAACTTTAGCTCCAAAAGCTTTATTTTTTGGGTTTGGATCATGATAACGTTTAGTCCATTTTTTATCCTCATGAGTTTTAATAGATCTCCATATCTTAATGGTGCTTTTCTTTCTTGCTCTTGATTTACTATATGATTTCACGTGGTGCCAATCAGCATCCTCTAAAGCAACAGCAAATATATACATTATTGAGTGATCTAAAGTTTCTCTACTTGCATTAGGATCCATTTTTTGTGGATCGTTTGCTCCTGTTCCAATTACATAATGAGTATGATGACTTGTATATATATCTATTTTTTTAATTTCGTTTAAATTGTCAATTTTTCTATTTAATTTTTTTGCAAGGTCTATAAGTGCTTGCGCTTGATATTCTGCTGAATATTCTTTTGTATAAGTTTCAAGAATAGCTTTTTTTTCCTGATTTTTTTTTGGAAGTGGAACTTTATATAGTGCTTTTTTTCCATCGAGTATTCTTGCAATCACGCTATCTTCTCCTTCATAAATCGGACTTGGTGCTCCTTCACCTCTCATTGCTCTATCGACAGCCTCTATACCAAGTTTTCCAGCATGCGCAGGAGCAAAAGCTTTCCAACTAGAAATTTCTCCTTTTCTAGATTGTCTTGTAGATACAGTAACATGTAGTGCTTGTTGAATAGCTTGATAGATAGTTTCTGTTTTTAGATTAAGCATTGTTCCTATACCTGCTGCAACACTTGGACCTAAATGAGCTATATGATCTACTTTATGTTTATGGAGACAGATACTTTTTACAAGATTTACTTGCACCTCATATGCAGTAATAATTCCTTTAATAAGATTTAAACCGGAAACTTTCTTTTGTTGTGCAACAGCCATTAATGCAGGAATATTATCTCCCGGATGACTATAGTCTGCTGCTAAAAAAGTATCGTGGAAATCTAATTCTCTTACAGCAGTTCCATTGGACCAGGCAGCCCATTCACAATCAAATTTCTTTTTTGAATTAATTCCAAATAAAGTAGCACCATTAGATCTTGGATGTTTCATTGCCATTTCCCTTGAAGTAACTACAGCTTTTCTATTTAATGAAGCGATAGCTACAGATGCATTATCAATCATCCTATTTATCACCATATCAACTGAATCTTTATTTAGTTTAGCACTGTCACTTGCAATTTCTGCAATTTTCCATGCAAGTTGATTTTTTTTACTTAATTTATCTTTTGATGCGAAAACTTTTACTTTATGTATTTTCAATTTATTCCTTTTTGAGTTTAGTACTTCATTTATGTTAAGTATTCAAATATTTTGAAACTATTTTCTCAATACCCTGAAAGTTGGTTACCAAGTGATCATGAGGTATTTCATTTACTTTTTTATCAGTATATCCGTCCTCGAGCAATATAAATGGTAAGTTTGCAGAATTAGCTGCAGCTGAATCTGTTTCACTATCACCAATCATTAAAGATTTTTTTATATCTCCTTGAAGAATTTCAATCACAGAAGTTAAATGTCTAGGATCAGGTTTGCAATAATCAAAAGTATTACTACCAGCAACATATTCAAAATAATCGAAAATTTTTATTTTTTTTAACAAATCAATTGCTAAATGTTCTTGTTTATTAGTGCAAACTGCTAGTGAAATATCATTTTGTTTTGACCACTCCAAAAATTCTAAAACACCATCTATAATCTTACTTTCATTAACAATATTCTTTCCATAATAATCTATAAAATCCTTTACCATTTCATCTTTAACTTTTTTATCTGAAATTTTTCCAAACTCTTTTTTAGCTGTTCCCCAAATAGATCTTCCAATCAAAGCACCAGCACCTTTACCAACAAGGTTTCTAATTTCCTCTGTTGTCTTTGTTTCGTACCCAAACTTTCTCATTACATAATTGTGAGCATTCATTAGATCTGGTGCTGTATCTACTATGGTTCCATCTAAATCTACCAAAACTGTGAATTTTTGACTCATTTTTAAAAAGTATTATTAAGAAATATTTTGTGAATTCTTTATCATAAATACTTATCTATAAGAAAAAATCAATGAAACAAACTGATATTCAAAACAAATTTAGAAAAAAATTTTTAAATCAGGGTGTAAAAATGACTGCGCCTGAGACTGTTTTTTTTTCAAATGATACTAAAATTGGAAAAAATGTAACAATCGAACCATACGTTGTTTTTGGATCAAAGGTAAAAATCAAAAACAATGTTAAGATATTAGCCTTTTCACACCTTGAAGGTGTAAGTGTTGATAATAATGTTTCAATTGGCCCATACGCACGTTTAAGACCAGGAACTGTCTTAGAAGAAGGTTCAAAAGTCGGAAACTTTGTTGAAATTAAAAAATCTCGATTAAAAAAAAATTCAAAAGCAAATCACCTTACTTATATTGGAGATGCAACAGTAGGTAAAAAATCTAATATCGGTGCAGGTACAATCACTTGTAATTATGATGGAGTTAAAAAAAGCAAAACAATAATTGAAGATGGTGCTTTTATAGGATCAAACACATCATTAGTTGCCCCTGTTAAAATTGGAAAAAAAGCAATTGTTGGCGCTAGTTCTGTAATAACTCAAAATGTAAAAAGTGGTTCTTTAGCGTTATCAAGAGCAAAACAAACTGAAGTAAAAAACTATAAAAGAAAAAAATAAATTATGTGTGGAATTATTGGAATAACAAGTAACAAATTAGTTTCATCTCCAATTATAAATTCATTAAAAAAATTGGAATACAGAGGTTACGACTCTGCAGGAATAGCAACGATTGACTCAGGCTTCATTAAAGAAGTTAAATGCGAGGGTAGAGTTGAAAGTTTAGAGGAAGCCGTTTCAAAATCAAAGTTAACAGGGAATGTTGGAATTGGACATGTACGATGGGCAACCCATGGTATTCCAAACACAATTAACGCTCATCCACATTCATCAGAAAATGTATCTGTAGTTCATAATGGAATAATTGAAAATTCAACATTGCTAAAAAAGTTTTTAATAAATAAAGGACATAAGTTTAAGTCTCAAACAGATACTGAAGTTATTGTTCATCTTATTACTGAATATTTAAAAAAAGATAATCTTAAAGATGCAATTATTAAAGTTTTAAAAAAACTTCATGGAAGTTTTGCTTTAGGTATAATTTTTAAAGATAATCCGAATTTAATAATTGGTGCAAGAAGAGGTTCACCTTTAGCTGTTGGCTATGGTCCTGGAGAAAATTATTTAGGATCAGACTCTTATGCTCTAAAATCTATGACAAATAAAATTTCATATCTTAACGATGGGGAGTTTTGTATTATTAAAAAAGATAATGTTGAGTTTTTTAATCAGAGCGGAAAAAAAATTAATAAAAAAATATTACATTTATCATCAAACGAACAAAATTATGAAAAGGGTGACTACAAACATTTCATGGCTAAAGAAATTGACGAACAGCCAAATACTATCAAAAATTGTGTTAATGAATACATCGACAAAATTAATAATGACATAAATATTTTTAATTTTCCATTTAAAGAAAAAGAAATAAACTCTATAACACTGATAGGATGTGGCACAGCCTATCACTCTTGTCTTATTGCAAAATATTGGTTTGAGCAATTAACATCGTTCGATGTTAGTATCGATATTGCTTCAGAGTTTCGTTATAGAAAAAATAAATTTAAGAAAGATTGTCTTTATATTTTTGTTTCTCAGTCAGGCGAAACTGCTGATACTTATGCAGCCTTAGATCTTTGCAATAAAAATAAAATGAAAACATGCTCAGTTGTAAATGTTATTGAAAGCTCAATAGCAAGAGATTCCAAATTCGTTTTACCTATTCATTGTGGTCCAGAAATCGGTGTTGCATCTACTAAGGCTTTCTTAGGACAAATGCTTGTTTTATATATACTTTGCTTAAAATTGGCTCAAAAAAGGAAAGATATAAGTAAAAAAGATTATTTAAAGAAGATCAAAAATTTATTTAATCTAGCGAAATTAGTTAAACATTCTTTAGAAACTGAAAACAAAATTCAATCAATATGCAGTTCATTTGTTGATGCAAAAGGTTCAATGTTTTTAGGTAGAGGATATTCATTTCCAATAGCATTAGAAGGAGCTTTAAAATTGAAAGAATTAGCTTATGTACATGCAGAGGGTTATCCTGCAGGTGAAATGAAACATGGACCACTAGCTCTTATAGAAGATGGAATGCCAGTGGTAGTGATTGCTCCAAGAGATCAACATTATAAAAAAACTATTTCAAACATGCAGGAAGTTATAGCAAGAGGAGCGAAAGTTTTGCTTGTTACAAATAAAAGTAAAGATGAAGTTTATTCTGAAAATATTTGGGAGACTATTGAAGTTGAAAATACTGAAGATGACCTCTTCCCGTTTTTAGTAACAATTCCTTTGCAAAAGCTTGCATATTACTCTGCACTAAAAAAAGGTTATGACATTGATAAACCAAGAAATTTAGCTAAATCAGTAACAGTAGAATAATAAAAATAACTATTCTCTTTTGTCATAATTTAGTTATATATTCATCTTAAGGTTGAATTATGAAAAATTGGAAACCAAATAGTTGGAAAAAATATCCTGTCAAACATGTTCCTTCTTATGAAAGTGAAAAGGAACTTAACCAGGTATTGAGTAAAATTAAATCTTTTCCTCCACTAGTTTTCGCTGGTGAGACAAGACATCTTAAAGATCAACTTTCTCAAGTTGTTGATGGAAAAGCTTTTCTTTTACAAGGTGGAGACTGCGCAGAAAGTTTCGCTGAGTTTAATCCGGACAATATAAGAGACACATTTAAAGTCATTCTTCAGATGTCATTAGTTCTTACATACTCAGCTTCGCTTCCAATTATAAAGCTTGGAAGGATAGCAGGACAGTTTGCAAAACCTAGAAGTGCACCAACTGAAAAACAAGGTGATAAAGAATTACCAAGTTATTTAGGTGACAACGTAAATGGAATTGATTTTACTGAAAAATCTAGAAGGCATGATCCAAAAAGATTATTTAAGGCATACTCTCAATCTGCTTCAACGTTGAATCTTTTAAGAGCATTTTCTAATGGAGGTTTTGCAGATCTTAAAAATGTACACTTATGGAATTTAGGTTACATTAAAAAAAGTCCTCAAGCTAAAAAATTTAAAGAACTTGAAGATAAAATTGCAGATGCTTTGGCATTTATGGATGCTTGTGGAATTAATTCAGATTTCAATAGAAGACTAAAAACTGTAAATTTCTGGACATCTCATGAAGCTTTACATTTACCATTTGAGGAAAGTATGGCAAGGGTTGACTCAACTACAGGTGAGTATCATGCAACGTCAGCACACTTTGTCTGGATTGGTGACAGAACTAGACAATTGGATGGCGGACATGTTGAATTTTGCAAAGGTATTGAAAACCCAATTGGTATAAAATGTGGACCTACATCTAAACCAGAAGAGATTGCAAAAATTTGTGAAGTAATAAATCCCAAAAATGAAAAAGGTAAAATTACTTTAATATCTAGGTTTGGTCACGATCAAGTTGAAAAGTTTCTACCGAAGTTGATAAGACGAATTAAAAAAGAGGGTTTAAATGTTATTTGGTCATGTGATCCAATGCATGGAAATACAATTAAATCTTCAACAGGTTTTAAAACAAGACCTTTTAATAAAGTATTAAATGAAGTAAAAAATGTTTTTGCAGTTCATCAAAGCGAAAGTTCTTATGCTGGTGGATTGCATATAGAAATGACTGGTCAGAATGTGACAGAATGTACAGGTGGGGCAAAAAATATATCTGAACAAGATTTATCAAGTAGATATCACACTCATTGTGACCCTAGATTGAACGCAGATCAAGCTTTAGAATTGGCTTTCTTAATCTCAGATGAGATCAAAAAGAATTCCAACTATGCAAGAAATGCAATTAAAGCGGCATCTTAGACATTTAAAAATTTAAATTTTGTCTTATATTTGAATCATGGAACCTTCTAAAAAAGTAATATTTATTAAAGATTGGATTTTAAATTACGTAAATTCAATGCCAAAAAAAGCAAAATCATTAGTTATTGGTATATCAGGAGGTATTGATTCATCAGTTTCAAGCACATTAAGTGCAATGACAGGATTAAGAACAATTGTTTTATCGATGCCAATAAAACAAAATGGTTCACAACATGATTTAAGTTTAAGGCACCAAGAATGGTTAAAGAAAAATTTTAAGAATGTTGAGGGTCATACTGTTGAACTAGACTCTTTGTTCAAAACATTCGAAAGCACATTAAAAAATTTTAATAGTGAACATGGCATGGCTAATTCAAGAGCAAGATTAAGAATGTCAACACTTTATCAAGTTGCAGCAGCTAACAACGGAATAGTTGTTGGAACTGGAAATAAAGTTGAAGACTTTGGAGTTGGTTTTTATACAAAATATGGTGATGGTGGTGTTGATATATCTCCAATAGCTGATTGTAATAAAACTGAGGTATGGGAGCTTGGAAGAGAATTAAAAATACTGGATGATATTATTAATGCAGCTCCAACAGATGGTCTTTGGGACGATGGTAGAACTGATGAAGGACAGTTAGGATTATCATACAAAGAAATAGAAGAGGCCATGGATAACGAGAATTCAAAAAATCGAGATAAATATATTCAAATCAGAAAAGCAAATTTGCATAAAATGGAGCCAATTCCAATATGCAAAATTCCTAATTAATCAAATAGATTCACAAATCTAAATTAAAGGTATATTCCTAATATAATGAATAAAGATATATATTTAACTAATAGTCTTGGCGGTAAAAAAGAAATATTTAAACCGATAGATCCAAATAAAGTAAAAATGTATGTATGCGGACCAACAGTTTATGATGATCCCCATATAGGTAATGCAAGACCTTTAGTAGTTTTTGATATTCTGTTCAAGGTTTTAAAATGTAAGTATGGAAATAAATCAGTTACTTATGTTCGAAACATAACTGATATAGACGATAAAATTATTGAAAGCGCAAAACAAAAAAAAATATCAATAGATATTTTAACTAAAAATATTACCAATAGTTTTCATAATGATTGTGATTATTTAAATTGTGAAAAACCATCTTTTGAGCCCAAGGCGACAGAGAATATTTCTTTAATGGTCGAAATGATTAATGTTCTTCTTAAAAATAAAAATGCTTATGAAAAAAATTCTCATGTTTATTTCGATGTTTCAAGTTTTAAAGATTACGGGAAATTATCAAATAAGAATATAGATGAATTAAAAGCAGGAGCTAGAGTTGAGGTATCGGAAAATAAAAAGAATCCAGAAGATTTTGTATTGTGGAAACCATCTAATAAAGATGAGCCTAGTTGGGACTCACCCTGGGGCAAAGGGAGACCTGGTTGGCATTTAGAGTGTTCTGCAATGTCAAAAAAATATCTCGGTGATACTTTCGATATTCATGGCGGAGGAAGAGATTTGATTTTTCCTCATCACGAAAATGAAATTGCCCAATCAAGATGTGCTAATAATAAATCTTTTTCAAACTATTGGATACATAATGGCTTTATTACAATAGCAAATGAAAAAATGGCAAAGTCACAAGGAAATATTTTTAAAATTAAAGATTTCTATCAGAGATATAATGGTCAAGTTTTAAGACTAGCTTTAATTTCAACTCACTACAAACAAGCAATGGATTGGAGTGATGATTTATTAACACAATCAAAAAAAACTCTAGATAAATGGTACGAGTGCCAAAAAAAACCAGAGGGCAAAGTATTAATCCCAGATGATGATTTAATTCCTCTTTATGATGATTTAAATACACCTGGATATATTAGCAACATTCATAAATTATATGATAAAGCTGCCAAAGGATCTGACAAAGATAAAGAAATTTTTACAACAGCATGTAATTTTATTGGTCTATTAACTGAGCCAAAATCAAAATGGCAAGAGTTTAAAAAGAATATTTTAGAAATTTCAGAGGAAGAGATTTTGCAAAAGATAAAAGATAGGAACACAGCTAGAGACAATAAAAATTACCAATTAGCTGATGAAATTAGAAACGAACTTTTAGATAAAGGTATTTTAATTGAAGATAAAGATGATAAAACAACTTGGAAAATAAAATGAGTAAAGAACGATTATACATATTTGATACAACATTGAGAGATGGAGCCCAAACCCAAGGTGTACATTTTTCAATTGATGAAAAAACAAAAATTGCACATGCTTTAGATGATCTTGGTGTAGATTATATAGAAGGCGGTTGGCCAGGGGCTAATCCATCTGATACAGAATTTTTTCAAAAGGGTTTAGATTTAAAAAACTCCACCTTCACAGCTTTTGGAATGACAAAGAAAGCTGGACGAAGTGCAGAAAATGATCCAGGTTTGTCAGCGATTTTAAATTCAAATACTAAATCTGTTTGTTTAGTAGGAAAATCTTGGGATTTTCATGTTGATGTTGCATTGGGAATAACCAACGAAGAAAATTTAGAAAACATTAAAGAGACAACAAAACATTTTGTAAAAAACAACAAAGAGTTCATGTTTGATGCAGAACACTTCTTTGATGGCTACAAAGCAAATCCAAAATACGCTTTAGCTTGCATTAAAGCTGCATACGATAATGGTGCTAAATGGATAGTTCTTTGTGATACTAATGGAGGAACACTTCCTCATGAAGTTACAAAAATAGTTAAGGAAGTTTCAGAACATATTCCTGGTGAAAACTTAGGTATTCACGCACATAATGATACTGGTAATGCAGTTGCAAATTCAATTGCAGCTGTTTTATCAGGAGCAAGACAAATCCAAGGAACAATAAATGGCTTAGGTGAAAGATGTGGTAACGCTAACTTAATGTCTATTATTCCAACATTCCATCTTAAAAAAGAATTATCAGATAAGTTTGAAATAAATATTAAAGAAAAAAATATTAAACACATTACACAATGTTCAAGATTACTTGATGAGATACTAAATAGAAAACCTAATAAACATTTACCTTATGTGGGTGCTGCAGCATTTTCACATAAAGGTGGTTTACATGTATCTGCCGTTCAAAAAGATCCTAAAACTTATGAGCATATAAATCCAGAAGATGTTGGTAACAATAGAAATATAGTTGTTTCTGATCAGTCTGGTAAATCAAATATTTTATCCAGACTTAAAACAATTGGAATAGAAATTGAAGAAAACGATCCAAAAGTTAAAAAACTTTTGGAAGAGGTAAAAGATAGAGAATTTATTGGTTACAGTTATGATGGAGCTGACGCTTCTTTCGAATTACTAGCCAGAAGAGTAATGGGAGAAATTCCAAGATATATCTCAATTAAAGAGTATGATGTTTCAGTTTCAAAAAACAGTCAGGATAAAATTGTTTCTAGAGCAAAAGCAAAGTTAGAAGTCGATGGTGAACAAATAGTCTGTGAAGGTGAGGGTAATGGACCTGTTCATGCTCTAGACAACGCTATAAGAAAAAATGTTACTAAGTTAGAAAAATATTCTGAATATTTAAAAGATTTAAAATTAGTTGACTATAAGGTTAGGATTTTAAATACAGGAACTGAAGCTACAACAAGAGTATCGATTGAAAGTACAGACTCTCAAGGAAAAAATTGGTTTACCATTGGCGTATCACCAAACATAATCGATGCATCATTTAAAGCTCTTATAGATAGTTTAGATTTTAAATTATTTAAGGATAAAGCTCCTGCAAGTAAATAAATGAAAATAAAGAAGTTTTCTGAGAAACCTACTGATATTGAAAGCAGAGTAGGAGCAGATCCTGTTGTTTGTTATCCAAATGATACAATAAATAATAATCTTGAAATATTACATGAAGCTAGAAAACACATCAAACAAGTTGATGAAGTCATTGTACCTCCAAGAGATGCTAAAACTTTTAATGTTAAGTCAGGTAATTTTTTTAGAATAGAAAGTGTTGAAGGACCACAAGTTGGAGATTTAAATTTATTTCAAGCTAATAATTTAGAGGAAAAGTTTTATTCTGGAAAAACTAGAGCTCTCTACGGAACACATATTTCAGTTGGAGATAAAATGTTTAGTAGTTTTCCTTATTTAAGATCATTAGCTACAATTACGTGGGATACATTAGATTGGTATGGTTATGACAAAGATGGGGGCTCGGTCCACGATGTTATTGGTACCAGATGTGATCCTTACACATATAAATTAACATCAAACAACGATTATCATTATTGTTGTCATTCAAACTTAACTAGAGCTTTGGTTAAAGAGAAAAATGTCAAATTAGATGATGCAGAAAAAATTGTGCACGATGTATTAAATGTATTTATGCTCACTGGTTTTACTAATGACACTAAACAATACTTTATGAAATCAAGTCCTGTAAGACCTGGCGATTATTTAGAATTTTTTGCAGAAACAGATCTATTAGGGGTTTTATCTGCTTGCCCAGGTGGAGACTGTGGATCAGAACATTCATCTGATGTTGCGAAGTGTTACCCTTTAAAGGTTTCTATATGGGATGTTGATCAAAAATATCTTAAAGGAATTAATCCCTCAAAATTGTCTAACTACAATAGAAATCATGGCATCAAATAAATGAACAAGAATAAAGTTACATTTATTTTACATAAACCACAGCTATCAGAAAATATTGGCGCTTGTGCAAGAGCTATAAAAAATTTTAATTTCCAAAAACTCTATCTGATCGATCCTAAACCTATTTTTCCTAACGATAAAATATTAGCAACATCTGTCGGAGCAAAAGACATCATAAAAAAAAGCAAAGTATTTAATAATTTAGAAAGTTCATTAGGAGATATTGATATATTAATCGCTACATCAGCAAGATTTAGAAACAAAAATGTGAAACATATTAATCTTGAGGGTCTAAAAAAAATAGATTTAAGAAAAAAAATTGGATTTTTATTTGGCTCAGAGGCATCAGGATTATCCAATAAAGAGGTTAGTTATGCAAATTACACTTTACAAATACCTACCAACATAAATTTTAAATCTTTAAATCTATCCCATAGTCTTATAATTATTGCGCAATTCATCTCAAGTTTATTAAATTCCAAATCTAGTCAATTTAAAAAGTCAAAAAAGGTAAAGAAAGCATCTAAAAAGGAAATTCAAGCGATGATAAATTTATGCCTAAATAACCTAAATGAAATTAACTTTTTTAAACACAAAGAAAAAAAACCTATAATGCTTGAAAATTTAAGAAACATTTTTTATAGAATGGAACTTTCAGATAAAGAAACACGTATTTTATCAAGTGTATTTGCAAGTTTAGGAAAAAAACGTTGATTGACAAATAAGATGTTAAGTTTATAACCCATTTCACTAAATGACAAAAAGATTAAATTCTAAACATAAAATTGATAGAAGACTGAAGGTTAACCTTTGGGGAAGACCAAAAAGCCCTTTCAATAAAAGAGCATACCCTCCAGGACAACATGGACAATCTAAAAATGCAAAACTATCAGACTACGGAACTCAACTTCAAGCTAAGCAAAAATTAAAATCATATTATGGAAACATAAATGAGCGACAATTCAGAAATGTTTACAGAAAAGCCATTATGAAAAAAGGGGATACAGCAGAAAATTTAATAGGATTACTAGAAAGAAGATTAGACTCAGTTATCTACAGAGCAAAATTTTCTAGTACAATATTTTCATCAAGACAGTTCATTAATCATGGACATGTAAAAGTGAATGGAAAAAAAGTAAATATTTCAAGCTATCTTTTAAGCGAAGAAGACACTATCGAGATTAAAGATAAGTCAAAACAATTAGCCATCATCGATATTGCTTTAGCTAATAAAGAGAGAGATATTCCTGAATACTTGCAAGTAGATGAAAAGAAAAGAACTATTAAATTTGTGAGGACACCAAAGTTTGAAGAAGTTCCTTACCCTGTTGTTATGGAGCCAAACCTAGTAATCGAATATTATTCTAGATAATATTATTTTTTATACCCTATACCTTTTTCGTCAAAAACTTTTTTAAGTTCACCGTTCTCAAACATTTCTTTGATGATATCACATCCACCGATAAATTCTTTTTTTATATAAAGTTGAGGGATCGTTGGCCACTCACTATATATCTTAATACCTTCACGAATTTTTTGATCTTTTAATACGTCAACACTTTGATATTTAACTTCCAAAATTTTTAAGATGTTAGAGACAGCCATTGAGAAACCACACTGCGGAGCTTCTGGACTACCTTTCATAAATAAGCAAACATCGCTATTGTTTATCGAATTTTCTATCTGTTCTTTAACTTGTTGATCCATTAATTTTCCTTTGTCTTAAGCGCTAGAGCATGAAGCTCGTTTCCCATTTTTCCTTTAAGAGCATCATACACCATTTTATGTTGTTGCACTTTATTTTTACCTTTAAATTGAGACGAAGTCACTGTGGCGGAATAGTGGTTCCCATCTCCAGCTAGATCTTGAATATCAATCAAAGCATCAGGAAATGCTTCCTTAATCATTTTTTCAATTTCTTTTAAATCCATTGCCATAATCAACTCATGTATTTATATAGCCAACCTTTATAAAATTCTGTCACCTTGTCCACTGTAAAAGTTGGCTCATCATTTATGATAATCTCTTTATCTGTTGTTTCTCCCAGTAAATCAAAGTGCACAGAGTTTTTCTTTAAAATACTCTCTACTTTTTTTTGATTATTTTTATCTACCTCAATAATATATCTACCTTGGTCCTCAGAGAAAAAATATTGATAAATATTTATTAAATCCTTGAACCTGTTAAATTTAATACCTTTACTGCCCGCTATACACATCTTTAAAGCACCAATCATTATTCCACCAAGAGATACATCATGGACTGATAACGCTAACTTTTCTTTAATAAGTTTAAGAATTGTTTCACCATTATTTTTTTCGTTAAATAGGTTTATTTCAGGTGGTGGTCCTTTTCTTTCATCCAAAATTATTTTAGCAAAGACGCTTTGATCTAAACTGCCTTCTGTTTTTCCAATTACAAAAACTAAATTCCCTTTTGATTTAAAACTCATACTCATCAAATTTTTGTAATCTTTAATCAAACCAACGCCACCAATTGTTGGAGTAGGTTTGATACCTTTGTCTTTTGTTTCGTTGTAGAATGACACGTTTCCTGAAACAACAGGAAAATTTAGATACTTACTTGCCTCATTAATTCCGTCAATACATTCAACAAATTCCCCCATATTTTCTTTTTTCTCTGGATTTCCAAAGTTTAAACAATTTGTTATTGCTATAGGTTCAGCTCCAACTGAAACTAAATTTCTCCACGCCTCGCAAACTACTTGTTTTCCTCCTGTAAATGGATGCGCATAACAATAGGAAGCAGATGAATCAACTGAAGAAGCCACTGCTTTTTTGGTACCGTGTACTCTTACAACACCTGCATCACCACCAGGTTTTTGAATTGTATCTCCCATAACAGTGTGATCATATTGTTCCCATATCCATTGTTTAGAACAAATATTTGGATTAGAAATCATTTTTTTAATTACATCATTAAATTTTAATTTTTTAAAATCATTGTTTGAAAATTTAATCTTTTGAGGAAGTTTAGTTTTTTTCCAAGGTCTATCATATATTGGAGCCTCATTTGATAAAAATTTAATTGGTACATTTGCTACTTTTTCTTTTTCAAAATAAAGTTCAATATTTTTGGAGTTGGTTGTTTTTCCTATTACCGCAAAGTCTAAATTCCATTTATCAAATATTTTTTTTGCACTATCTTCTTTACCATTTTCTAAAACTATCAACATTCTTTCTTGGCTTTCAGATAACATAATTTCATATGGAGTCATTCTTTCTTCTCTGCAAGGAACTCTATCTAAATGTAATTCAATTCCTAAATTTCCTTTTGATGCCATTTCAATACTTGATGAAGTCAATCCTGCAGCACCCATATCTTGAATAGCAATAATAGATTTATCAGACATTAATTCTAAGCAAGCCTCTAAAAGAAGTTTTTCAGTAAAAGGATCTCCAACTTGGACGGTAGGTTTTTTTTCTTCAATTTTGTCATCGAATATTGCTGAGGCCATGCTCGCTCCATGAATACCATCTCTTCCAGTTTTCGATCCAACATAAATAACTGGTTTGTTTATCCCTGCAGCTTTTGAGTAAAAAATTTTATTTTTATTTACCAAACCTAAAGTCATTGCATTTACTAAAATATTTCCATTATAAGATTGATCAAAGCAAGTTTGACCAGCTATAGTTGGGACTCCAATACAGTTTCCATAACCTCCAATTCCTTTAACAACACCCCTTAATAAATTTTTAGTTTTTTTATGTTGTGTTGAGCCAAAATGAATTGAATTTAGGTTTGCGATTGGCCTTGCTCCCATTGTGAAAACATCTCTCATTATTCCCCCAACACCTGTTGCTGCACCTTGATATGGTTCTATAAATGAGGGATGGTTATGACTTTCAATTTTAAAAACTATTGCATCGTCATCTCCAATATCAATTACTCCAGCATTTTCTCCTGGACCTTGGATTACTTTTTTTCCTTTAGTGTTTAATTTTTTTAAATGTAGTCTTGAAGATTTATATGAGCAATGTTCATTCCACATTGCTGAAAAAATTCCAAGTTCTGTTAAATTTGGAACCCGCTTCAACAAATCACAAATTTTTTTATATTCATCAGCCTTCAAACCGTGATCTACAGCAATTTTTTCATTTACTTCCATTATTTCAAATTCTTTAATAAATTTTCAAAAAATATTGAGCCATCTTCACCAGATAAACTTTGATCTATCATACGTTCTGGGTGAGGCATCATTCCTAGAATATTTTTCTTTTCATTAAATATCCCGGCAATATTTT
Source organism: uncultured Pelagibacteraceae bacterium (assembly GCA_902599605.1). Classification (GTDB taxonomy): domain Bacteria; phylum Pseudomonadota; class Alphaproteobacteria; order Pelagibacterales; family Pelagibacteraceae; genus Pelagibacter. Next base: position 35,163 of record CACKFV010000010.1, read on the forward strand.
TTATTGCACCGTTTGGATTTGACTTTTCATCAATTTTTCCATCAGAGTTACAGTAGTAAGCTGCAATTTGATTATTATCTTCTAAAGACTTTAACTCATCTTCAGTACAAAAATAATTACCTTCGTTATGAGCTATATGAAGCTCTAAGACATCTTTATCTATATTTTCAAAAAATTTGTTTTCACTATTGTTAACTTTGACAAATATATTTTTGCAAATAAATTCAATATTTTTATTTTGTTGAAGAACCCCTTTTAACAGACCGGTTTCTGTTAAGATTTGAAATCCGTTGCAAATTCCTAAAACTAACCCCCCAGAGTTTGCAAAATCTATAACTGATTGAATAATTTTAGATTTTCCTGCAATACTTCCACATCTAAGATAATCTCCATAAGAAAATCCACCTGGCAAGACAATTAATTCACTATTAGGCAATTCATCATCATCATGCCACACCATCTTATTTTTAAAACCAAACTTTTTTAAAGCAACATCCATATCCCTATCACAATTAGATCCTGGGAAAATTATTACCGATGAATTCATTAAATAATTTTAAAATCCTCAATAACTTGATTTGCTAGAAGCTTTTTACAAATTTCTTCTGCAGATTGTTTTGCTTTTTGTTCATCACTTCCATCAATATTAATATCAAAATATTTTCCCTGCCTTACATCTTTAACGTTTGCAAAACCCATTCCATTTAAAGTTTGTTGTATTGCTTTACCTTGAGGGTCAAGAACTCCAGATTTAAGAGTAACAATTACCTTTACTTTCATTTATTTTTTGTTTTTTACCGCTTTTGGTTTTTCAAAATTGACAGCTTGTATGTTGGATTGTTCGTGAAGAATACCTAATCTTTTTGCTACTTCTTGATATGCATTAATTAAATTTCCAAGATTATTTCTAAACCTATCTTTATCTAATTTTTTATCAGTCTTATTGTCCCATAATCTGCATGTGTCTGGACTTATCTCATCAGCT
>CACKFV010000011.1 GCA_902599605.1 uncultured Pelagibacteraceae bacterium
GTCTTCTTCTGCAAATTAAATTTCCTTTTTCACAATTCTTTTCAATAGCAGTAACGTGCCGTCTAAAATTTTTCCATCTTTTAATTTGAGTTATATCTACTTTTGGTATTCTTCTACCCATCGAGAATCTACAATACCATTGGAACCAACCTAATGGATCTTCCTTAAATATCCAGCCTTTCTCAATCCAGTGTTCTCTGGAAAGTCCGGCTTTCACTTTAAATCTATTTATATTTACATCAAAAGTCTTACTCAGTTTAGCTTTTATAAACCAATTTTTTGGATACTCTTTAATGTTATTTCCAAAATAAGATCCACCAAAAACCCCCAACTCAAGCATTTTTTTTGGAGAGAGCTCAGGTTTAAATAACTTATAAATTTCTGCGTCACTTAATTTCTTCATATAATTAAATCAATTTTTTTCCTTCACTTAATAATTTTTTATAAAGATCTATATCTGCAGATCCTTCACAACCTATCAATAATATATTTGAATTTTCATTTATTTCTAGAGCACTCTTTGTTTCATCATTATTACAACATGAAATTAAACTTGTGATCCCAGGTGTTGAACATTCACCCCCCTCTATTGAAATATCACATACTACTTTATCTGCTAACATTGCTACAGTCTGTGAGACGAATTTATCTGAAACACTGACACAATTGTTTACAGAATTTTTTAATATTTGCCATGGGACTAATGACACCTCTCCACAAGACATGCCACCCATTATACTTTCTTTCTTAATATCTACACTCGTAGGAGTATTATTTTCAATACTTTGCATTACACAATTTGCATTTTCAGGTTCAACAATAATAATTTTTGGTACCTTTTTGAAATAATGGGCTACACCAGCTACTAAGCCTGCCGCCATACCACCGACACCAGCCTGTAAAAAAATATGTGTAATATATTCATTGGTTTGAATTGAAATTTCTTTTATTATTGTTGAATATCCAGCCATTGTTAGTTTTGGAACAAGCTCATAATTTGGCCACGCTACATCTTGAATAATTTCCCAATTATTTTTTTTAGACTCCTCCTTACAAAAATTAAGAGAGTCCTCATAATTTCCTTTAACTCTTATTACTTCTGCATTCAAATTCCTCATTTCTTCAGCTCTTGTTTCGCTTACATTTTCACTTACAAAGATTTTACAATTTAGTCCTAAATTTTTTGCTCCCCAAGCGACTGATTTTCCATGATTTCCTGCTGTAGCTGTTGAAATAATAACGTTTTTTTTTCCTTTAGTTATTTTTTCCACAGCATAAGCACCACCTAAGGCTTTAAAAGATTTAAGACCGAATCTCTTTGACTCATCTTTATAAAATATATTTTTTAATTTTAATTCATTAGAAAGTTTGTTTAAACTTTCTAAAGGTGTAGGTTGATATTTTTGCCATTTTGAAATCGTTTTATAAGCTTCATCTAATAAATCACTATTTAAAATCTTTAATATTTTTGAACGATCAAATTCAAAATTTTCATTATTAATAAATTTTGTAAATTTTTGATTCAGGTATAGGTTTTTCTGCATTTGTTTAAATAATAAGAAATTATAAGGTAACTCTAAGGCTAGACTAAATCAAATAATTAGTGCATAGAGATTATTGTATATGTCTAAAATTATTATAATTGGAGCAGGTGCAATGGGATCAGCTTTTACTATTCCTTGTATTGAAAATGGAAATGACGTCACCTTAATTGGGACATACCTTGAAAATGATTTAATTGACGAAATTTCAAAATCACCACATCCTGCATTGAAAGTTACTTTACCTAAGAAACTCAAAATTGAAAAATTTGAGGGAATTAAGCATCATTCGGATGCTGACTTGATTGTATGTGCAGTGAGCTCTCTTGGGGTTAATTGGTTTATTGATCAAATTTCTCAAATGGGAAATAAAAAACTTAATATAGTTTTATTAACTAAGGGTTTGAGTATCGAGAAAGGAAAATTAATAACCATTTCTTATAAGATTAAAAATGAACTTAAAAAAAATGGTTTTGATGATGTCGTCTTATCAGCAATAAAAGGACCTTGTCTTGCGGCTGGGTTAGCAAATAAAATGAGGACAGGGACAGTAATTGCTAGTGAAAACAAAGATACAGCAAAATTAATACAGAAAATTATAACAACTGAATATTATTCGACAGAGACATCAGAAGATATAAAAGGAGTAGAATTTTGTGGTGCAATTAAAAATATCTATTCTATGTTAATTGGAGCCTCAGAAGGTTTAAGCAACTCAAGCGCACCTGAAAGCATAAAATCAAAATACTTTTTGAATACCTCAGCATCATTAATTCATCGTTCAATTTCTGAGATGGTAAAATTTGTCAAATACTTTGGTGGTAATGAAACAACAGTTTATGGACTTGCAGGTTTGGGAGATTTGTATGTAAGTGCAATAGGCGGGAGAAATAGTCAAATGGGGAAATATTTAGGACAAGGAACTTTATATAAAGAAGCTAAAGAAAAATTTATGAAAGATATTACTGTTGAAGGTGCACAGTTAGCACTTGAAATTGGTCCAATTCTTTTAAAGGAACTTAAAAAAAATGAATTTCCTTTAATGTTCAATATACTTGAGACTATATGCAATAACAAGAAATTAAGTATAAATTGGTAAATTAAAATAGTCCCTCAACATCACCTTTTTTATTTAACTTAATATTATTAGCCGCAGGAACTCTGGGTAGACCAGGCATAGTCATAATTGATCCGCAAACAACTACAATAAATTCAGCTCCAGATGATAATCTCACTTCTCTTATTGGAATTTCATGGTTTGATGGAGCACCTTTTAACTTTGGATCTGTTGAAAAACTATATTGGGTTTTAGCTATACAAACAGGTAAACTCTTATAACCGTTATTCTCAAAAATTTTTAATTGTTCTTTTACATCTTCATTTGCAGTAATTCCATTACCTCTATAAATTTCTTTAACGATTTTTTCAATTTTATCCCAAAGATTTAAATTATCTTCATACAATAATTTAAAATTACTTTTTTTTGAATCTTTACATATTTTGACTACCTTTCTAGCCAGGTCAGTTGTGCCTTTTCCTCCCATCGCCCAGTGTTTACATTCACTTACTTGGACATTCATATTCTTACAAAAATTAAGAATAACATCTATCTCTTTCTTTGTATCTAAAGCAAAATGGTTAATCGCAACGATTGGTTCTAGTCCAAATTTTTTAATATTTAAAATATGTCTTTCTAAATTGACTAAACCTTTTTTTAAAGAGTTGGTATCTTCTTTTTTAAGATTTTCTTTTTCTACACCTCCGTGCATCTTTAATGCTCTTATAGTTGCAACAATTACAACACAGCTAGGTTTTAATCCTGCCTTTCTACATTTAATATCTAAAAATTTTTCAGCACCAAGGTCGGCACCGAACCCCGCTTCAGTAACAACATAGTCAGATAGCTTGAGAGCTGCAGTTGTAGCGATTACAGAATTACAGCCATGAGCAATATTAGCAAATGGACCTCCATGAATAATAGCTGGGTTATGTTCTAAACTTTGAGTAACATTCGGTCTTATTGCTTCTTTTAAAAGAACAGTCATTGGTCCCTGAGCATTTAAGTCTTTTGCAAAAATCGACTGACCATCTTTATTGTAAGCTATTGTTATATTTCCAATTTTTTTTTCTAAATCATTTAAGTCTTTAGCTAAACAAAAAATAGCCATGACTTCAGAGGCGACAGTTATGTCAAAACCATCTATTCTTCTAAAATCTTTTGCAACACCACTTGTATTGATATCAATAAATCTAAGTGCACGATCATTCATATCCATTACTCTCTTCCAAACTATCTTTTTTTCATCAATATTAAGTTTGTTTCCCCAGTAAATATGATTATCAATCATTGCAGATAATAAATTGTGTGCTGATGTAATCGCATGAAAATCTCCTGTGAAATGAAGATTTATCTGTTCCATAGGAACAACTTGAGCATACCCACCACCTGCTGCCCCACCTTTCATACCAAATGAAGGTCCAAGACTGGGTTCCCTAAGACAAACAATAGATTTTTTTCCAATTTTATTTAAACCGTCATTTAAACCAACAGAGGTAGTAGTTTTACCTTCGCCAGCTGGAGTTGGAGTAATAGCTGTAACAAGAATAAGATGACCATCTTTTTTCTTTTTAAGTTTATTTAAAAAATCAAAATTTATTTTTGCTATGTGTCGTCCCATAGGGCTGAAAGCACTCGGGTTATCAGGAACATTTATTTTTTTTAAAATTTTAGAAATTGGTTGAAGTTTACAATTTCTAGCTATTTCTATATCAGATTTAATTTTTTTCATTAACGTCGTTTTTCAGCGTATTTATACTTTATTTGTTCACTTTAAAAGAAATAAATTACAATGGACATTTAATTATTTAATACATATCTTGAAGTATGAAAAAAAATTTCCGGTTTTTTGATAATAGACAAAAATATCTCCTTTTTGTAACTACAACTAATGAAAAAAACAAAATTGCTGATGCTCTAAAACCAATTGTTCAAAATTTAAAACCCAAAAACCCCGCACTAAAAATTTTTGATGCCGGAATGGGTGATGGATCCTTACTAATGAGCGTGATGAGGCAATGTCATCAAAAAATGCCTAATATACCGCTACTTGTATCTACAAAAGAAATAAGTATGGAAGATGTAAGACTAGGTCTAGAGAAGCTCCCCGATAGATTTGCTGAACATAAAAATACTGTTTTTGTTATTTCAAATTTGAATTATGTGGAGTCAACTTCTTTAAAATCAAGAAATATAAAAAAACAAAAAAAAATGAATTGGAAAGTTGTAAAGTTAAAGGGAAACTCATCTTTAGATTTTTCAAATCAATTAAGAAAACTAAATCAAGAATTTTTAGCTAAAAAATGGCAAGTTGAAACAAATCCAAAAACAGGAACATCAACTTACAAAGAACCATCTGTAATTGTTATCTATAGGAAAGATCAAGAATTCGTGCTGCAAGATGTAATACCAAAAAAAAATAATGGGAAAACTGATTATGATTTAATTATCGCATCTCAACCTTATAGGTCAAGAGTTACTGCAGAAAAAAAGGTAAAATACGTGATTGAACCCATGATCAAATCCTTATCAAAGAAAGGAAAGCTGGTTGTAGTACATGCATGTGGTGGAGATCCAGCAAATAAGATAGTAAAAAAAATATGGCCCAAAGAGAATCCATTTCCGTATTTGTATTCTTCTATCGAAAAATACATTAAATCAAATACAGATAAATCTTTATTAAAAACATTAAAATTTCATAAAGTGAAAAAAATAAGTTATGTTTTAAGAGCACTCCCAAATGAAATTAGCGGTGGAATAGCAACTTCATTAATATTTTCTGCATGGAATGCCGCAGTCTACGTTAATCAAATATCGGATGAACAAATAATGAAGGCAGAAAAACATAAGAATTATCAAAAAGTAGTTCAAAACATTGTTAATAAATATAAAGGATTACACTTTAAAAACGAATTATTCGTAATAGAAAAAAAATAACTAGTTTTTTCAACCGCTGTTTGTAATTCAAATTTTTTTTGATACTCAAATTGATCACCAATTTAAATTTAAATTTGTTGTGAAAATTTTCATAAACTGTAAGAGAAGCAATGTTTAAAAAAACATTATTTCTAATTGGTTTGTTTTTGGTGCTCACTGGTTGTTACCAATCAACCGCCTCGTTAATTGGCCCGACAGTTACATTAGGTACATCTGGAAATATAGTTCAATCTGCTATTTCTTATTCCGTAAATGAGTCAGTAAAAAAAGCTACCGGAGAATATCCCGCAGAACACATTAAAAAAAGATTTAAAAATTAAAAAATCAAACTTTTATTTTCATATAACATGAATTTGGATCATTCTTATAGTGACCAAAAGGATCACACCCTTCAAAGCCACAAGACTTAAATAGTTTTCTTGCAGGCTCAAAAAATTTACCTGATCCAGTCTCAATAAAAATATTTTTTAATCCAATATCTTTAGATTTAGACAATAAAATAGAAATAATTTTTTTACCAAAACCTTTTTCTCTAAATTTATCATGCACTCTTATAGATTTGAACTCACCATGATTTTGACTGAGGACTTTTATTGCTCCACATCCAATGAGATCTTCATCATCCCAAATGCTCCAGAATTTTATTGTTTTATCTTTAAGTCCATCTATATCAAGGACATGAGTACTACCCGCTGGAGAGACAGATCTTAATTCAATAAAGTGTTTTTTTAAAAGTTCATTTACTTTCAAATCATCGAAATTATTTTCAATAGCTTTCATTGGCATCTATAAAATATCACCTAAATTTTTGAATTCCCCGATTTTAAAGATTATAGCTTCGTCATTTTTAAAACCATATTTTTTTGCATTGTCCAAAAATCTTTTTGGAGGCTCCATTATAGGCTCTAATGATAATACAAAAGTTCCCCAATGCATTCCAATAACTCTTTTGCTGTTTAAGTCTTTAGCAATCTGCAATGCTTCTTCAGGATTAGTATGATAAATAGATTTATCAAACATTGGTTTAAAATTATAAGCGCCGATATTTATAATAGTGAGATCAATAGGTCCGAACTTTTTTCCTAAATCTTTATAAATTTCTCCATAGCCTGTGTCGCACGCAAACAAAATTTTTTTTCCTTTATATTCAATTAAATAACTTCCCCAAAGAGTTTTATTAGTATCTGTTAAACTTCTTTTTGACCAATGAACTGCAGGAAGCATAGTTATTTTTAAATCATTTTTTTCGATTGATTGATACCAATCAAGCTCATTTACCTTCTTAAAACTATTTTTCGTAAAATATTTACCAAGCTTAAGGGGAACAATTACATTAGCATCTTTGTAAGGAAATTTTCTAATTGTACCCATGTCTTGATGATCATAGTGATTATGTGTCAGTAAAAATAAATCAATTTTTGGAATTTCGTTTAAGTCTAAAGCTGGTGCAACATATCTTTTAGGTCCAAAAATTAATGGTCCAGCATTTTTTGAGAAAACCGGATCTGTTATAATAGTTGTTTCTCCAAGTTTTATTAAAAATGTAGCATGTCCAATCCAGCCAATATAATCACTGTTTTGTTTTGAAGCTAAGTCTTTTAAGACATACTCTTTTTTTAAAACATGACCATCTGGAACTGTCATGTCTAATTTTTTTTTCTCTTTGTTAAAAGTAGAGTAAGACCATTTAATTTTATCATCCCTCACAGGAGAACCCTCGGGATTTCTAAAGGTGTTATCGGGCAAGTGATGATACGGTTTATTATCCATAGAATTTAAATTTGAAAAAATAGAAAAACAGAAAACTAAAAAAATAAGCTTCTTAATCATTGATCTTATTGATTTCTGTAAAATGTCCCATTTTTCTTTTTTCTTTAATTTCCTTTTTTAAATAATCGAAAAAAAATTCGTTATCTTGAAATTTTTTTCCTTTATATTTAGTTATTTCATTACCTAGAATATTTGTCATTTTCGCATTGTAAAGTTTTAATGTTTTTACCTTTTTGAGACCACAAACTGCACGAATATGGTTTTCGAATTGACTGATATTATGTGAGTTGATTGTCATGTGACCGGAATTATGAACTCTGGGTGCGATTTCATTTACTAACAAATTATCTTTTTCATCTATAAAAAATTCGACACATAAAGTTCCTACATAATCCAACTCTTCACTAATTTTTTTTGCATATGCAATAGATTGAGAAAAATGTTCTTTATTTATGTTAGCTGGAATCTTTGAGACTTTTAATATTTGGTCTTCATGTTTATTTTCAAATGGCTCATAAATTTCGTATTCATTTTTTTTAAATCTTGTGACTATTACAGAGATTTCTTTTTTTAAACTAACCATTTTTTCCAATATATAGTCACTATTTTTAGAAAAGTTAATGTTCTTACAATCCTCAAGATTATTTAATTTAAATTGTCCCTTTCCATCATAACCAAGGGTAGCTGTCTTCAGCATCGCAGGTAAAAAATCGACATTTGATATCAAATCATCTTTATTATTAATCTTTTTGTATTGTGTAGTTTTAATATTTTGATCGTTTACAAAATCCTTCTCTAAAATTCTATTTTGAATGATCTTATTTATTTGAGGTTTTGGCAAAACTTCTTTTATCGAATTAAGTTTATCCAAAATATCAAAAGGTATATTCTCAAATTCAAAAGTAATTTTATCTACCTTTTTAGCAAAATAATTTATTTTTTCTTTATCGTTATAATTTGACAAAATAAATTCATCAGAAAATTCTTTTGCAGGAGACATTGGGTCATCGCTCCATACAATTGTATAGACATCCAATTTTTTTGCTGCCATACAAAGCATACAACCTAATTGACCGCCACCCAAAATACCAAGATTAGTTTTCTTCATTAGTTATTTTGGTTTTTTTTTCACTGATTTTGTTTGTTTAATTCTTAATTTCAGCAAGGAATTTTTTATTTTTTTATCAGTTATCCCAAGAATAGACGCAGCATATAGAGCAGCATTAATTGCACCATCTTTTCCTATCGCTACAGTTCCAACAGGAATACCTTTTGGCATTTGAACTATTGATAATAAACTATCAAGACCTTTTAGTTTTTTACTTTCAACCGGGACCCCAATAACTGGGACAGTTGTTAAAGAGGCTATCATGCCAGGCAAATGTGCAGATCCACCAGCTCCAGCGATTATCACTGAATAACTAGTCTCTGATTTTTTCGCAAAATCATAAAGTCTTTTTGGCGTTCTATGCGCTGATACAATTTTCAAATCAAAACTAATTTTTAAAATTTTGAAAATTTTTACGCAATCTTTCATAGTTGAATAATCTGATTGACTACCCATTACAATTGCTATTTTTTGATGTTTTTTAAGTTTCATTTATGTATTTATTATCAGATATATAACAAGTATTATATAACTAAACTTATGAATTTCAAAATTGACAACTTGCAATATTGTAAATGGGATAGGTCAGTTTTTGAAATCAATCGTGAGGCTGGACTAGACGCAGTTCACGTCACAATAGTATACCATGAAGATTTTGATGAATTACAAAAAAGAATTTTAGAATGGAAAGAACACTTTAAAAACCATGATGATTTAATTTTCTTAGGAAAAAACTTTAGAGACATTGAGAAAGCTAAGAAAAATAACAAAACTGCGATATTTTTTGGATTTCAAAATTGTTCACCAATTGAGGATGATATAAATCTTGTTGAAAAGGTTCATGAACTTGGCTGTAGATTTATGCAACTTACTTATAACAACCAATCCTTATTAGCCTCTGGTTGCTATGAAAAAATTGATAGTGGTGTTACAAACTTTGGCAAAGAGGCGATAAAAGAAATGAATAGGGTTGGTATCGTTATTGATATGTCTCATTCAGGTGAAAAAAGTACATTTGATGCAATTGAATTAAGTCAAAAACCAATTGCAATAACTCATTCTAACCCAAAGTTTTGGCATAAAGCAAAAAGAAATAAGTCAGACGATTTGCTTAAAACATTATCTCAAAGTGGGGGCATGTTAGGATTTTCTCTTTACCCTCATCATCTTAATGAAAATTCAAATTGTAAATTAGATAATTTTTGTGAAATGGTTGCAAGGACTGCTGAAATAATGGATGTAAAAAATCTAGGTATTGGTTCAGACTTGTGTTTAAACCAGCCAGATGAGATCGTAGAATGGATGAGGAATGGAACTTGGACAAAAAAAAAGGTTTACGGAGAAGGAACAGTGAATAATGTAGGCTTTCCGGACCAACCCAGTTGGTTTAAAGATGCTAGAGGATTTAAAAATATTGAGAGTGGACTTAAAAAAATTGGATTTAATTTGGATGAGATTAATGGAATACTGGGTAATAACTGGTATAATTTTTACAAAGGTATTAGTTAATGCAAATTGAATTAAGAGACCCAAAAAAAATAATGAAATTAAAACGTCTTGGTTCTTTCCACCAATCAAAACTTTCATTTTTAAGATCTTTTTTGAGAGAGTTCAATTCCTGGGATTATAAAAGAGAATTATTTGAACTAGATAATGATGGATATGGTGTTGCCGTTTACTCTTTTAAAAAAGAACAAAGAAAATATTCCCTAGTTTGTTTTGCAAACAAATTAGATGATAATGAAAGATCAGATAGGGTAATAGCAACAAAATGGGACGCGTCATTTACTTTGTTTGATGGTATTCCAACAAAAAAAGATATTGAAAGATTATCATTAAATGTTCCGCGACAAGAAATAGGAAGAATGACTTATAAGGAATTGACTTTATCCAGAGCAAATAAATCAATGAGAGCTTTTAATTATGTTGTAGAATGTCTATCGAATGGCAATCAACCCTCTACTAAAAAGTTATCTGAAGTAGGATATCTATATAGAACTACCGCAGTATATGGATCGGGTAAATTTGGGCTAGCAGATCGGTTTAGAATAAAAAATAGACCAGAGATACATGGGCCCTTTAGACTTGAAATGATGTTGGTATATTTTGTAAGACAATTTACAATTGATCAAGTCAATTTTATCTCAAAAAATAAAAATCCGAGAAAAGCTATTGAGTTGGATAAAAATATTGCAAGAAGTCTAGGTATTGGAAATTCTACTGGATTAGGAATGGCACCTTTTATAGTCAATCATCCAATACTTCTTAATAATTGGATATTAGCAAGAGAGACTGCCTTAAAAAAAATAAGGGAGATTAAAGATGTAAAGCAAGAGGATTTCAATTATTTTTTTGAATGTTTAAAGAATTCTATTAACAATATAAATACCTGGAATACAGATAGTGATTATCAAAAAGAAAAAATAAAAATTCTAAAGATAGATCTCGTCAAATTTATTAAATATTTAGAACAAGAATTCGATAAAAAAAAAGAATACTTATTCAATATAATTTTTAATTGGGTAGATTCGAATCTCACAGAGGAGAGTATTGAGTATGTGGTCAGTTTGTTCCTTGAACCTTATGATGAAATTGTTGATCAACTAACTCCCACTATGAGCGCTGATGAAGAAAAATTTTTCAATATTCCAGTTGAAAGAAAGATTGAAGATTTACGAGTAATCATTGAAAGAAATTATACAGAAATATTGAATATTGATTTTAATGAAGATAAAAACATTCAGAACTTTTGGTTCATTTCAAAAAATAAAGAAGAGCCAAGAGTAGCTAACAGGTTTGAAGAAATAGGATCTGAACTTGAACAACCATTAGCAATCGCTCGGGATGTCAAATCTCTTTATATAAGAATAAAAAATCTTAAGAACAGTATGACAGTAAGTAGATTTCTTGCGGACAATAACGATCTAAGACATGCTGTGAGACGAGTTTTTATGGTAGAAAAATTTCCTTATTCAGAAATTCAGGATAATATAATTGGCTCAGAGTTAATGCCAATTGACATGCTTAGACTTAAACTTTCTTTTTTTGGAGCTTGTAAATTCGATCCGAGATCTGACAAATGGCTTAGAATTTGTATGTTTCAAGGTGCTCCATTACCTGATGAGCTAAAACAATTTAACGACAATTGGATTTATAATTCATTAAATTAATGAGATCTTTTAGTGAAATAGAGACAATATCTAAGAGAGCGTCTCGAGGAGCAGGTTTCTCATGGGGTGTTTCAGAAGAAATTGGGAAGTCAGTCAGATTATTAGAGATGTTTGGTCTGCCAGGTATCTTACACTTGAAAAACTATTTAGAGAAAATTAATAATCATAATTATCAAAAGATAACAATAATATCTTCTGACAACATTTCTAATAACATTCCTTATTGTCCAATCAGTGTAGGTGTAAATTTCTTGGATCAAGCTTATAACTTAGAAAAAATTGAAAATATAAATTTTTCAAATCTTGCTTATCCTCTTTTGGTTGTCCCATTTTTATCGAGGTCATCAGAGATAATAGGTAAAAAAATTTTATTGAATTTAGAAAATTTCAAATTTTTATTTAATTTTAACCAATCTATAATTTCAAATTTCGATAATTCATTAATTTCAAAAACAACAAACTTTTTAATTAGTTTTAATCAAAACGAGGATAGCTTTGATGAAAAAACATGGGATTCTTTATATAAAATATCACAAAAAACTTTTGTTGATGAAACAGAAAGCTCAAAAAAAACTTCAGCTGGCGCAGGGTTGACTGATAATGACTGAGATTAAAAATGATAAAGATCATCTCGATGACTATTGTGAAGAATGTGGTTGCGAAGATGAAAGTGTTTCTCAAAATTTATTAATGTTTGGATATAAAATTTGTGCCTCTTGTAAGATTTCTAAAACTATATTTCCTATTTAAGTAATATTACTAATTGGTAAACTATTTAATCTGCTCATCACAAAAGAAACAGATAGAATTGCTAATATTAAAAAAGATAAAAAGACTATTCCAAAAGCTTTAATATTTGATTTAAAATTTAATACCTCTTTAGTTGAAATTATTAATGAGGCAAATATCCAAAATTGAGTTAAAAAAATTATTGGCATTACTAAATCAGGAGTCAATGCTATAAATCTTAGTAATCCAGGGGCATGAGCAATACCTACTGCAATTAAAATTTTTTTAAAGGTGACCTTGGTATCTTTATCAGGAAAAATTTTGGCACCGATTGTAAATATCAAAACTGCCCAAAAAAACCAAGTTAAGATAGCAGTTAATGCCGAGAGACTTAATGAAGTTTTATAAAAATTATTAGTAGCAATCGCTCCCGCAACACCATCTAGTATCATTATAATAGCAGCAAAATAAATTGAAACTTCAGAGAAAGTTTTAACTTCTCTATAAAGTTTTTTGTCAAGCTTTATTGATCTGAAAACTAATTCTAAAAAAAATCCAAACATCTATTTTTTATTTTTTTTTTGAGCATAATAGGAAATTAATAAAGGAAAAATGATTAAAATTATACCTATAATAATACATGTTATTAATAAAAAATATTTAGACATTTAATGAGTTTAAATGAGAAAAAAAAGGGGGGATTACCCCCCTTTTAAAATTTATTTAGCTACTTCTCTTGTATTAGGATTGTATGACTCTGTAAAAGGTATATCAACAACTACAGCATCAACTGGATCATTTCCTTTTTCACAGTATTTCTTTGGAAGATGAATTTTGAATTTTCTTCCAACTTTACCCATCGGAAAACCGTTTTTATTTAAAGTTCCATCGAACGGTACATACCCCATCGCAATATTAGTTCCTTTTTCTGGATGGTACCAAGGTGATGTAATAAATCCTACTGGATTTTTTCCATCCTCTGAGATTAACCAAAAATCTGGCGCATATTCTTCAATTGGCTTTCCCCCAAGTTCCATTCCTACTAGCTGAAGTTTGTAAGGTTTTCCTCCAGCAGATATTTCACTTTTCATTTTTTCCAAGGCTTCTTTACCAACATAGTCTCCTTGTTTCTCCCAAACACCTTTTCCAGATAATGAAACTTGGTAACCTAAGTTACATTGAAATGGATTATGCTCGTTATCCATGTCTTGACCCCAAGATAAAATACCTGCTTGTATTCTTCTGTGGTGGGCAGGAGCGATAACCATTAGATTGTGTTTTTTTCCAGCTTTTAAAACTGCATTCCACATATCCTCTGCATATAAAGTTGCATTTCTTAAATAAATTTCATATCCAGCTTCACCTGAAAAACCTGATTGTGAAATCACACAACTTCTCCCTCCAACTTTGGCTTCAGCTAATCCATAAAAAGGCATGTTGTCTAAATCAACTTGATTTCCAATTAAATCATTCATTAATGCCTTTGATTTAGGACCTTGAATTTGAACTGGACATGCATCTATCTCATCAATTTCTACATTAAATCTTTTGTCAGCGTTAACACCTTGCAGATAAAGACCAATGTCACTATCCGATAAACTAAACCAAAATTCATCTTCAGATATTCTTAATAGAATAGGATCATTTAAGACACCACCTTTGTAATTACATAAAATTACATATCTAGCACGCATTGGAGAAATTTTTGTTGCATCTCTTGTAATAACGTAGTCTGTAAATTTTTCTGCATCTGGACCTTTTATTCTTATTTGTCTTTCAACTGCTACATTCCACATTGTTACATGTTTTTTAATAGCCTCATATTCAACCATCGCTCCACCTTTTTCTGGTCTTACATAACCTCGTGGATGATAAATTCTATTGTAAACAGTTGCTCTCCAACATCCAGCTTTCATAGATAAATGCCAGTAAGGAGATTTCCTAACTCTTGTAGAAATTAACATTTCAACTTGAGTTGGACCACTTTGTCTTAAATTGTATGGAACATGTCTATCAGATTGATCAACAGCAGTAGAATGAGAAACTTTTGAATAATCTACTTTCTCAATTATTCTGCCTTTTGACATTGGCTTACTGACTTTCTTAGATTTTACTTTAGCTACTTTTTTTGGCTTTCTTTTTTTCGAACTTACTTTCTTTTTTTTCTTTTTTTTAGGCATAGTTATTATCCTTTAACCATTTGTTTGTTTCCTTAAGTCCTCCAAATGTATAAATATGAAAGTGTTCTGTATGATCTTTTAATTTATCAATTAGATCATTTGGGTCTTTAGGTTTCAATAAATCTAGAGCCTTACTAAAATTAGATTTAAGAAAATTTATGGAATTTTTTGCACCTACAATATTAGCAAATTTTATTAAGCTTGATATCTTAAGAGGCCCAGTAATTCCAACATGCACTGGCACTGTTTGTTTAGAAATAAAATCTATGATTGGCTGAGGATCAAGTAACCATTGAGTTACTATATAATCAGCATAAGGCTTTTTATCTTGCATAGCTTTTTCCAAATCTGAATCGGATATATCAGGACTCCCCTCAGGATGTCCAGCAATTCCTATCTTCATCTTCTCAAAATAACCAGTCTCTAAAAGTTGAAATGAGCTATCAAATTTACCAGCTGGTTCACGACCCCCTCCAATAATTAAAGCCTGTTTAACCCCCCCATCTTTACAGATGCTCACATACTCTTTTAACTGGCGCTCATTCTCCATTGATCTTGCTGGAAAATGAGGGATAGGGTTGAAGCCTTTCTTTACTAGTTGGACAGCTTGATTTGCTGTTTCTTTAAAATCCCCTCCTGGCAACATTGTTATATAGACATCTTTTAGTTTCGGCAGAGTTGATAGATCTGTTTTAGGCCCAATTTCTATAGAAAAGTTCATTTATCGAATTATTATCTATTTTTAATTTGTGTGTCTATAAAATATAATTAACAAAAATAAATTTATTAATTTAAAAAATGGCCCAAAAAGACATCGGAAATAAAGTCCCTTTGCATACTCTAAAGAAAGTTGAGGATGTAGAGGCTTATTATGATGAGTGGGCACTAAATAATAAGTATGACAAAGATATGGAAGCTTGGAATTATACTGGACCGAAAGAAACTTCCGAAACATTCAATAAATATCAAAAGAATAAGAACATTGAAATATTTGATGCCGGTTGTGGAACTGGTTTAGTTGCAGTTGAGCTTAAAAGAATGGGTTACCAAAATTTTTATGGCGCTGATATATCACAAAAATTGTTAGATTTAGCGCCGCAAGGTCTTTACAAATCTTTAGAAAGGATCGATTTAAACAAAAAATTGATATACGAAGATGATAAATTTGATTCAGTATTTTGCGTTGGAACATTTACATTTGGGCATGTCAAACCTGATGCTTTAGATGAATTTATAAGAATTACAAAAAACAACGGTTTAATTTGTTTTACAATTAATGTTGGTGTTTATAAGGATTATGGTTTTGATAAAAAGATCAATAATTTAATAGATGATGATAAATGGAAAAAACTTGAATTTTTTAAATCAAACTATTTATCCAGCAAAGATGTAAATGCTTGGCTTGGAATATATAAAGTTACAAAATAATTAATATGAATTTAAAAATAATTTTAATAATGGGTTTACCTGGTGCAGGCAAAACAACGCTTGCAGATGCACTTGCCAAAAAAATTAAAGTAAAAAGACTTAATGCTGATGAGGTAAGAAAAGAAGCAAATGATTGGGATTTTTCCGAGGAAGGAAGAAAAAGGCAAGCAAAAAGAATGTCAGATTTTGCACTTAAACTGAAAAATGAAGGCAACAATGTTATTGCTGACTTTATATGTCCTACTCCTGAGGCACGTAAATTGTTTCCTGCAGACTATATAGTTTGGGTTGATACAATTAAGTCTGGAAGATTTGATGATACAAATAAGATGTTTGTTAAACCTGAAAAATTTGATTTTCATGTTACATCACAAAATGCTAAGGAATGGTCTGAGAAAATTTTAACAGATTTAAGTAAAAATGTATAAGTGGGATAATAAAAAACCAACAGCGCAAATGTTAGGAAGATGGCAACCTTTTCATGATGGACATTATGCTCTGTTTGAGGAAATTATTAAAAAAACTGGTCAAGTTTGTATTCAGATAAGAGATGTTCAGGGCGTAGATGATAATCCTTTTGATTTTGAAACAGTAAAAAAGAAAATTGAAGATAGATTAAATCCAAAATATAAGGGAAGGTTTAAAATAGTGCTAGTCCCCAATATTACAAATATATGTTATGGAAGAGGAGTGGGCTATAAAATCGAAGAGATAGTATTAGACGAGGAAACCCAAAAAATATCAGCAACAAAAATAAGAGCAAAAATGCGAGAAGATGGGGAGCTTAAATAGAATGACAGTTATTGTTAAAGATAATGGTTTCGGCATCAAAAACATAATAATAAACGAACCCAAAACTTATAACTCCTTGTCCTTTAAAACATTAAATATTTTAATAAATATTTTTAGAAGATTAGAAAACGATAATAAGACTCGAGTAATAATTTTAAGTGGAAATGGCAAAGGCTTTAGCGCAGGTCATAATCTTAAAGAAGTAAAAAATTTAAAAGTGAGATCTAAATACTTAAAATTATTTAATCTTTGTTCAAAATTAATGCTTAACATTGTTGAAGGAAGAAAACCTGTTATTGCTAAAGTTCATGGTTCTGCATTTGCAGCAGGATGTCAACTAGCAGCAAGTTGCGACTTAGCTTATGCATCAACAGATGCAAAATTTGCTACCCCAGGAGTAAATATAGGTTTATTTTGTAGCACACCAATGGTGGCCGTAAGTAGAAAAATAGGAAAAAAAAGGATGATGAAAATGCTGTTAACAGGTGAACCCATCAATGCAAAATATGCTAAAGAGATTGGTTTGATAAATGACTGTTTTCCAAAAAATAAATTAAATTCAAAAGTATTAGAGGTTGCAAAAGTAATTTCATCAAAATCAAATTTATCAATCAAAATTGGAAAAAAAGCATTCTATAAGCAATTAGAAATGCCTCTAAAAAAAGCTTACGCATATACAAGTAAAATGATGACATTGAATATGATGTCAATGGACGCAAGAGAGGGAATTTCAGCATTCTTAGAAAAAAGAAAACCTAGTTGGAAAAATAAATGACAAAAATAATTGAAGACATTTTAAAAAATTCTAAAACTATTGCCATGGTGGGTGTAAGCTCTCTAAAAAAAAAAGAGGATCCAAAAAACTTAAAAAGAAAACCATCAACCATTGTAATGAAATACATGCAAGAATTCGGTTATAGAGTAATTCCAGTAAATCCTTTTGCAGAAGGTGAAATTATCCATGGTGAAAAAGTTTTCTCAAAATTAGAGGATATAGAAATACCAATAGATATTGTTAATATTTTTAGACCTTCAAATGAAACTCCTGATTTAGCAAACGAGGCTGTAAAAATAAATGCAAAGGTTTTATGGCTTCAATACGGAATTAAAAATGACGCAGCGGAAAAAATAGCCTTAGATGCAAAAATGAAATATATATCAAATCGTTGTATTAAACAGGACTATCAAAATATATTTCAAAAAGTAAATCCTGTTTTTCCAGCTTTAAAAAGCTAAATATTTTAAAATTAATGCGTAATTTTATTGTCATTTTAATTTTTATTTTTTTTGTAAATAACAAATCATATTCTCAAGGATTAAAGAAAACTTATTTTGGTGGTGGGTGTTTTTGGTGTATGGAGGAGTCTTTCGATAAGGTAGAAGGTGTCACCAATGTTGTCTCTGGCTACTCAGGGGGAACAAAACCTAATCCGACTTATAAAGAGGTTACTTATGGTGATACTGGTCATATTGAAGTAATTGAAATAACGTATGATACAAACAAGATCAATTATGAGGAATTGTTAAATGTTTTTTGGAAAAATATTGATCCTTTTGATGCAGCAGGTCAATTTTGTGACAAAGGTTATAGTTACAAATCTGCTGCATTCTACATTAACGACAATCAAAAGAAGCTAATAGAAAAAAGTATTAAAGCTATAGAAAGCGATTTTAATAATAAAGTTGTGACTTTTGTTAAAAAATTTGAAAAATTTTATCCAGCAGAGGATTATCACCAAAATTATTATCAAACAAATTTTATAAATTACTTACTTTATAAAAAAGGGTGTGGTAGAGAGAGTAGGTTAGAAAATATCTGGCAACAATGAAACAAATTTTTTTAATATACGGGCATTATAACGATAAATCATTCAATGCAGCAATAAGAGACACCTTTATAAAATCTTCAGAAGATAAAGGGAACAAAGTTGATTGTGTTGATCTTTATAAAGAAAAATTCAATCCAATTTTTGCAGGAGAAGAACCAGATAGTACTGTTTTGGACCATAGAAAAAGAATTGAGAAGAGCGACGTAATTGTTCTTGTTGCTCCTATATGGAATTTCAGGATGCCTGCGATGGTCGAGGGGTGGATTGATAAAGTTCTTTCTCCACCATGGGCATTTAGTTTTAAAAAATTATTTGGTAATTATGGATATCCTATAGGAAATTTAAAAGGAAAAAAGGCAGTAGTATTTTGTACCTACGGATCACCTCAATTTGCAATTAGAACATTCTTTTTAAATATGCCAACAAAAAGATTGAGAAGAGGAGTTTTTAATATTTGTGGGATAACAGACGTTGTTTATAAAAGATTCTTTGCAGTTCCATTCGTATCAAAAGAAAAAAGAGAAAAATTTTTAGAGGAAGTAAAACAAACAGCTTCCCAAATATAATTATTTTTTTAATTTTTTAGAAAAGATTAAATTATCGCTTTTAAATTTTTGTGAGTTACTCTTAATAAATTCTTTCATAATTATTATTTTTTCACTCTCAAATTCTGAAACTTTTCTTTGATCTAAATCAACATAAAGAGATAAAATCTCAATAGTAGATGCTAAAAATTTTTTTTCTTTGTGAATCATCTCAAGCTTATATTGCAATCTTTTTTTGTCATGATCGAAATATAGTAAATTTACATCTACTTCATCATCCTCTTTTACTTCTTGGTTGTAAGTAATATGAGACTCAACCACCATGGTGCTTTTTTTTGTTTTCTTAGCCGATTCCTCGCCCATTTTAAATTTGTCCATTAATATTTCAGCACCAAACAAATCAAAAATTAAGACATAATAAGCCACGTTCATATGGCCGTTATAATCGGTCCATTCTTTGATTATTTTCTTAGAATTTAAATAAAGCGACATTTTATTTATAAAATTTATATTATAATATTGTAAAATTAAAGTTTTATTATGAACAAACTTTTATTTTTCTTTCTATTCTTTTATCTTCATGTAGCGAGTGTTTATTCCGATATTATTAAACCAAATACAAAAATCGAACCTTATAACGTAGTTGAAATACAACTGATCAGTTTAAAGAACAATGATAAACCAGATAAAGATTTTGGCATTGAACAGACGTGGGAATTCGCTCACCCAGAAAATAAAATAAATACTGGCCCATTAAATAATTTTAAAAAGATGTTAAAAAATGAAATTTACTCAATTTTGTTAAACCATAAAGATCATAAAATTGAAGAGATCTATAATAACAAGAAGATCGCAATTTATGATGTAATTATCTTGGGATCAGATAATTTTTACTATGAGTTTAAGTGGCAAGTAGAAAGATATGATGGCAAAGGATCACTTAACAATTGTTGGTTGACTACTGCAGTTTCTAATCCAGTTTCTCTTGGAGCATCAATTTAGATTATGAAAAAACCGAAATATGAAAATCGTATTCTTATTCTTATGCTCATACTTTGTGTTCCACCTATTTTGACCACTCAGATAACTTGGTATTATTTTGGTCAGGAGATTGGTCTGAATTGTGGAATTGTTGTAGGCATAATTAGCGTGAGTGTCGCAGCTTATTTGTTGTTCCAATTAGATTGGAGAGAACCAGATGACGACTAATAGAATTTTGTTTCGTTCGTTTTAAAAATCTTGTAGAAATCTATTAATGAAATCTAAAGCAAAAGTCGTAATAGTTGGTGGAGGTGTTGTAGGAGTTAGCGCCCTTTATCATCTTGCTAAAAAAGGCTGGTCGGACGTAGTTTTAGTTGAAAGAAAAGAACTTACGTCTGGATCAACTTGGCACGCCGCAGGTTTGTTACCACTTTTTAATATGAGTTATTCTGTTGGACAACTTCATAAATATGCAGTCAATTTATATAAAAAATTAGAGGAAGAAACGGGTAAGAACGTTGGTTTCAGTGTTGTTTCAAATATTAGACTTGCAAATAATAAAGATAGAATGGATGAGTATTTTCAATATGCAGGAGTCGCAAAAACTATAGGTGTTGATGTAAAATTTTTGACACCTGATCAGGTAAAAGAAATTTGGCCTTTATGTAATACTTCAGATTTAGTTGGTGCAATTCAACACCCAGAGGATGGATACATTCAGCCTGCTGATTTAACACAAGCTTTAGCTACAGGGGCAAGAAATAGAGGTGCAGAGATTTATAGAAATACCACAGTTGTAGGTATGAAACAAACTAAAGATGGATGGGTAGTAGAAACAGACAAAGGTACCATAGAGTGCGAACATATAATTTCTTGTTCAGGGAATTTTGCAAGACAAACAGGAAAAATGGTTGGTTTAGACATTCCAGTTATCCCTGTAGAACATCAATATATTGTTACTGAACCACATCCTGAAATTCAAAAAAGAAAAAAAGAGGGTTTGCCAGAAATGGGAGTCTTAAGAGACAGTGATAGTCGTTGGTATATGAGAGAAGAAGCTGGTGGTTTAATATTAGGTCCTTATGAAGATGGAGCTCCAGCATGTTATGTTGATGGACCCTCAAAAGACTCAGAATATGAATTATTTCAAGAAGATTTAGATAGACTTGCCCCACACATAGAAGGTGCAATACATAGAGTTCCAGCATTTGGTGAGGTTGGAGTTAAAAAAGTTTACAACGGTGCAATTTGTTATACTCCAGATGGAAATCCAATTGTAGGACCAGCGTGGGGACTTAAAAACTTTTGGATAAATGAAGGACATAGTTTTGGTATAACTGCAGCTGGTGGCGCTGGTTGGCAGTTAGCAGAGTGGATAGTAGATGGTGAACCAACAATTGACATGCTTGGTGTTGAACCAAGAAGATATGGAGACTATTGTTCGAAAGCATATCTTAAAGAAAAAAATGAAGAAGCATACAGCCATGTTTTTATAACGCATTTCCCAGATGAAGAGAGACCAGCAGCAAGACCACTTAGAACAGCACCATGTTATGACAGAATGAAAAAGCTAGGAGCAGTTTTTGGTCAAAAATTTGGTTGGGAAAGACCAAACTTTTTCGCGACTGATGGAATGGAACAAAAAGACGATTGGTCATTTAGAAGATCAAAATGGTTTCAAGCTATTGAGAAAGAATGTAAGAATGTACGAGAGAATGTGGGTTTATTAGACATGAGTGCATTTGCTAAGTGCAGAATAAAAGGACCAAATGCAGAAGAATTTTTAGATAAACTAGTTGCTAACAAACTTCCAAAAAAAATTGGAAGGATAAATTTATGCCATGCCTTAAATACTAAAGGTGGCGTTCATTCAGAATTTACAATTATGAGAGAAGCTGAAGACAGCTTTTATTTAGTATCTGCGGGTGCTTTTCAAAGACTTGATCACGATTGGATTTTAAGATGGATGCCAAGTGATGGATCTGTTCAGTTTGAAAATTTAACTAATAGTATGGGTGTATTAGTTGTCTCTGGACCAAAAGCAAGGGATTTAATGACAAAAGTATCAAAAGATGATTTCTCAAATGAAAATTTTAAATGGCTAAGTGCTAAGAATGTTGACGTGGGTTATGCTCCTGTGAATGCAATGAGAGTAAACTTCGTTGGAGAATTAGGTTGGGAATTACATCATCCAATTGAATATCAGAATCATATTTTTGATAAATTAATGGATGCAGGTAAGGATTTAAATTTGAAACCCTACGGTATACGAGCAATGAATAGTTTAAGAGTTGAAAAATCATACAAACTAGTTGGAACAGAGCTATCTATAGAATACTCTCCATACGAAAGTGGTTTAGATAGATTTATACATCCAAACAAAGGAAACTTTATTGGTTTGGATGCGCTAAATAAGTGGAGAGAAAAAGGATTTAATAATAAATTAGTGACACTAGAAGTTCATAATATTACTGATGCTGATGTGCTAGGAAATAATCCAATTTATGAAAATGGTACTTGTATTGGAAGAGCTACTGGTGGAGATTTTGGTTTTAGATTGGGAAAATCTATTGCACTTGGAATGGTTAAACCAGAATTAGCAAATGTTGGTCAGAAACTTAAAATCGACATATTGGGAAAAACGCATGAGGCAACTATTCTTGAAGAAAGCCCTTATGATCCAAAAAATGAGTTGTTGAGAGCATAATGAAAATCTTAGTAGCAGTAAAAAGAGTAATAGATTACAACGTTCAAGTGAGGGTAAAAGAAGATGGAACTGGAGTAGTCACAGATAATGTTAAAATGTCTACCAATCCTCCTGATGATAATGCTGTTGAAGAAGCAGTAAAAATTAAAGAGTCTGGAAAAGCAAAAGAAATTGTAGCAATAACTATTGGTGAAGAAAAAGCGCAAGAAACAGTGAGAAAAGCTCTTGCGGTTGGTGCTGATAGAGGAATACATGTAAAGGTTGACGGTGTAGTTGAGCCCTTGGCTGTTTCAAAAATATTACAAAAGATAGTAGATAAAGAAAAACCTGATTTAGTTTTTATGGGTAAACAAGCAATAGATGATGATTGTAATCAAACAGGTCAAATGTTGGCGGCTTTACTCAGTTGGCCACAAGCGACCTTTGCATCTAAAATAAATGTTAAAGAATCTTCTCTTGAAGTTACTCGGGAGGTTGATGAAGGTTTGGAGACAATTGAAGTAAACATCCCCGCAATCGTTACCTGTGATCTTAGATTAAATGAGCCCAGATACGCTTCATTACCAAATATAATGAAAGCAAAGAAAAAACCATTAGAGCAAATAAATGCTTCAGATTTAGGGGTTGATACTAAAGCAAGAATCGAGCAAATTAAAGTAGAAGAACCGCCAAAAAGAAAGGCTGGAATTAAAGTCGCAAATGTATCAGAATTGGTTCAAAAATTAAAAAATGAGGCTAAAGTAATATAATGTCAGTTTTACTAATTGCAGAACATAACAATAAAGAATTAAGACCCTTCACTTACAATGCAGTATCAGCTGCCAGCAAAATAGACGAGGACTTGCATATTTTAGTTTTGGGCAATAAATCAGAAGCTGTTGCTAAATCTGCATCTGAAATACCAAATGTAAAAAAAGTTATTCATGTTGATAATGAAATTTATGAAAACTTCATTGCAGAAAATTACACCTCAGCAATAATAAAACATGCTGATGCATATTCACACATAGTTTGTTCAGCAAATACTTTTGGGAAAAATTTGATGCCTAGAATAGCAGCTCTTCTAGATACCTCACAAGTAAGCGATATTATTAAAGTTATTTCAGCTGATACCTTTCTAAGGCCTATTTATGCAGGTAATGCTTTTGCTACAGTAAAAAGTAACGATAAAAAAAAATGTGTTACTATTAGACCAACATCTTTTGAACCTGCTCCAGCAACAGGTGGTTCTGCAGAAATTGTAAAATCAGATGCAGGGGAGGCTTTTAAAAATTCTAAGTTTGTAAAAAGAGAGGAAATTAAATCAGATAGACCTGAGTTAGGGACAGCTAGAATTGTAATTTCAGGTGGAAGAGGCATGCAAAATTCAGAAAACTTTAAATTAATTTCAGCAATTGCGGATAAGTTGAATGCAGCTATTGGAGCTTCAAGGGCGGCAGTAGATGCTGGCTATATTACTAACGATCACCAGGTTGGACAAACAGGAAAAGTTGTTGTGCCTGACTTATATATAGCAGTTGGTATTTCAGGTGCTATTCAACATTTAGCTGGAATGAAAGAAAGTAAAATTATTGTTGCGATAAATAAAGATGGGGAAGCGCCTATTTTTAGCGTAGCAGATTATGGGCTTGAGGCAGACTTGTTTGAAGCTCTTCCGGAATTTTTAGAAGAATTAAATAAACTTAACACTATTCAAAAGTAATTCATGACTAGAGAAGTTATGGAATATGATGTTGTTATTGTTGGTGGAGGGCCATCTGGTCTTGCTACAGCCATTAAATTAAAACAATTAAATGCTGATGTTAATGTATGTGTTTTAGAAAAAGGTGCTGAAATTGGTTCTCATATTTTGTCAGGAAATGTTTTCGAGACGAAGGCTTTAGATGAATTAGTACCTAATTGGAAAAATCTAAATGCACCAATTAAAACTAAAGTAACAAAAGAAAAATTTCTTTTTTTAGGGAAAAAAAATTCATTTAGCTGGCCGACTTGGTTACTACCAAAAGTCCAACAAAATCATAAAAACTATATAATTAGTCTTGCCAATCTATGTAGATGGCTCGCAGAGCAAGCGGAAGCATTAGGTGTAGAAATTTTTCCAGGATTTCCAGCATCAGAAATTTTATACAATGAAGATGGATCCGTCAAAGGTGTAATAACTCAAGATATGGGTTTAGACAAAGAGGGAAATAAAAAAGATGGTTATGAGCCTGGAATGGAATTACATGCGAAAGTTACAGTATTTGCAGAGGGTTGCAGAGGTCACTTAGGAAAACAATTAATTAAAAAGTTTGACTTAGATAACGGAAAAGATCCTCAACAATACGGAATTGGTTTTAAAGAAATTTGGAAGATTGATGAAAAAAATCACCAAGAAGGTCTAGTGATGCATACAGCTGGCTGGCCACTAGATAAAAACACTTATGGTGGAAGCTTTGTTTATCATGCTGAAAATAAAGAGGTTTATTTAGGTTATGTAATAGGTTTAGATTATAAAAATCCTCATTTATCACCTTTTGATGAATTTCAAAGATTTAAAACTCATCCAGCGATCAGCAAAATGCTGGAAGGAGGAAAAAGAATATCTTATGGAGCAAGAGCTTTAATTGAAGGAGGTTTTCAAAGTTTACCTAAAATGTTTATGCCTGGAGCCCTTTTGATTGGATGTGATGCAGGTACTTTAAATATGCCGAAAATTAAAGGTTCTCATACAGCAATGAAAAGTGGAATAGTTGCAGCGGAAACTATAAATGAACATCTCAAAGAGTCTAAAGAGCTTTCTATTTACGAGGAAAAATTTAAAAAAAGCTGGGCATATAAAGAATTATTCGAGGCACGAAATGTAAAACCAAGTTTTAGTTGGGGATTGATCATGGGAATTATTTTTACAGGTATAGACCAAATAATTTTCAGAGGGAAATTACCATTTACACTTAAACATAAACATGCAGATCATGAAACTTTAAAACCAGCAAATGAAATGCCAGTAATAGATTACCCAAAACCTGATAATGTGATTACATTCGATAAAACAAGTTCAGTTTATCTAACAGGGACCAATCATACAGATAATCAACCAGTTCATTTAAAATTGAAAGATAAAGATTTACCAATAAGATATACCTTAGATAGATTTGATGAGCCTGCACAAAGATACTGTCCTGCAGGTGTGTACGAAGTGCAAGTCGAAAACGATGTACCTAAATTTGTTATTAATTCTCAAAACTGCATTCATTGTAAGACTTGTGATATTAAAGAACCTTCTCAAAATATTACTTGGGTAACACCAGAGGGAAGTGGTGGACCGAGATATGGAAATATGTAGTTAAGATAAATCTATTGCGTGTTTCTTTAAAATCTCTAATGGAATTATTTTTAAAGTTTTCTCGTTTGTCTTTTTTAAATATATTTTGCACTCTTTTCCAGCATCTACAGCTCTTGCAAACCAAGTAGCACATACACACCAACTATCTCCCTCTTTTAAACCAGGAAAACCAAACTCAGGATGAGGTGTAATTAAATCATTCCCAGAAGATTTACACCATTCCAAAAAATCATTATTTACTTTTGCACACACAGTATGTATTCCATTATCATTATCATCTGTATTGCAACATCCGTCTCTATACCAACCTGTTAAGGGATTAGAAGAGCATAGTTCTAAATCTCCGCCTAAAACATTTTTTTGTTTTTTATTCATTGAATAATGATTGATCTACAGTTGCGTTAAATGAGACTGATCGTCTTTCATCATCACATTGAGAAAAAGGATAAACTGCATGCATTAGATAGTGTGGAAAAAAATAAAAATCACCTACCCTAGGTGTCACTCTAAAAGTCGGTTTACATAAAAATGCTTTTGACCCATGGACCATTTCAAGCTTACCATTATGATTCCTTGTCTTATTATTTTGAATTGTTTCACCTAAAGTTTTTGGAACTTTTAAATATCCCACACCTGATACATGACCTCCATGCCAGTGAGATGGATTATATTCGTTTTTAAATTGTCTTACAATCCAACTATTAATTATATTAAATTGTGTAATTTTCCTATTATTTGTTTTAAATACCCACTCTCTAACTCCTTCAGCTAAAAACTTTCCCCATCCAATTTTTTCCATTATATCTTTTTTAATAATAAATTCTTGTTTAACATTACCAGCAAGTTTATTACCAATATTCAACTCATCCTGTTTATTTTGGTCGTTTAATACGCTTTCAGTATAATCGTTAAGTTTATCAATTAAATCTTGGGGCATTTTTACTTTAGCAATAGTTGGACCGAAAGGTCTAAGAAGTTCTAGCTCATCATTAACAAAATTAGTCATTAAATTTTTGTGGGGTTAGGTTGATCTTTGTAAACTTTTTCAGGGTCAAATTTTTTTTCATTCTCTTCAAACTTCATTTTGATTTCTCTTGCATTTTCAATTTTTCCTAGAGGTATGGATCTATAAAAACAAGATCTGTATCCTACATGACAACTTGAGCCATTTCCTATATCAACACTTAGCCAAACCGAGTCTTGGTCATCATCAATTCTTATTTCTTTTACTTTTTGAATAAAACCGCTTGTTTTTCCTTTATGCCAAACTTGCTTCCTTGATCTACTCCAATAGTGAGCTTCTTTAGTTTCGATTGTTTTTTTGAATGCCTCTACGTTCATATAACCAAGCATTAAAATTTCTTTTGTATTGACACATGTAGTAACAACAGGAATTAAACCGTCGTTATCAAACCTAGGTGATAACAGGCTACCTTCTTCGATCTCTGTGACACTTTCTCTTTTTTTAAACATATATTTTCAATTATTTAACATAATAAACAGTATAATAAATATTTTAAAAAACTTAATTAATAGGTATAAAGTCCATATGAAAATTGTAAAAGATATTCAAAAACAACAATCTACTTCGAAAATTAGCGATAAAGAGGCTGAAGAAGCTATCAAAACAATTCTAGAATGGATGGGTGAAGATCCAAATAGAGAGGGTTTATTAGAAACCCCCAAAAGAGTAATCAAAGCATTTAAAGAATATTTCAAGGGATATTCACAAGACCCAAATCTTGTATTAGAAAAAACCTTCGGAGATGTTGAGGGTTATAGTGATATGGTTGTTCAAAAAAATATATCTATTCAAAGTCATTGTGAACATCATATGGCACCAATCATTGGCAAAGCACATGTAGCTTACATTCCAAATCAAAGAGTAGTTGGACTGAGTAAAATTGCTAGAGTAGTGGAGATTTTTTCAAAAAGATTGCAAACTCAAGAAAGACTAACAGTTCAAATTGCAAAAACGTTGATGGAAAGTTTAGATGCAAAAGGAGTTGCAGTGACGATAGATTCAACCCACCATTGTATGACAATGAGGGGTATTAAAAAGGAGCAAGCAACAACAGTTACAAATTTTTACTTAGGCCAATTTAAAGACGACTTAAGTTATCAAAATAGATATTTGCGATTCATTGCGAAATAATATTTACTACTAAAAATGTCTGATAATTTTAATGCATTGGTTATAAACCAAGAAGGTGAAAAGTTTTCAAGAGAAATAAAAAAAATTGACAAATCTTTTTTAAAGCA
>CACKFV010000012.1 GCA_902599605.1 uncultured Pelagibacteraceae bacterium
AATGCTAATAATGTAAGAATAGATAACTCAACTTTGTTTAAATCAATTATTTTTAATAATTTTTGATTTGTTAGTTCTCCAAATATAACTCTTTTGTAAAGCCATAGCATATATGCTGCACCTAAAATTACACCCAAACTTGCTATTGCTGCCACTAAAAAACTTTTTTTAAATGTTCCCATTAAAATTAAAAATTCACCGATAAAACCAGTTGTTCCTGGTAAGCCTAAAGACCCTAAAACAAACACCATTAACAAAATAGAATATTTTGGCATTATATTTACTAAACCACCATAATCATTGATACGTCTCGAGTGAGTTCGGTCATAAACAACACCTACCGAGAAAAAGAGTGCGGCAGATACAATACCATGACTAATCATTTGAAATATTCCTCCCTCAATACCTTGTTGAGTGAAAGTAAACAAACCCAATGTTACAAAACCCATGTGAGCTACAGATGAGTATGCAATTAGTTTTTTCATGTCGTCCTGCATTAAGGCAACTAAAGAAGTATAAATAATTGCAATTAAACTAATAACAAAAATAAACGGAACAAAATATTCTGACGCGACAGGAAATAATCCAATTGAAAATCTTATAAATCCATATCCGGCCATTTTAAGTAAGATTGCTGCTAATAAAACTGAACCTGCGGTTGGTGCTTCAACATGAGCATCAGGCAGCCAAGTATGTACTGGCCACATTGGTGTTTTTACTGCAAAAGATGAAAAGAATGCTAACCAGAGTAAGTTTTGATATTTTGGATCAATGCCTAACTTATAAAGTTCTTCTATATCGGTTGTGCCTGCTATCCAATAAATAGATATTACCGCTATTAACATTAAAACTGAACCAAGAAGAGTAAATAAAAAAAACTTGAATGCAGAATACACACGTCTTTCACCTCCCCAAATACCAATGATTAAAAACATTGGTATTAAACCACCCTCAAAAAATAAGTAGAAAATTACCAAATCTAAAGAGCAAAAAACTCCAATCATTAGAGTTTCCATTAATAAGATTGCTATTAAAAATTCTTTAAGTCTATTCTTAATAGATGAGTTGACTGATAAAATACAAAGTGGGGTTATGAAAGTAGTTAAAATGATAAATAATATTGAAATTCCATCAACTCCAACTTTGTAATTGATAAAATCTTTTATCCAAACTCTACTTTCTACAAACTGAAATTCATAACTAGATTGATCAAAAATAAACCACAAGTAAATAGATATTAAAAAATTAATGATTGATACAAATAAAGAAACATACTTGATACTGGTAATATTTTTTGAATTAATAAAAAAAAGAAATAATGCGCCAATTGAAGGCAAAAGGATTAGTGAAGAAATAATTGGGAAATTCATCATTTAATAATCAAGTAAGTTAGTATTAAAGAAAAGCCAATCAACATTATAAATGCGTATTGATAAATAAAACCGTTCTGAAATTTAACCGCCTTTATCGACAAGCCTTTAATAAGATTTGAAATACCATCTGGTCCAAATCTATCTATTGTTAAACCGTCAATCTTTTTCCAAAAAAATAGACCTAATTTTTTACATGGTTCTACAAAGATATAAGAATAAAGTTCATCAAAATACCATTTCTTTTTTAAAAAATTTATTAATGGATAATTAGTTTTTGTAAAATTTTCTAATACACTCTTATCCTTCAAAAATAAGTAGTAAGAAATCGGTATGCTTAAAGTAACTATAGTCGGGGTCAACAAAATAAACCACAGCGGTGGATGGTCTTCACTTAATGGCTCTAAAAATTTAATAGACTCTCCCCAAAAATTAACACTACTTTGATTGCCTATTAATAAATCTTTGAAAAAGAAACCAGCAAAAATTGACCCTAAACCAAGAACTATAAGTGGCAAAATCATCACCGCTGGTGACTCATGAATTTTTTCGTATTTGACTTCTTGATTGTTATAATTTCCATGAAAAGTTTTAAAAAATAATCTCCATGAGTAAATTGCTGTTAACATAGCAGTAACAATTCCAATACCAGCTGCATAAATACCAGTTACGTTTCCTCTTAAATATGCAAATTCAATAATTGCATCTTTAGAATAAAAACCAGATAAAAAAGGGAAGCCAGTCAAAGCTAATGTGCCTACCAGCATTAAGGCATAAGTGTAAGGGATCTTTTTATATACCCCACCCATTTTTTCGATATCCTGTTCATCTTTGAAAGAGTGTATTACTGAACCAGCTCCTAAAAAAAGTAAAGCCTTAAAAAAAGCATGAGTAAATAAATGAAACATTGCAACGTTGTATGCGCCTACACCGGTTGCAAAAAACATATATCCAAGCTGGCTACATGTTGAATAAGCAATTATCTTTTTTATATCGGTTTGGACTAATGCAATTGTAGCAGCAAAAAAAGCTGTACTCATTCCAATAACAGTAATTACATTGAGTGCTAATTCTGAATATTCATAAATAGGAGAACATCTTACAACTAAAAAAACACCTGCAGTAACCATTGTTGCAGCATGGATTAATGCAGATACAGGTGTTGGTCCTTCCATTGCATCAGGTAACCAAGTGTGTAAAAAAATCTGGGCCGATTTTCCCATCGCGCCTATAAATAACAATATACAAATTAGATCTATTGATTTAAATTCAAAACCAAGAAAATTTATATTTTTTGCATTCAAGGTTTGAATTTGACTGAATACTTCATCATAACTAACTGTTCCAAAATAATAAAAAATTAAAAAAATACCAAGAGCAAAACCAAAATCTCCAACTCTATTAACTACGAAAGCTTTAATGGCAGCCGCATTAGCAGCTTTTTTTTTAAACCAAAAACCAATTAAAAAATACGAACAGAGACCTACTCCTTCCCACCCAAAGAATAATTGTAAAAAATTGTCTGAAGTAACCAGCACTAACATTGCAAATGTAAATAAAGATAAATAAGACATGAACCTCGGTTTGTGAGGATCGTGAGACATATAACCAATTGAGTAGATATGAACCAACGCTGAAACAAGTGTTACCACAACCATCATGAGTGAGGATAATGCATCTACTTTTATCGACCAATTTACATTTAAAGAACCTGAGTTTATCCAACTAGAAATTAATAAATTATTTGAGTATCCATAATTTAATACTTTTAAAAATACTATTATTGAAAGGATAGAAGAAATACTGACAAAAAGACTTGTCATAAATTGGGAATATTTCTGGTCAAATTTATTACCAAAAAAACCAGCAATAAATGCACCAAGCAATGGTAGAAAAACTATGAAATATTCCATATTAACCTTTTAAATTTTCAATTTCTTCGACTCTTATTGTTCCTGCGTTACGGTAATAGACTACTATTATTGCTAAACCGATAGCCGCTTCTGCTGCTGCAACAGTTAAAATAAATAAAGTAAATATTTGACCGGATAAGTCTTGAAGAAATATTGAGAAAGATACTAGATTGATATTTACTGCCAACAATATTAATTCAATACTCATTAAAATAACAATTACATTTTTTCTATTTAAGAATATTCCAATTATACCAATAGTAAAAATGATTGCCCCTAATGTCAGATAATGTCCAAGGGAAACTTCAAACATCTATTTTAACCCCTTCATTTGATTTAACTTCTACTAGCTCAACACCTTGATTTTTTTCTCTAGATATTTGGCTAAAATAATTTTGTCTTTTAACTCCTTCTCTTTTCCTAAATGTGAGAACGATTGCTCCAATCATGGCCACAAGTAATATCATCCCTGAAATTTGAAATAGATGAATGTATTCTGTATATAACACACTCCCTATAGTATGAGTATTTGTAGAATTTGAAATAAGACTATCAGAAAAGTTTTTGATAATGTCAGGTTTGTATTTCCATCCTCCAATTACGATTATTAATTCAAAAAAAATAATCAAACTTACAATTAGTCCTACAGGTATATGAGTGCTTGTTTCGCTTGATTTGAACCATTGATTTTTTTGCTGAGCAACATTTAACATCATAACTACAAATAAAAATAAAACTGCAACTGCTCCAACATAAACAATTAACATTATCATTCCTAAAAATTCTGCACCTATCATGATAAAAAGGCATGAAATTGATATAAAATCTAATATAAGAAAGAAAACAGAATGAACAGTATTCTTTGAGGCAGTTACCATTATTGCGGAGATTATTGCAACAAATGAAAAAAAATAAAAAAATATAGCGTGTGGTAACATTTGCTATTATCTATACGGGTTATCAGCTTTTATATTTGCAGCTAAAACATTCTCCCATCTATCTCCATTTTCTAAAAGCTTTTCTTTATTGTAGTAAAGTTCTTCCCTAGTATGTGTTGCAAATTCAAAATTAGGACCTTGCACTATAGCATCAACCGGACACGACTCTTCACACAAACCACAATAGATACATTTTAGCATATCAATATCGTATCTTGTCGTTTTTCTACTTCCGTCTTCTCTAGCTGTAGACTCTATTGTTATTGCTTGAGCTGGACAAACAGCTTCACAAAGTTTACATGCTATACATCTTTCCTCACCGTTCGGATATCTTCTTAAGGCGTGCTCTCCCCTATATCGTGGTGAAATCTTGCCTTTTTCAAAAGGATAATTAAGCGTTTTTTTTGGTTTAAATAATTCCTTTACAGCTATCAGCAAGCCTGTCAAAAAATCTATTAAAAATACTGTTTTAAATATTCGAAATATATTCATAGTTTAATATACAGGTAATAAGTCAAAATAAAGTAAATAACCAGAAGTTAATACCACCCAAATTAACGAGAAAGGTAAAAAAACCTTCCATCCAAGCCGCATAAGTTGATCATATCGATATCTTGGCACTATAGCTTTAATAAGTGCGAACAAAACAAACAAAAACAAAATTTTAAATATTAGCCATACCGGTGGAGGTACCATTTCAAACAACGGGGTATCTATTGGTGCTAACCAGCCACCTAAAAAAAGAATTGATCCAAGCGCACACATCAACAAAATATTTGCATATTCACCCAACCAAAACATTGCGTACATCATGCCACTATACTCTGTTTGATAACCCGCAACTAATTCAGCCTCTGCTTCAGGTAAATCAAATGGTGGTCTATTTGTCTCTGCAAGCGAGGAAATAAAGAAAATCACAAACATTGGGAATAAAGGAATTACAAACCAAATTTTCTCTTGAGCTAAAACTATATCACTTAAGTTTAATGAACCAACGCACAATAAAACATTAATGATTATTACTCCGATAGAAACCTCATAAGACACCATTTGTGCAGCAGATCTTATTGAGCCTAAAAATGGATACTTTGAATTTGAGGCCCAGCCACCCATTATTATTCCATAAACACCCAAAGAAGAAATTGCAAATATGTAAAGGATACCAACATTTATGTCAGCTAAAACATAATCCTCACTGAAAGGAATTACTGCCCATGCTATAAGAGCTAAAGTCATTGTAACTATTGGGGCTAAAATAAATATAATTTTATTCGAACTTGCAGGTATTATAATTTCTTTGAAGATATATTTGAGCGCGTCTGCTAAAGTTTGAAATAAACCGAAAGGACCTACTACATTTGGCCCTCGTCTTTTTTGAACAAAAGCCCAAATTCTTCTATCGAGCCACACAATCATTGCTACTGATACAAGAACAGGAATTAAAACATAAAGTATTTTGTAAATTTCAGAAAATAATAAAATTAAGTATTCCATTTAACCGTCAGTTCCAGTTTTCAAAGAATCAATTTTTAAATTTCTACATTCTGCCATTGTCTTTGAAGATCTTGCTATAACGTTGGTAAAATAATAATCAATTTTATCCACAAAAATTTCTTCTTTTATGAAATCATTTTTCACTGTTTCATCATTTTTTTTTGTTTTTTGATTAAGATAATTTAAAAAATTATCTATTAATTCTTGTTTATTCGTATAAAGACTTTTACCCTTAAGTTTCTTTGACAATTCATTAACAATTTCCCAATCTTCCTTTGCTTCACCAGGTGGATAGGAAGCCTTAAAAGCCAATTGCAAGTTACCTTCAAGATTTGTGTAATATCCATCTTGCTCTGTATATGCCGCGCTAGGCAATATTAGATCTGCCATTTCAGCTCCTCTGTCACCATGAGTTCCTATATAAACAATAAATTCATTTTTCTTTTTGATGTTCAAATTATCCTGACCAAATAAGAAGATTAATTCAAATTGATTTGATAATACATTATCTATAGTTTCGTTGTCTAAAATATCCATATCATATGCGCCAACAGTTGATGCATTGTTAGAAAGGACGTTCAAAGCATTCCAGTCATCGTTTATTTTATTATTTTCTGATAAAAATTTTTTCATTCCCTCAAATAAGTACCCTGAGGAGTTAAGTTTAAGAGCTGATTGTCCAAAAATAACAATAGGATTTTTTGCAGAAATTATTTTTTTTGAGACTTCGTGTTCATTTAAAATTATTTTTTTTAACTCATCAGTGTTGCTTGATATTACTTTATATGGATATGTTAAATCCCCAACATCATTCAAAGAATAAATTTCCATATTATTCTTTAAATAACTTTTTCGTATTCTTGAATTCAAAATTGTTGCTTCATAACGTGGATTAGTCCCAACCAAAAGAATAAAATCTGATTTTTCTATATTTGA
This sequence comes from uncultured Pelagibacteraceae bacterium, assembly GCA_902599605.1. Classification (GTDB taxonomy): domain Bacteria; phylum Pseudomonadota; class Alphaproteobacteria; order Pelagibacterales; family Pelagibacteraceae; genus Pelagibacter. The sequence goes on from CACKFV010000012.1 coordinate 6,652, forward strand.
AATTTGGGTATTAAAAATATAATTGGTTCGTGAACTATTGTTTACATAAGTTTTTACAGGTCTTGAGTCCAAGTTTTTACAGTTCAAAATTTTATTAAAAAGCTCTTTAACAGAAAATAGAGTTTCCATATTTGTAAGGTCACCTGTTATACATCCAATTTTATCAGAATTTGTGCTTTTGATTTTATCAGTTAAGATCCCAAAAGCATCTGCCCATGAAATTTTTTTAAAACCATCATTAGATCTAATATAAGGAGTATCAAGTCTTTGATATTTTAAACCATCACATGCATAACGAGTTTTATCTGATATCCACTCTTCATTAATGTTTTCGTTAATCTTTGGAAGTATACGTTTTACTTCCCAACCATATGTATCAATTCTTATATTTGAACCAACTGCGTCCATAACATCGATCGACTCTGTTTTTTTTAATTCCCATGGTCTAGCTTCAAAAACGTATGGCTTCGATGTTAATGCGCCAACCGGGCACAAATCGATAACATTGCCTGATAACTCTGACTCCATGGATTTTTCCAAGTATGTAGTTATTTGGGTATCTTCTCCTCTACCAATTGCTCCAATCTCCGAAACACCAGCAACCTCGGTCGCAAATCTTATACACCTTGTGCAGTGAATACATCTTGTCATTTGAGTTTTAATTAATGGACCCATATATTTTTCAGGTACAAATCTTTTATTTTCTTTAAATCTTGATTTATCAATTCCATAAAACATTGATTGATCTTGTAGATCGCATTCACCTCCTTGATCACAAACTGGACAGTCGAGCGGGTGATTTGCTAATAAAAATTCCATAACGCCTTTTCTTGCTTTTTCAACAAATTCAGTATTTGTTTTAATATTCATTCCATCCGCTACAGGCATTGCACAAGATGCAACCGGTTTTGGGGATTTTTCAATCTCAACTAGGCACATTCTACAGTTTCCTGCTATTGAAAGTTTTTCATGATAACAAAATCTTGGTATTTCGGCTCCAGCTTGTTCACATGCCTGCAAAACCGTTAAGCCATCTTCTACTTCTAATTCGTTATTGTTAACTTTTATTTTGGGCATTATCTTTTTCTAATAAGTGTTGATCTACTAGGTATGGGATATCTTTATTTGACCTAATTAATGGATCGAAATTATTTCTTTTTATAATCTCTTTTTTGAAATTTCTTAAAAGACCTTGAACTGGCCAAGCAGATCCTTCTCCAAAAGCACAAATGGTATGACCTTCAATCTGTTTTGTAACATCAAATAACATTTCAACTTCCTCTCTCGATGCTTCTCCTTTAGCCATTCTTTCTAAAATTCTCCACATCCAACCTGAGCCTTCTCTACATGGTGTACATTGTCCACAACTTTCATGTTTATAAAATCGCGCTATTCTTGCAAAACATTTAATAATATCTTGATCTTTATTAATTACGACTATTCCTGCGGTCCCTAACCCACTTTTATTTGCAACCAATGAGTCAAAATCCATAGTTATCTTTTCTGAAATTTCTTTATTTAACAAGGGCATTGAAGAACCACCTGGTATAACTGCTTGTAAATTTTCCCATCCACCTACTACTCCACCTGCGTGGGTTTCAATTAAATCTTTCAAAGGAACTCCCATTTCCTCTTCAACATTACAAGGTTTGTTTACATTTCCAGAAATACAAAAAATTTTAGTACCAGTATTTTTTGGTTTGCCTAATGATGCAAACCATTTAGAACCTTTTCTCAAAATTGTAGGAACAACTGAAACAGTTTCAACATTATTAACTATAGTTGGACAACCATATAATCCAACTAGCGCAGGAAAAGGTGGTTTTAATCTTGGTTGACCTTTGTTACCCTCAATACTTTCAAGCAAAGCTGTCTCTTCGCCACATATGTAAGCTCCAGCTCCATAATGAATGTAAATATCTAAATCCCAACCAGTTCCAGAAGCATTTTTACCAATTAAATTATCTTTATAAGCCTCATCAATAGCTTTTTGTAATTCTATTCCCTCGTTGTAATATTCACCTCTTAAATAAATATAACATTTATGCGAGTTAACAGCGTAGGCCGCAATTAAACAACCTTCTAAAAGTTTGTGGGGTTCAAATCTTAGAATATCCCTATCTTTGCAAGTTCCAGGTTCGGACTCATCTGCGTTAATTACAAGGTAGTGAGGCCTTGATCCAACTTCTTTAGGAGCAAATGACCATTTTAACCCTGTCGGGAAACCTGCACCACCCCTACCTCTTAATTCTGATTTTTTAACCTCGTCAATAATCCAGTCTCTACCTTTTTTACATAAATCTTTAGTATTTGTCCAATCACCTCTTTTTTTTGAAGAGTTTAAGTCAGCGCCTAAATCATTATACAAGTTTTTAAATATTCTATCTTCGTCTTTAAGCATTTTTTAAATTCAATAATGTTTTTCTGTTATTTTCAGGTTCTGAGTTAATTCTCCCTCTATAAGATCCTGGTTTTGGTTTTTTACCCAAAAGCACTTCATCGATAATTTTTTCACTTTGTCTTATGTCTAAATCTTCATAGTAATCGTTGTTAATTTGCATCATTGGAGCATTAATACAGGCACCAAGACATTCTACCTCTGTCCAAGAACAATTTCCATTTTTAGATAATACATTTTCTTTCTCGGATATCTTTTTTTTACATATATCTACAATCTTGTATGCTCCTCTGATCATACAGGGAGTTGTAGTACAAATTTGGACATGAAAATTCCCTACAGGTGAAAGATTATACATTGAGTAGAAAGTGGCTACTTCGTAGACTTTGATGTAAGGCATATTTAAAAACTTAGCTATATATTTGATTGCTGATAAAGGTATCCAGTTATTGTTTTGCCTTTGAGCGATATACAATAAAGCCATCACAGCACTTTTCTCTTTTCCCTTAGGATAATTCGATAAGATTTTTTTTGCAGCTTCTAAACTTTGTTGATCAAATTCAAATTTTTCAGGTTGATCTTTTGAAATTTTTTTTAAACTCATCTGTCTATTTCCCCGAACACGATATCTAATGAACCTAATACAGCCGGTACATCAGCTAACATATGTCCTTTAATTAAATAATCCATTGCTTGAAGGTGAGAAAATCCAGGTGCTCTGATTTTACATTTATATGGTTTGCTTGAACCATCAGAGATTAAGTAAACACCAAATTCACCCTTTGGTGCTTCCACAGCAGTATAAATCTCATCTTTTTTTACTCTGTAGCCTTCTGTAAATAATTTAAAGTGGTGAATTAATGCTTCCATTGACTCTTTAATTTCTTTTTTAGGTGGAGGCGTAATCTTGTTATCTTGGGATTTTACTGGTCCTTTTGGTAACTGTTCTAAACACTGTTTAATAATTTTTACACTTTCTCTCATTTCTTCAACTCTACATAGGTATCTATCATAACAATCTCCGTTTTTCCCTATCGGCACTTTAAATGATAATTGTTCGTAACAATCATAAGGTTGAGATTTTCTTAAATCCCAAGGGACACCTGAACCTCTCATCATTACTCCTGAGAATGAATAGTCTAATGCGTCATCTTTTGAAACTATTCCAATATCGACATTTCTTTGTTTAAAAATTCTGTTATCAGTAAGCAAAGTCTCTAAATCATCTATAATTTTTGGAAACTCATTACAAAATTTTAAAATATCAGTATCTAGTCCTCTTGGTAAGTCTTGGTGTACACCTCCTGGTCTAAAATAATTTGCATGTAATCTCGATCCTGAGACTCTCTCATAAAATTCCATAAGTTTTTCTCGCTCCTCGAAACCCCATAATGAGGGAGTTAAGGCGCCTACATCTAAAGCTTGAGTAGTAATGTTTAATATATGGCTTAATATTCGACCAATCTCACAAAATATAACTCTAATGTATTGACCTCTAATTGGGACTTCGATATCTAAAATTTTTTCTATTGCTAAAGCAAAAGCATGCTCTTGATTCATTGGTGCCACGTAATCAAGTCTATCAAAATAAGGTATTGCTTGAGAATAAGTTTTATTCTCAATTAATTTTTCTGTACCTCTATGTAGCAAACCAATATGGGGGTCGGCTTTTTCTACAATCTCTCCATCTAACTCTAATATCAATCTTAAAACTCCGTGCGCAGCCGGGTGTTGTGGTCCAAAATTAAGATTAAGTGTCTTTGTTTGTTTACTCATTGTTTTTTTTAATTTCTTTAATGTATTCAGTTCCTTGCCATGGACTATTATAATCAAAATTTCTATAGTCCTGTTCTAATTTTACTGGTTCATAAATTACCTTTTTTTTCTCCTCACTATATCTAACCTCTTTATGACCAGTAATTGGAAAATCTTTTCTTAATGGATATCCTTCAAATTCATAGTCTGTCAAAATTCTTCTTAGGTCTGGATGATCTTGAAAATCAATACCATACATATCGAAAACTTCTCGTTCCATCCAATTTGCTGATGGAAAAATACCTGTGATTGAAAAAACTTTTTCATTTTCATTTAACGGAAAATCAATAATTATTCTTTTGTTAAACTCATGGCTAAGCAATAAATAAATCATTCTAAATCTATTTTTTTTATTTGGGTAATCTACTGCAGTTATATCTATCAACTGCTTAAATTTCATATCAGGATTTGATTTTAAAAATAAAAGAACTTCTTTTAGATCATCTTTTTCTATAGAAACATTTAATGTTTCGTGTACAATTTTTGATGAATTCACTTTAGTATTAAGTTCTGAATTTATTTTTTTTTCTAAATCTGTATTATTTAACATTATCTGCTTATTGAACCTTGGTCTCTTATCTTTTTTTGTAATTGCATGATCCCGTACAATAAAGCCTCAGCTGAGGGAGGGCATCCTGGTACATAAACATCAACTGGAACAACTCTATCGCATCCTCTAACAACAGAATATGAATAATGATAGTAGCCACCACCATTTGCACAACTTCCCATAGATATCACATATCTTGGTTCAGGCATTTGATCATAAACTTTTCTTAACGCTGGAGCCATTTTATTTGTTAAGGTTCCAGCAACAATCATTACATCTGATTGTCTTGGTGAAGCTCTTGGAGCGGCTCCAAATCTCTCCAGGTCATACCTTGGCATAGATGTTTGCATCATTTCAACCGCGCAACAGGCAAGTCCAAATGTCATCCAGTGCAATGAACCTGTTCTAGCCCAATTTACCAAATTGTCTAAAGAAGTTGTTATAAAACCTTTATCCGCAAAATCTTTAGCAAGTTGTTTAAACTCTTTTGGAATTTGATCTTCTTTTTCTTTTAAGTTCATTCCCAATCTAAGGCTCCTTTCTTCCACTCATAAATAAATCCCACAGTTAAAATAAACAAAAATATCATCATTGATACAAAGCCAAATATTCCAATTTTACCCAAAGAAATTGCCCATGGAAATAGGAAAGCTATTTCTAAATCAAATATAATGAAAAGTATTGCCACTAAATAAAATCTAACATCAAACTCCATTCTGGAGTCATTAAAAGGTTCAAAACCACACTCATAAGCAGATAGTTTTTCTGGATCAGGGTTTTTAGGCGCAAACACAAAATTTAAAAAAATAAACCCAATACTTAATAGAAGCGCAACTCCAAAAAATATTATAATTGTAAGATAGCTATTTAAAAAATCTCCGTACATATACATTTATATATAATCTTTTTGATTAATTGAAAGTGCAGTTAAGTCACGTTATTGGGGGCTAATTTATTGAATGATTTGTGTTATTGATAATTATTATCAAAAAATGGCGGGAGTGACGGGACTCGAACCCGCGACCTATCGCGTGACAGGCGATCGCTCTAACCAACTGAGCTACACCCCCATATATTTTTGGTGGGCGGTAAAGGACTCGAACCTTTGACCCCCTCGGTGTAAACGAGATGCTCTACCAACTGAGCTAACCGCCCTCCAAAGTGAATTACTAATACATCAGTGAGAAGATAATGTAAATTGCTAATTATTGAATACTTGCTTGTGTTTTTTCAGATTTTTTATTATCTGAAATTTTATCTACCTCAACCCAATCGGTTGGCTTAAGTTCTTTTATAAGAGCAATCTTTAAAACTTCATCGGCTGTATTTACCGGAGTTATTTTTATATCATCAATAACTTTTTTAGGGATATCTACTAAATTTTTTTCATTATCTTTTGGAATTAAAACTTGTTTGATACCAGCTCTATGGGCTGCTAAAAGCTTTTCTTTTAGTCCACCGATTGGCAAAACCTGACCTGTAATTGTAACTTCTCCAGTCATTGCAATTTCCCTTTTTACAGGAATTTTAGTAATTGATGAAACAATTGCTGTTACCATAGCTATTCCAGCAGATGGACCATCTTTAGGTGTGGCTCCTTCCGGAACATGAATATGAAAATCTTTTTTTTCAAAAGTTGGAGGAATAATCCCAAATTCCAGACATTTTGATCTAACAAAAGATTTTGCTGCTTTTACAGACTCCTGCATAACATCGCCTAATTTACCTGTTATTTGCATTCGACCTTTTCCTGGCATATTAACGGTTTCAATTTTTAAAATTTCTCCACCAAATTCCGTCCAAGCTAATCCTGTAACAATTCCAACTTTGTTTTGTTCTTCAAGCTCACCAAATTTAAATTTTCTAACACCAAGGAAATCATTTAGATTTTTATTATTAACAGATACGTCTTTGCTCTCATTATTAACAACTTTTTTAACAACTTTTCTTGTAATTTTTGAAATTTCCCTTTCGAGATTTCTTACCCCAGACTCTCTTGTATAATATCTGATGATGTCTTTGATAGTTCCGTCAGATAAGTTCATTTCACCATCTTTAACGCCATTGTCCTTAATTTGTTTTGGTAATAAATATTTATTAGCAATATTAATTTTTTCATCTTCTGTATAACCAGGTATTCTAATAACTTCCATTCTATCAAGCAAGGGTGGTAGAATATTTAGAGTATTAGCTGTAGTTACAAATAACACATCGGATAGATCATAGTCCACTTCTAAGTAGTGGTCATTAAAAGCTGTGTTTTGTTCTGGATCAAGAGCTTCCAACAAAGCTGAAGATGGATCACCCCTATAATCGTTTCCAACTTTGTCGATTTCATCCAGGAGAAACAAAGGATTTTTAGTTCCAGCTTTTTTCATCATTTGAATAATTTTTCCGGGTAATGATCCAATATAAGTTCTTCTGTGACCACGGACTTCCGCTTCATCTCTTACACCTCCTAATGACATTCTGACAAATTGTCTATTAGTTGCTTTTGCAATTGACTTACCTAAGGATGTTTTTCCAACTCCAGGAGGACCAACCAAACATAGAATTGGGCCTTTTAATTTATTCATTCTTTTTTGAACAGCTAAAAATTCTATTATTCTCTCTTTTACTTTATCTAAACCAAAATGATCCTCATCTAAAACTTCTTGAGCTTTATTTAAATCTATTTCAGTTTTATCTTTTTTAAACCACGGTAAATCTATCATCCAATCTAAATAATTTCTCACAACTGTGGCTTCCGCAGACATGGGGCTCATATTCTTTAATTTTTTCAATTCGGACAGACATTTTTTTTCAACATCCTTTGGCATTTTAGCTTTAAGAATTGCTTTATTTAAATTTGATGTCTCATCTTTTCCATCTTCTATTTCACCTAATTCTTTCTGAATCGCCTTCAGCTGCTCGTTTAAATAATACTCTCGTTGTGTTTTTTCCATTTGAGTCTTTACACGACCTCTAATTCTTTTTTCTACACCAATAATACTTGTTTCATTTTCCATTATTTTGATAATCAGACTCAATCTTTTCTTGACATCTTGAGTTTCAAAAATTTGCTGTTTTTCTGAAATTGATGCGTTCAAATGTGATGCGATATTGTCTGCAATTTTAGAAGGATCTTTTAAAACTCTAATGTTGTTGATTGTTTCACTTGAAATTTTTTTGTTGATCGAAGTCAATTTTTCCAGTTTTTTTACAGCAGATAGAGCTGTTTGCATCAAATCTTCATCTTTATTAATTTGATCACTTACTTTTTCATAATAGCAAGTTATAAAATCTTTATTGTCAGTATAATCAGTTATTTTTACTCTATTAATTCCCTCAACAAGAACTTTTACTGTTCCATCTGGTAATTTTAAAAGTTGAAGGATATTACTTTCACACCCATAATTAAAAACGTCATTTTTAGAGGGATCATCAACTTCTGAGTTTTTTTGAGTTACCAAAATGATTTTTTTTTCTTTTTTCATTACCTCATTAAGAGCATTAATTGACTTATCTCTTCCTACAAATAATGGAATCACCATATTTGGAAAAACTACTATGTCTCTTAGAGGTAACAACGGTAAATTAAATTTTACTTCCATGATCTAAATATGGATATTAAATCAAAATTTGCAATACTTTTTTATCTTTTGTTAACTATATTTACGCAGCAGAAGTTTTAGATTTATCTTTATCTTTATCTTTTTGAGCATTTTTGGAATGGACAATGATTGGTTGACTTTGCCCTTTGGCCGCACCTGAGTCAACAATAACTTCATTGACATTTTCCATGCTTGGTAAATCAAACATTGTTTTTAAAAGAACACTTTCTAAAATTGATCTTAATCCTCTTGCTCCAGTTTTTTTACTAATTGCTTTTTGAGCAATTTCTTTTATTGCATTATCTTTAAACACAAGTTTAGCTCCTTCTAACTTAAAAAGTTCCTGATACTGTTTAATCAGAGAGTTCTTTGGTTCTTGTAAAATTTTGATTAGAGATTTTTCATCTAGGTCCTCTAAAGTAGCTATTATTGGTAGTCTTCCTATAAACTCTGGTATCAATCCATATTTTAGTAAGTCCTCTGGTTCCAAACTTTTCATCCATTCACCAGTCTTCTTATCTTCTGTATTTTTAACCTCTGCCCCAAATCCAATTGATGATCCTTTATCTCTTTGAGAAATTATTTTATCTAAACCTGCAAAAGCTCCCCCACAAATAAATAAAATATTTGTTGTATCAACCTGTAAAAATTCTTGTTGCGGATGTTTTCTTCCCCCTTGAGGTGGCACACTGGCAATTGTACCCTCCATTATTTTTAACAATGCTTGTTGAACACCTTCTCCTGACACATCTCTTGTTATCGAGGGGTTTTCAGATTTTCGACTTATTTTATCTACTTCATCAATATAAACTATTCCACGCTGAGCTTTTTCAACATTGTAATCAGCAGCCTGTAAAAGTTTTAAAATTATATTTTCAACATCTTCTCCAACATATCCGGCTTCAGTTAAAGTTGTTGCATCTGCCATTGTAAAAGGAACATCTAATATTCTAGCCAATGTTTGTGCTAGTAAGGTTTTTCCACATCCAGTTGGACCAATTAATAAAATATTTGATTTAGCTAGTTCAACATTTTTACTAGTTTTACTTTCATAATTTAATCTTTTGTAATGATTGTGAACAGCTACAGATAAAACTTTTTTTGCGAGTTGCTGTCCAATTACATAATCATCTAAAACTGAACAAATTTGTTTTGGAGAGGGTAAACCATCTTGATGTTTTACAAATGTATCTTTGTTTTCCTCTTTAATTATGTCCATACATAACTCAACACATTCGTCACAAATGAAAACTGTTGGCCCTGCAATTAATTTTCTTACTTCGTGTTGGCTTTTTCCACAAAAAGAGCAATATAAAATGTTTTTACTACTAGACATATTTTTTTAATTTATAAAACGAATCACTAAAACTACTTTATTATAAAATGCGTTTATGAGGCAAGCGTAGTGTTTAGATTAAGCTATATCTTGTGGAATACTAAGACCTTTTTTCTACAACTTGATCTATCAAACCAAATTCTTTAGCGTTTTCCGACGTCATAAAATTATCTCTTTCAAGAGCAATCTTAATTTCATCCTCACTTTTACCAGTGTGTTTGGAATAAATTTGGTTCAATCTTTTTTTTAGAGAAAGAACTTCGTTAGCATGTATCTCTATGTCTGTTGCCTGACCTTGAAAACCTGCAGATGGTTGATGGACCATTATTCTTGAATTAGGAAGAGAAAATCTTTTTCCATTTTCGCCTGCAGCCAAAAGAAAAGATCCCATTGAAGCAGCTTGACCAATACATAATGTTGAAACATCAGGTTTAATGTATTGCATGGTATCGTAAATCCCTAAACCAGCCGTCACTAAACCACCAGGACTGTTTATGTATAAAGAAATTTCTTTTTTAGGATTTTCAGACTCTAAAAACAAAAGTTGTGCAGTTACCAATGACGCAACATTATCATTGATTGGACCAACTAAAAAAACAATTCTCTCTTTTAATAATCTTGAGTAAATATCATAAGCCCTTTCACCTCTACTTGATTGCTCAACAACCATTGGTATTAGGGTGTTCATTTGTTCTAAGATTTTCTCACTCATAATATCGAATCACTCACTTATACAACTTGTGATTACTTTTTACTAACTTTTTTTGCTTTTTTTTTAGTTGGGGCTTTTTTTGGTTTCTTTTCAGATGTCTTTGGCTTCTTTTCCATGACATCAGTAGTTGATTTAGCTTTGAGATTTTTTTCATTTTCCTCTTTTAAAATTTTCTCTGCTTCCAATTTATCGATTTCTTTAACTGTTTTTTTAGCTTTTAATTTTATAAATTCTATTATTTTTTGTTCATAAAGGTTTCCTCTCAATGAGGCTGCCGCCTCAGGATTTTTTTGATAATAATCCATTACAAGTTTCTCTTGTCCAGGCATCATACCTATTTGTTTTTGAATTTCGGTTTGAATTTCTAAATTTTCTACTTTTATATTATTTTCCTCACCAATTTGGTTTAGGATTAAACCAAGTTTGATTCTTTTTTTTGCATTCTTTAAATTATTATTTTTGTTTTTTTCTATAGCTTCTTTGTCAAGACCTTGATTTAGAATATTCAATTCTTGATCAATTAAAGTTTTTGGAATTTCATCAATTTTAAAATTTTCGATTTCATTTAAAATTTGGTTTTTTGAAATTTGGTCGAAAGAATTTTTATATTGATCATTTAATTGCTTTGAAACTAAATTTTTTAAATCAGCTAAATCTTTAGCTCCAAGTTTTTTTGCAAATTCATTATCAATAGGCATTGCTTTATGTTTTTTAACTGAAATGATTTTGCACATGAATATCGCTTTTTTTCCAACTAATTCTTTTTCTGGAAAGATTTCCGGCAAAATAGCTTCAACTTTTATTTCTTCATCTTTTTTTGTTTTTAGTAGTTGTTTATCAAAACCTTTTATGAATAAATCTTTTCCAAGTTCTAACTGTGTATTTTTGCCTTCGCTACCTTTAAATTCTTTTCCATCTACTGTTGCTTTATAGTCAAATGTGACTAAATCACCTTCATTAGCAACTTTTGCTGGGTCAACCTCAACAAAATTTTTTTGATTTGATGCAATTTCTTTAATTCTTTTATCTGTCTCCTCTTTAGATAAATTTACTTTGTATTCTTTATACTTAATACTATCTAAAGAATTTAATTTTACTTTTGGTATCTCTGTAACACTAATTACATATTCAAGATCTTTGCCCTCTCCAAATTGTTTCAAATCGATTTTAGGTTGAAGAGCAGGTTTAATCTTCTTTTCATCTAATGCTTTGGTGGTAGTTTCTTTTAAAATTTTATCTATAACCTCACCGTAAATTGCCTTACCAAATTGTCTTTTAATTAAATCTTTTGGAACTTTTCCTGGTCTAAATCCTTTTAGGACTACATCGTTTTTTAATTGGTCATACTTCACATCAAGTTCTTTGTTAATAGTATTTTTATCAACAAAAACTTTTAAATTTTTTTCAAGACCTTTTTTTGTTTCTACTGTAACTTTCATAAAAATATGGTAGGCGAGAAAGGACTCGAACCTTCACATGTTGCCATATTGGTTCCTAAGACCAACGCGTCTACCAATTCCGCCACTCGCCCAATTTAAAAAAGATTTATATCTTATAGAATGAATTTGTCCAATTAGAATAATTGTGCAATTATGAGAGAAAATTAAAAGTTTATGATTGTTTCGCCTTGTATAAGTATTTGTAAAACAGATCCTGTGACCGGTTATTGCTACGGTTGTGCCAGAAAGACTGAGGAGAAAATCACCTGGAAAAACCCAGAAACTACCGATGAATGGAAAAAGAAAAATTTAGAAGAATTAAAAGGTAGAATGTCAGGATGGCAATTAGATGCATTTTTAAAATCTTATGATAATAAGATTAAAGATGGAATTTCTTTATTTAAAAAAAGTTTAAAATGAGTAAGTCAACAGCAGTTATTATCATTTATGTACTAGGTCTTGTAATTGGTGCATTATTTTTTGATCTTTGGGGCGCTGAAACTAGTATCAAAAAAGGATTGATTGGTATCGGGTGGACTGCCTTATTTTTAATTTTTCTTTTTCTTGCTGAAAAAAAAGAGGATTAATTAATCTCTAATGATGAGAGAAATTTTAAGTTAGAGTCAGTTATTATAATCTCGCCAGAGCTTGTTGTTAAGTCTAAAATTTCAGAAATTACAACATAATGAGTAACCAATACTAAATTTCCGGTTTTATTCCGATTTTTGATAAATTTTTGAAAATCTGCAATTTGCTTATCTTTATTTTCTGAAAATCTTTTATCATAAAAAGAGTTTAGAAAATTTTTTGTCTCATAATTTCCAAAAGCTATTTTGGCAGTATCTTTACATCTACACCATTCGCTTGATAAAACTTCTGTTATTTTAATATCATTATTTTTAAAAAAATTTCCGATTTTTAATGCCTGTAATTCACCATTTTTACTAAGGTTTCTTTGAGTTGAGCAATCTAAAATATCAAAATTTGGGGGATCTCCATTTCCTGGAGCAATAGCATGACGAATAAATATTATGTTGTTCTCTTTTTTCAGGATTTCCACAATATTTTCATTAGCAAAGCTTATCTTGTTTAATAAAAATAGAAAAATGACTAATATTATCTTAAAGTATTTCATTATGAACTTGAATTTTCAAAAATTAAATCAATCTATTATCAAATGTGGTAAATGTCCAAGGTTAGTAAAATTTAGAAAAAAAATTTCTGTTGAAAAAAGAAAACAATATGAAAATGAAACTTATTGGGGCAAACCGATTACTGGTTTTGGAGATACAAAAGGGAAAATTCTTTTTGTCGGATTAGCACCTGCAGCTCATGGAGGTACAAGAACTGGAAGAGTATTTACCGGTGATAAATCATCAGATTTTCTTTATAAATGCCTACACGGTGTTAAAATTTCAAATCAATCAAATTCAGACAATATAAATGATGGGTTAAAACTAACAGACGCATATATTACTACTGCACTTAAATGTGTCCCACCTGGAGATAAACCTAACCGTGAAGAATTGGTAAACTGTTTTCAATTTTTTAATAATGAGATAACTAATTTAAAAAATCTAAAGACAATTGTCGCTTTGGGAAAAATTGCTTTTGATAGTTGTGTTTTTTTTTTCAAACAAAATTATAGTTTCAAAGAAAAAATAAACTTTTCGCATGGAAAAATCTACAAACTACCAAAAAATATCAAGTTAGTTGCTTGTTATCATCCAAGTCCAAGAAACGTTAACACTGGTCGAATTAATGAAATGAAAATGAAAAATCTTTTTAAAAGAGTATTAAGATTAAATTAGTTTTTCTAGTTCTTCTTTTAACGTTTCAGGAATTTTGACAGGCTTACCTTTTTTATCAATTGTTACTAAGTGAATATCCGCCTCTGTAATTTGATCATTATCCTTAAATACCTTCTGTGACATAAAAAAAGAAGTTTTAGTAATTTTTTTTATATTTGATTTGATCTCTAAATCATCCTCAAGTGAGGCAGGTTTTATATAGTTAATATTACATGATTTAACTATTATATAAGTCCCATTTTCATCAATTAATGACTTATTAGTAAAGCCTAAGTTCTTAAGGGCATCACTTCTAGCTCTTTCCATAAATTTAAGATAATTCGAATAGTATACGACACCACCAGCGTCAGTATCTTCATAGTAAACTTTTAGTTTAAAAGTAAAAGTTTTCATTTATTCTTTAAATTAACTTATTCAGCAGAAAAATATATATTTTTATAATATGAAATAGCCTTAGATTTTGATTGATCAGTATCTACCATGATCGCTACACCATCTAAAACATCTACATTTAAATTATGAAATCTTTTATAGTCTTCTTTTACATTTGTTTTGACTGTAACCCATTCATTTTTATTCTTATCAATACTTGATAAAACATAATCAATGGAACTTTTTGTATATGGACTTGGCCAGTTTTCTCCTATTGATGAATTGCTTGAGAATACATAATTTATTGCCTTGTTAGATAATGGTGTTATGCCTGTTTTCTTAACAACAAAAAATCTTGCTGCAAAATCATGACCTTTTTTTGACTTTTCATCGATACCTGGCAAACCTTTTTCAACCTTCCAGGTAATATTTAAAAATGGTGTTTGATTGAGATCTATAGATGCTTCCTTGCCTAATCCTGAACCACCATTTTCTACCTCAGCTTTTAATATATTTACACCGTCTTCTTTTAAAATGCTGTATTCAGTCAAATTTTTTGCCCCTCGAACCTTTCTAACTTTGAGATTACTCAGCTCATCATCTGTAAACTTAAAAACAGCAATATTTTGTGAGTAACCAAAAGATATAAAGGATAAAAAGATTAAAAAAGTGATTAATATTTTATACATAAATTTCATATAAACTAAAATATTTTTTTTTCAAATTTTTTTTAAAATCTTACTTTTGACAATTTTCAGTCATTCAAAATTCATTTTTGAGGATTATAAGTTCAATATGAAAAAATATATCTCCTTAATATTGTTGATTATGTTAACAAACTGTTCAACTCATACAGTTAAATTGGGTAAAAAATGCACAAAGTTAGCTTCAGATAACACCTATGAGAAGTCATACGTATGGATCATAAACAAAGGTAACCTTGAGACATTTGATGACAAAATAAATAAAGAAAATTGCGCTAATAATGGAGAAAAGCTTTGAAGACTTTATCCATCTTTATGCTCTTAATTTATTGGTCTGTTATAATTTTAGCTCCAGTTATAGCTAACGAGAAAAGCAAGTATTTTGAGACAAATATTATAATTCCTAAAGAAAAGCCTAATAAGTAGATCTTCCGCCGCTAATATCAAACACAGCGGCGGTTGAAAAAGAGTTTTCTGCCGAAGATAACCAACAAACCATTGATGTAAGTTCCTCTAATTCGAGAAATCTTGCCCTAGGTACTTTTGAGAGCATCCTTTGAACATGTTCTTTTGACATTTGGTCAAGAATTCTGGTTTTAGCTCCCGCTGGAGTTACTGCATTTACTGCTATGTTTTTATCTGCAAGTTCCTTGCCTAAAGATTTTGTAAGCGCTATTACCCCTGCTTTAGATGAGCTATATGCGCTAGCTTTCGCGTTTCCATCTTTGCCAGAGACAGACGCTATATTAACAATTCTTCCATAATTATTATTAATCATATGTGGAACAACTGACTTACAACAGTTAAAAGTTCCATGTAAATTAATATCAATGATTTTTTTCCATTCTTCGTGATCATAATTCCATAATTCTGCTGTAGAACCTGTAATCCCTGCATTATTTATAAGAATATCAATTTTTGTTTTAGAAATTATTTTATTAATGACATCATTGACATTTTTTGGGTCTGATACGTCTACAACATCACAGGAAAGATTTTGATCGTTAATTAATTTTGAAGCTTTTTTAAGTTCTTTTTCATCAGAGTCCCAAATAATCACTTTAGCACCTGATTGAAGAAATCTTTTTGCAATATTAAGTCCAAAACCTTGTGCGCCACCGGTTATAATTGCATTTTTGTTATTTAAATCAAATTTATTCATCAATCACTTGCTAGTAGATAATAAGTGATACCTGCAATTATAAAACCTATTATAAAAGAAAATGTATCTAAAAACATGAATTTTGAATTCCAAATTGATGCAGACGAAAATATGAATCCAATTAAAAAAGAATAATACGCCTTTAAATGCCACCCTGCAGAATAAAGATATGCACTATCATTTCTTGCTGAAAATAAATCTTTATTTATAACCACTTTATTTTTCACTACATAATAATCAAAAATCATGACACCGAAAATCGGTCCAAAAAAAGCTGAAAGGGTGTCAATTATTGACATGGATCCATTTTGACTGAAGAAAGGTGTCCAAAAAATTCCAATTAAAAAACCAAATAAAATTATTAAAAAACCAGAACTTTTTAAAGATAAATTATTTGGGAGCAAATTTAGTAATATATTTTGTGAAGGAAAATAATTTGAAATTAAATTAGTTGAAGTTGATGCAAAAAAAATAAATATTAAAACTGTTACAGTTATGTAAGTATTGTTAATTTTACCTATGATATCTGTCGGATTTGTAAGCAAATTTTGAGTTGATATAAGGTTACTTTTGAAAAAAATATCAGCACCAATTACAATAACTAATAATAAAAATGAGTAAATTATCGTACTTAACAATAAACTTAGATTTCCCTTTAGAAGTTCTTGAGAGCTTTTTACGTATCTTGAATAGTCTCCAAAATTCATAATCAAAATAGAAAAATATGCGAATAAAGTACCTGCTATGCCAATCATATTTTTAAATTGAAAATTAGAGAGTCCATTCTCAAGATTTAATTTACTTAAAAAAGAATCCATAACAAACAACTCTGGATCAGCAATTAATACTATAAAAAATAATAATAAACCTGAATAAACAAACAAAGCTGAGAAATTGATAAAATTTCTTATAAATTTTTGTCCTCTACTGAATAAAAAATATTGAATAAAGATCGTAAAAATAAAGCTTATCCAGTCTATTAAATTCATGGTCATAAAATAATTAAAAAAAATATCATTGTTTAATATTTCGCTGTCGAATTGAAACAAAGAAATTCTAATTAAATATCCAATAGATTTAGAAATAAAATACGTTTGAACACCAAAAAAGAATATACCAACCACCCCTCTTATTAGACTTATAAATTTTGCTCCTTGATATCCAGATGAAACTCTTAAAAAAACTGGAAAAGGAATTCCATGCTTTTGGGAGGGTTTTCCAACAATATAGGATAAGTAAATCACCAACAAAGAAGCTAGCAAACTCCCAAATAAAACTTCATAAAAATTTAAATTATAAACCAAATATAGTGAGGCTATTAAAGCAAAAGACATTATGCTTTGAAGTCCTGCAGACCAAAAACAAAACATATCTTTCCAGTCCCAATTTTTATCAATAGGGTTTACTGAAACTATTTCCCAGTTGGTAAGATTAAATTTTTCTTTTTCTGAGCTCACAATTACATATTAAACAAATATATATTACTGTCCATACAAGACAGTAGGTAACCAAAGGACAATTTTAGGAAATATAATAATAATAATTAATCCAATTATTTGAAGGACCATAAACTGCATCATACCAAGATAAATGTCCTTTAAATCCCACTCTGGAACGACTCCTTTTAAAAAATAGGCTGATAAGGCAACCGGTGGAGACAGCCAGGCGGTCTGTAAATTAACTGCCACAAGAATCGCGAACCAAGTTAGATTAAATCCTAAAGCTTCAACTAGTGGTAGGATAATTGGAATTATTATCATAACTATTGGAACCCATTCTAACGGCCAACCTAATAGAAATATCATTACCATTATCATTGCAAGTATTAGGTATTTATTCATTTCTAAGCCCAATAAAAATTCAGTTAACAGTGTTGGGGTACCCAGTCTTGCAAACACTGCACCAAAGAAATTTGATGCAGCAACTAAAACCATTATTAAAGCAGTAATTTCTAATGTTTTAACAAGAGCTTCTTGCAGTTTTGGTAAAGTTAATTTTTTATAAGATAGTGATAAAAGTAGTGCACCCATTGCTCCACATCCTGCAGCCTCTGTTGGTGTAGCAAATCCAAATAAAATACTTCCTAGAGCGGCAAAAACTAACGCAGCTGGTGGGACTAAACCTAAGAAAAATTCGATCCATACTTCTCTCATACTTACTGCTCTCATATCCTCGGGTAAAACTGGTCCTAATTTTGGATTAATCATACATCTAATTGTTGTGTAAGCTGCATATAATGAAGCAAGTAATATCCCAGGTAAAATCGCGGCGGCAAATAAATCAATAACTGGTATTTCCATTATTGGGCCCATTACTACCAACATAATACTTGGTGGGATTAGAATTCCCAAAGTACCACCAGCTGTTATTGTTCCCGCAGCAAGTTTTACATCGTATCCAGATCTGTTCATTGATTTAGCAGCCATTATTCCTAAAATCGTTACTGAAGCGCCAACTATTCCAGTTGCAGCTGCAAAAATTACTGAAACAAATAAAACGGCATAATATAAAGCACCCCTGACCTTTGATAACATTAATTGAAAAGCTGA
>CACKFV010000013.1 GCA_902599605.1 uncultured Pelagibacteraceae bacterium
GTATCGAAAATTTACTGTCTTTATGGTTAATTATTATGTTTGTCTTAGTATCGTCAATAATAGTTGTTGGGGGACTTACAAGATTAACTGATTCAGGTCTATCAATTACTGAATGGGAATTATTTAAAGGATTTTTACCACCTTTTTCAAATTCTGAATGGGTTGCTTACTTTAATTTATATAAGGAAATACCTGAATATAAATTACAAAACTTTAATATGTCGCTAGAGGAATTTAAAGTAATTTTCTGGTGGGAGTGGGCTCATAGATTTTTGGGTAGAATAATAGGTTTATTTTTTTTAATACCATTAATATATTTTATTTTCAGACTAGGTTTCAATAAAACAAAACCATATATTTTTATATTCTTATTAATATGTGTTCAGGGATTTATAGGCTGGTATATGGTTATGAGTGGATTAGTTAATAAAGTTGATGTAAGCCATTTTAGATTATCTCTTCACTTAACAACTGCCTTTATTATCTTAACACTCATACTCTGGCAAATTTTCAATCTTAAAATAAGATTTAACTCTAACAATGGGTATATAAAATTTAAATTACCTGAGATCTTCATTTTCTTAATTTTTTTACAAATAATTGTTGGTGCTTTTGTTTCGGGTATGGATGCTGGAAAAATTTATAATTCATGGCCGTTAATGGGATCAACATTTTTTCCAAATGACAACAATCTCTACAATTTGTTTAAGATTTCAGCTTTTAGCGAACCGTCTCTAGTTCAATTTATGCATCGAAATTTAGCTTATATTATATTGTTTGTGTATTTGATTACTCTTTATTTGGTAATTTCAAATAAACTAATAATGTTTAATAAAATAGTTATAGTTTTAGGTTTAATACTATTGCTTCAAATAGTGTTAGGAATTTTGACTGTAACTAGTGGTGCACAAATGTTTATTGCATCTATGCACCAAATTAGTTCAATTCTACTTGTAAGCTTTAGTGTTTATTTTTTATTTATAAACACTAAGAATAATTAACTTACAGCCTTCAGACTTGGTTTACCTGAAGCATCAAGTGCCTGTTTTAAGTCAGCAATAATATCATCTGGATGCTCTATACCAATTGACAGTCTTATGTATCCAGGTGTAACACCAGCTGCTAATAATTCTTCTTCAGTAAGCTGACTATGTGTAGTTGTAGCAGGGTGTATAGCTAAACTTCTAGCATCTCCAATATTTGCTACATGATAAAACATTTTTAAAGCCTCAATAAACTTTTTACCAGCTTCTACACCACCTTTAACTTCAATACCCACTAGAGCGCCGTTACCTCCAGAAAAATATTTCTTAGTTCTATCGCCAACTGTTCCTTTGTGAAGTGTTGGATATATAACTCTCTCAACATTTTTGTGTTTGGTTAGAAAGTCAACTGCTTTTTCAGCGTTTGAACAGTGTTGTTTCATTCTTAAAGGTGCTGTCTCTAGACCTTGTATGATACCCCAAGCGTTGTCAGGTGCTAAAGGTGCTCCTAAGTCCCTTAATAGACATACTCTTGCTCTTACAGCGAAAGATACATTAGCTCCAGTCAATTGAGGTACGACTTCACCCCATTTTGCCCCACCATAACTCATATCTGGTTCATTAAATAAAGGTTGTCTTTTTGGATCGGCTGTCCAGTCAAAATTTCCTCCATCAACTAAACATCCACCGATTACTGTACCATGACCTCCAATAAATTTAGTTAAAGAATGAACAACAACAGCTGCGCCATGATCTAATGGCTTACATATAACTGGTGCTGCAGTATTATCCATTATGAGAGGTATATTGTGCTTTCTTCCAATATCAGAAACTTCTTTAATTGGAAAAACTCTTAAGGCAGGATTAGGTAATGTTTCTGCATAAAAACATCTTGTTCTATCATCTATTGCTTTTTCAAAATTTTTTGGATCAGATGGATCAGCGTACCTTACTTCAATACCAAGTTTTTTTAATGTATGTGTAAATAAGTTTACTGTTCCACCATATAGATCTGTTGAACTAACAAAGTTATCACCTGACTGACATACGTTTAGAATTGCAAAAGTAGAGGCTGCTTGACCTGAACCAACAGTTACACAAGCTAAACCATTTTCAATTGCTGCAACTCTTTTTTCTAAAACATCATTTGTTGGATTCATAATCCTTGTGTAGATATTTCCAAACTCCTTTAGCGCAAATAGGTTTGCCGCATGTCCAGTATTATTAAACTGATATGATGTTGTTCTATAAATCGGTACAGCAACAGCAGTTGTTGCTGGATCACTTCTATATTCACCACCATGTAGAGCAATAGTCTCTGGATTCTTAGATTTACTCATTTTTTTCTCCCTTCGTTGATGATTTATGTTTTTTGATCAGTAGATATTGTGAATTATGCACTACTTTCATATAATTATTTAGGCTATCATAAGATAATTGGAAAAAACAAGATAAATATAATAATTTGACAATAGGCTATTTCTAAGTATTAATCCCCGCAAACATGACTAAATTCGTTAAAAAAAGTGAAATAAACTGTAAGTGGTATGAAATTGATGCTAAAAATGCAGTTGTAGGTAGATTAGCAACTATAATTACAAAAATAATTAGAGGTAAAAATAGCCCAAAATTCTCACCTCACATGGATCATGGTGATTTTGTAGTGGTTAAAAATATAGAACATATAAAATTTACTGGAAATAAATTTGAAAATAAAAAATACTACCGACACACAGGTTATCCTGGGGGTATAAAAGAAACAACACCTGAAAAATTACATCAAAAAAAACCAGAGGAAGTATTAAAATTGGCAGTAAAAAGAATGTTACCAGGTGGAGCTTTAGGAAAAAAACAATTATCAAAACTTAAAGTTTATGTTGGAGAAAAACATCCTCATGAGTCTCAAAGTCCAGAATTGATTGATGTGTCAAAATTAAATAACAAAAACATTGTCAGAAATTAATTATGGCTACAGAAAATATGCAAAGTATGGGTAATTTCACAGAAGGTAAATACGCTACTGGAAGACGAAAAAAGTCAATTGCTAAAGTTTGGCTTAAAAAGGGTAGTGGTAATATTTTTGTTAATGGTAAGAAATATGACGAATATTTTAAAAGAACTAATCATGTGAATCAATTGTTACGTCCTTTTGAGCTTATTGAACAATCAACTTCTTACGACGTTAGATGTTCTGTCAAAGGTGGTGGACATAGTGGCCAAGTTGGAGCTATGATTCATGGTATTTCAAAAGCTTTATTGTTATTCGACGCCTCATTCAAAGCACCTTTAAAAAAAGAAAAACTTACCACGAGAGATTCTCGTTCTGTTGAGCGTAAAAAATACGGTCATAGAAAAGCAAGAAGAAGCTTTCAGTTTTCTAAAAGATAATTACTTTTTTACAATCAACTGTTATAATAATTTATGGACAAACTTAACGTATTAATTGCGGGCTCAACTGGTTATATTGGAACTCAATTGGTGAAACTCCTCTGTAAACACAAAAATGTGAAAATAAAATATCTTTGCGGCAACACATCTGTTGGTAAGAATATTTCATACTATGATAAAGATTTAAAGAAATATAAGCTACCAAAGATAATCAAGATAAATTATAAATTATTTAAAGATGTAGATGTTATATTTACATCCTTGCCTAATGGCGAGTCTCAAAAAATTGCTAACAAATTATTAAAAAACAATATCATGATTGATCTATCAGCTGATTTTCGATTAACTAATGCAAAAATATATAACAAATATTATGGGATAAAGCATATATCTTTAAATAATCTTAAAAAAAGTATTTATGGCTTAACTGAAATTAACAAAAAAAATTTATCAAAAGGTAAAATTATAGCTTGTCCGGGCTGTTATCCTACTTCTATACTTTTACCTTTATTTCCTTTAATTAAGAAAAATTTAATTGATTTTAAAGATATTGTTATTGACTCAAAATCAGGTTTTTCAGGAGCTGGTCGTGGCGTTCATAAGAAATACAAGAATAAAAATTTATATGGTTCAACAAGTGCTTATGGAATAGCCACTCATAGACATAATGCAGAAATTCAACAGGAATTAAGCTATGTTAAAAAAAATATAGAATTTACTTTCACTCCTCACATACTTCCCATGTTTCGAGGGATTTTATCAACTATTTACTTAAATTATAAAAGTAAATCTAATTTGAATAAAATATACAATGAATTAAGAAGATATTATATGAAAGATAAATTTATAAAAATATTGAAAAATAAAGCTCTAAGTACGAATGATGTTATTAACACAAATAATTGTCAAATATCAGTTTGTAAATCTAAGGACAAAAAAAAGTTAATTATTCTAAGCAGTATTGATAATTTGATAAAAGGTGGAGCAGGGCAAGCGGTTCAAAATTTAAATTTTATCTACAATTTCAAGTTTAATGAGGGTTTAAAATGAGAAATTTTTTATTCATAATATTCTTCATTTTAATTTCATGTAGCAAAAAAGACCTAAATACAGAAGTTGTGGACATAAATAAAAAGATGACTTTCGAAGAATTTAGGGTCTTAATCGAAAAGAATGGAAATATTAAAGGATACCCAAGTTTAGATTAATGAAAAAGGAATTCAACATTGCGATTGTAGGATTAGGACAAATAGGTATTTTTCTTTATAACGAACTCAAAAGAAATCAAAAAACTATTCAACTTCTAACGGGAAAAAAAATTAAAATTGTTGGTTTATCAGCAAGAAACAAAAATAAAAAAAGAAGATACCCGATAAATAAAAAGATCTTTTTTAAAGATCCGATTAAAATGCTTGAGAGTAGACAAGTCGATATTTTGTTTGAATGCATTGGATTATCAGAAGGAATGTCTAAGAGATGTGTTGAGTTTGCTTTAAACAGGAAAATTCATGTTATAACACCCAACAAAGCCTTAATATCAAAACATGGTGATAAACTTTCTTCCATTGCTGAAAGCAAAAGAGTAAATTTGGAGTTTGAAGCATCAGTTGGAGGTGGTATTCCAATTCTTAGAACAATTAAAGATAGTCTTGCAACCAATCACATTACCAAAGTTTATGGAATATTGAACGGAACTTGTAATTACATATTATCTGAGATGGAAAAAACAAAAGATAGTTTTAAAAATGTTCTAACAAAAGCCCAAAAATTGGGCTATGCTGAACCAGGCACTCCAAAATTAGATTTAAATGGGTATGACGCCCTTGCTAAAGTAAAAATTCTATCTGCTTTAGCATTTAATAAACGTTTGTCGAATTCTGTTTCTTTGATGGAGGGAATAGAAAATGTTGAACCAAAGGATTTTGAAATAGCAGATCAATTAAACCTAAGAATAAAATTATTAGGTATTACAGAAATCATCAATAACAAGCTTTTTGAAAGGGTTCACCCGTGTTTGGTCAAAAAAAATACATATATTGGAAATGTTGGTGGTGTAATGAATGCAGTAATATTAGTAGGAAAACCAGTCGGAGAGAGTGTTTTACAAGGCGAGGGGGCAGGGCCTGAACCCACATCATCTGCACTAATGTCAGATTTAATGTCAATTTTGAGAGGAAATATTAAATATCCTTTTGGCATTCCAAATGCAAAACGGAATAAAATTAAAAGTTATGATCTAAATAATTATGAAAATTCTCTGTATATTAGATTTGAAGTAAAAGACAAACAAGGTGTATTATCTCAAATCACAAAAAACTTAGCTAATAATAAAATTTCTATTCAAAGATTAATACAAATACCGAATAATAAAAACAAAACAGCTTCAATTGTTATTATTACACATGCAACTAAACAAATAAATTCGGATAAATGTCTTAGATCATTACAAAAAAACAAAAATGTGCTTAAAAAGCCTGTTTTATTAAGGCTTTTTTAGTAATGGAAATATACTTAAAGATATTTGAAGTTATTTTTCCAGTTTTTTTTGTCATAGGTATTGGCTACTATTTGGGTAAAAAAAATCCAAAATTTGACACTAATTTTATAACAAATTTTGCTGCAAATATTGGTACGCCAGCAATGATTTTTTATACTGTTACAACAACAGGCATAACCCTAAGTATTTTTATTCATTATTTTGCCTATGCTATTATAATGATTGGTGGTTTTGCAATAGTTGGACTTATAATACTTTTCCTTCTTAAAAAGGATCTTAGCATGGAACTCCCACCATTAATTCTTCCAAATACAGGGAATATGGGTGTTCCAATTTGCTTATTTGCCTATGGAACTCAAGGTTTAGGAGTAGCTTCGGCTGTTGCTTCTGTAATTATTCTATTTCATTTCACATTAGGTGTTTTTTTAGCAAAAAAAAAATTTTCATTTGATATTCTTATTAAAAGTCCACCTGTATACGCAATTATAGTCTCTGTTTTTTTTCTATTTTTCGATATCAAAACACCTTTATTTCTTGAAAACACAACTTTTCTTCTAACTTACGCAACTATTTTTTTGGTATTGATGTCTTTGGGTATTGCATTAACAAGATTAAAATTTTCTTTTAGAGATTCAATTATATTCTCATTTTTAAGAGTTATAATAGGTCCTATTATAGGCTTTGCTGTTATTTACTATTTTGATCTTTCAGGATTTCCTGCAGGAGTGCTATTAATACAAAGTGCCATGCCAAGTGCTATATTAAACTATTTAGTTGGAAGTATGTATTCTCCCAAAAAAATTGTTGATAGTATTGCAAGTACAATTGTTACATCAACTTTAATGTCATTTATAACTATTCCTATTGTGGTATTTTTTGCCTTAAGATATTTCAATTAGATATAATATATTAATGAAGGCTATAACTTTTAATCTATTAGCGTGGGTAATGCTCCCCATAATGGATGGTTTCGCTAAATATCTCAGTTCTGATCTCCCAGTTTTACAAATTACGTGGGCAAGATACTTCTTTACAGTAGCGTTTACCTTGCCTGTAATGTTTTTCTTTTTTAGAAAAAACCTTGTTTGGACTGACAAACCTAAACTACAACTTATTAGAGGTTTAATCTTATTAACTGCAAATGTTTGTTTTTTTTATTCAATTTCAATAATTTCTTTGGCAAAGGCTCTTACATTAGCTTTCATTGCCCCTTTAATTGTTACAGCATTTTCTCCAATTTTTTTAGATGAGAAAGTTGGTTTTAGAAGATGGTCTGCAGTAATAATTGGTTTTATTGGATCAATGGTAGTAATTAGACCAGGATTTGTAGAAATAAACTTAGCAAGTTTAGCAGCTTTAGGAACTGGAGTTATGTATGGTTTTTATCTAATAATTACACGAAAACTTAGTTCATCTGATAATCCTTTATTAACTTTATTATTAACTGGTGTAGTAGGGGCAATAATAATTTCATTTGTTATGCCTTTCGTATGGATTAAACCTACCTTAAATCAATGGTCGATGATGGCGGCTATTGGAATATTCGCATGCATAGGTCATTTATTTATTATATTGTCTCTTAAGTACGCAGATGCATCTAAATTAGCTCCATTTAGTTACTTTGAGATCGTTACAAATATTATTATAGGATATTACTTCTTTAGTGATTTCCCGGACAAATGGACTTTTTTTGGTTTATTTATTATTATTCTTAGTGGTATCTATATATCAAGACGACAGAATATTGTTAAAAAGCTTAAATAAATATGTCTTAAAAGTTTACTAATAACTAAAGTATTACTTCATTATATTAACTTAAACTACTGTTATTATTGAATATTATTAATAACTTCTAAATAATATTATAACTAAAAAACTACCAAAAACTGGTAAATTAATGAAAAAACCCTTAAAATAGAAATTATTAGCAGCTCAAAAACTATAAAAATCAAGAAAAAGAGGGTGTCTAAAACTATTGTTATTACATAATTCTAGACCAATGCAGATAATGAATATGCTATTTAAACGGCCATAGAGGGGTTAATTTTAAGAATTATCCTTAGAATGGTGCAACTGGTCGTTGAATCTATAAATAATATCGATTTATAGCCTGAATATTAAAAAAACGTTGAATTTATTGGGTTTTTGAGTAAAAAAAGCCCTAAATATCAACTTTTTCTAGCCTCAGCAATTTCAATTTTTGATCAACTCCACCTCTTCCAGAATAACCTCCAAGGCCTCCATCAGACCTAATAACCCTATGACAAGGTATATTTGGAGCATAAGGGTTCTTGGCACAGGCATTAGCAACTGCACGAGCTGATTTTGGTTTATTTATTGCTATAGCCACTTGTTTGTATGTTTTCACAGATCCTTTAGGTATCTTTTTAAGGTAATTCCAGACTTGTAATTGAAACTTAGTGCCTTTCATGAAAAAAAACCCCTGTTTCCTTGCACTTTTTACGGTGCAAAGAACAGTAGTTTTGGCACGTCGTTGTATGCGCTACCGCCATGCCTTCCGCCCTACGATTTTAGCGCTACTCCGTAAGACTTTCTGCCCCCTGGGCTTGGTCCTCTCGGCCTTTCCCCAGTCGGCCAGTTAAGGGTTGCCCCTTAATTCATTTCACAATAACAAACTACTTAGGTTGAATGTATCACTTTTTAAGCGATTAATCAGGATAGGTGTGAATTACGTTAATAACTCTAAAAGTATAATAATGAAATAATTCCAGCTAAGCTTAAAGTTAATACTGCTATCAAAATGTATATAGATTTCTTTTTCTCAGGCTTATCCAATTTTTCAAATTTAAAAAGCACAAAAAAAACTATTCCAATAAAAGTTAAAGCTAAAATTATATATTTTAACATAAAACAAATTAACTTATTTACTTGACATCTTAAATGACTTATATTATTACTAATGATAATTAATTGTTATCAATAGTAATTATGAATAAACTAACAACAGATCTTAAATCGCTTCATGAAGCAACTTTAAATAATCTTAAAAGTTCCAAAGCTAATAATACATTAAGGGCTTATAAATCCGATTTTAAAGACTTTGGAGCTTTTTGTGCCAAGCACGGATTGAGTTCATTACCATCAGAGCCAAAAATTGTATCTATATACCTCACTCATCTCTCTAAAAATTCTAAAATAAGCACTATTAGAAGAAGATTGGTATCAATAAGCATGGTTCATAAGCTTAAAGGCCACTATTTAGATACAAAACATCCAATTATAACTGAAAACTTATTAGGTATTAAAAGAGTAAAGGGGAGTATTCAAAAAGGTAAAAAACCTATATTAATCAATCATTTAAAATCTATAGTTAATGTAATAGATGAACAAAAATGCGAGGAAATCAAAAGATTAAGAGATAGATCAATAATACTAATTGGGTTTGGAGGTGGTTTCAGAAGAACTGAGCTAATTTCTATAGACCATGAAGATTTGGAGTTTGTACCTGAAGGCCTCAAAATAACTATCAAAAGATCAAAAACAGATCAATTTGGGGAAGGAATGATAAAGGGCCTTCCCTATTTCTCAAATGAAATTTATTGTCCAGTTACTAGTCTTAAAAGATGGTTAGAAGTTTCAGAGATTAAGTCTGGACCTATTTTTAGAAGATTTTCTAAAGGTTCGTTATTAACAGATAAGAGATTAACGGATCAATCTGTTGTATTGTTAATGAAAGAATATTTAAACTTAGCCGGTATAGAAAATAAAAACTTTGCAGGTCACAGTTTAAGAGCAGGATTTGCTACTGTAGCAGCGGAATCTGGTGCTGATGAAAGAAGTATAATGGCTATGACGGGACATAAAACAACGCAAATGGTAAGAAGATATATTAGAGAAGCTAATATATTTAAAAATAATGCATTAAACAAAATTAAAATATAAATAAATATTTAAGAATGAATGATTCATATAAAGAAGTTACAGTTGTTCTAGTATCTCATAAAAGTAAAAAAAAAGTTTTAAATTTAATAAAAAATATATCAAATAATTTTAAGATAATTATAGTTGAAAACTCTCACGACAAGTCAATAGAAAATAAAATTTCAGATCTACATAAAAACATACAGATCATATTTTCTGAAAATAATGGTTATGGAAGTGCAATAAATTTAGCAAGGACACATGTTGCTACAAAATACTTTTTTGTTTTAAATCCTGATATGCAAAAAATTGATGATAATCTTCTAAATGTTTTTTATGAGTCAGCAAAAGAGTTAAATGATAATTTTGGAGCATTAGGCCCTAGATTTGAAAATGTGAGTGAAAAATCTCATAAACAATCAAATATTAATGAAAAATACGGTCAGATAGAGTCCATAAGCGGATCTGCTATGTTCTTTTGCACTGAAATATTTGATAAAAATGAGGGATTTGATGAAAATTTCTTCTTATATTTCGAGGAGACTGATTATTGTTATAGATCAAATAAAAATAATTATAAAATTTATCAAGTAAACTCTCAACGAGTTCAACATGATATTGGTACATCGGTTG
This sequence comes from uncultured Pelagibacteraceae bacterium, assembly GCA_902599605.1. Classification (GTDB taxonomy): domain Bacteria; phylum Pseudomonadota; class Alphaproteobacteria; order Pelagibacterales; family Pelagibacteraceae; genus Pelagibacter. Next base: position 10,384 of record CACKFV010000013.1, read on the forward strand.
AAACAACAAGTGAAGTTGAAGCTAATAAATTTAAGGATTTATATGCATGGCATTTTATATGGTCGAAGTTTTATTTTACTAAAAAGAAAAAAGGTTATTTTTTAAGTTTATTTATTTTCACTCCAATTTTATTAAGAACAATTATAAAAATAATTTATTACAAAGTAATTAGAAATATAATTCAAGAAAAGCATTATCAAATAAGATTAGATGGATTATTGTCATCAATTATGGGTCAAAAGTCGATTAAAAGACCATAAATTTATTTTCGCTTATAAAATTTTTTTTTAAAATTAGGAGTTTCAAAAGGTGTTGTAAAATGTTCCCCTTGAACAGATCTTGATGCATCGTACCCTTCTTGTTGAAAAGCAATACCGAATAGCCTTTCCATACACATTTGTTCAAGTTTATTTGTTGGAAGAATCTTATTAAATTTTTTTTTATACAGTTTTTTCATAACTATTTTCTTACACATAAATATTGGACCAAAGACACTAAGCCAAACTTTAGGCATAAAATAATCCGTTTTATTTAATTTTAGTTTGCACCATTCAATCTGTTTTTTAAAATCAAATCCATAAATATCATGATTTTTGTACCTTTTTTTTCTAATGAATAAATCATGAATTCTGTTTTGAATATTCTTTCTCGTTTTTTCAAGTTTTTGCCCACCTATTCTGTTTAAAGATAGAAAGTATCTAAAAGTGGTAAGATTGTTTTTTTCATATTTAGAAAGGTTTTTTTTAAATATGACAGAGTCTTGAAGAAAATAAAAAAAATTTACTTTTTTAAACTTATTGTATGCATACCAATAGGCTCCAGTATCATAATTCTTGTTTCTTGCATTATAAACAATTACCCCTTTTTCCTTTAATTTTTTAAAATAGGATTTATCAGGTGAATTACTATCAATTACAGCAATTTGTGGTGATTTGTAATATTTTTGAATAGAATCTATGCATTCAAAAATAGAGCTATTAGACCCATCATAATAGCATGCTATTACAAATAACTTTTTTGAATTCATGGAATTAATTAACTAAATTTTTTTTGGTAATAAAGTTCTTTAAATCGTCAGGTGTTCCTAATCCATGCATCTCTGAAACTTTATCAATCACTATTTTTTTCCCCTCACCTATAGCTTCGTTGTAAACTGGGCATACATAAAACTCGTTATTTACTCGTATATTCTTTTTAATCATTGTCTCGGCATAGTTTACGTAATCGCTCCCCTTTTTCCAATAATACACACCTACAGTAGCATTTTTAGAAATTACTTTTTTCTCAGCAACCTCTGTTACAAAATTATTATTATCAGTTTTTGCATATGACCATTTAGGGTGAATTGCTTCAAATGTAAGAATACTCCCATCAATTTTTTTTTGATTATAATTATACATAGACTTAATACTATCCCATTTTATATATTGGTCTGAATTAGCTATAATTAGCGGATTACTAGTATTAATAAATTCTTTGGCAAGCAATGTAGTGCACGCTGCGCCCTCAGTAATATGATCCAATTCTATGATTTTACAATTAGGTTTTAATATTTTTAAAACACTATTAATGTTATATTTTTCTTGATGCTCCTTTTGGACTATAAAAATAAAATTGCCCTCTAAATTAAGACTTTCTATAACCCATTGTATCATTGGTTTATTATCTATCTCAATAAGAGGCTTTGGAAAAATATAACCAGCTTCTTTAAATCGACTTCCGGCGCCTGCCATTGGTATTAAGATATTTAAATTTGGATCAGACCAATAATTTGAGTTACTATTTTGTTTTTTATCTTTCTTCAGATTTTTCATAAAATTTAAAATATTATTATAGCTTATATCTGATAAATTTTTTACCGTAAATAAGTGGCAACCTGAATCCTGAGCAGCCATAACACCGTGAGAGGAGTCTTCGAAAATTAGAGTTTCGTTAGGTTTACAACCAATATCAATAAGACATTTTAAATAGATTTCAGGATGGGGCTTGTTATTAACAACATCTTGGTTAGAAAATGATGAAAAAATAAATTTTTTTATCTTTAACTTCTTTAAACATACTTGAAGAGTTTTATTAACTGCGTTAGTTGCTATACATATTTTGTATTTTTTTGATAATTTAGAAAATAATTTAAAAATTTTTGGATTATATTTAAGATTTTTACTTAAAAGCTTTTGTGTCTCGCTTTGTTTAATCTTTTGAATTTTTGGAAAAAACTTTTTGTTCAAACCATGTTTTTTTTTTAGAATCTTAAGTTTTTCCAGAGTAGGTAATCCATCATAAATATCTATATGATCTTTAAATGAAATTGGTTCAAATTTTATTGATTTGAGGGCAATATTTAATGCATCGAAATGTATTTTTTTTGTATCAACTAAAACACCGTCTAAATCAAAAATAAGTCCTTTTATTTTCATAAATCTTTATAATATTTTTTAACATTATCTGTGCATACTCCATAACATATAGACAAATCTTGTTTATAATTTTCTGGAAGTACAGCAATACAGTCTTTAATTAATGGTTTACCTGGATATACCCAAACAAAACCTTTGCTTGTTAAAGTATAATCGTCTTCTTGATGCCAAAAGTAATGACAATCTACTTTTCTAATTTGATCTAATGTTTTAAAATCTTTTGCGTGGCACCACAAATTTTTGTGTTCCAAAAAATCACTACTGATTTTATATTTTGGTTCATCGTGTCCCAAGTAAAAATTATCGTTATGATATCTTACATCAATTTCGACATGTACATTATTCTTTAAAAGTTTAGTTATATTATCTGGATTGTTTTCAAGTTTGTCGTCAATACCGTTTATATAACCTCTATGTGATATATATATCATTTTTCTCAAGATTTAATTTTGTTAAATTTATTATAAATAAACCTTACATAAATATAATTTAATTTACATAAAAATAAATTAATCAGATATGCTATACCTATTTTAGGACTGTCAAGTTCCCCCGTATATTTTGTGTCAGATCTTAAGTAAAATCTCTTAAAAAAATTAATTGATATTCCCCATTTTGATATAAAAATTTTTCCACCTTTGCTTCCTGACTCTGTTTTAATTGTAGGGTGATTTTTATAATTTCTAGTTACAATAGATCCAAAATGATAAACCTTACAATTATTAACACCTTTAAATATCCTAACACCCTCTTTCCAAAGTTTCATGTTTAAATCTGGATCAGAACCTGTGCCAGGATAATATTCTTCGCTAAAACCTCCAATCTTATTCCATAAAGTTTTATGTATTAAATGAGGAGCCCAAGTGGACCCTTGAAAGTCATAATGATTAATATTTTTATAGTTCTCTAATAATTTACTTTCATTAAAATTTTCTAAGGAGTCTCCACAGTCAAATTTGAGTGGTCCATTGTTCATCATTATTCCAGATAAATAAAATCTATTATGACCAATTTTATCAATTTCATTTTTTAATGAAAGATCCCATTCAGGACAAAAATAAAAATCATCATGTGCATATAAAATAAAATCATTTTTTGCTTTTTTGGAGGCCATATTCATACCTTCACAAATTCCAGCGTTATGGTTTGTGAATGTATATTCTATATTTTCTTTTTCTAAAAAATCTACAGTACCATCTTGCCCTATATTTACATGTGGGATAATTTGATGATTGTAACTTGAGTTAATTCTTAAACTTTTAATGCATAATTTTAAATAATCTAAATTATTTAATGTTGGTATAATGATTGAAAACATTTAAACGTTTTCCCAATAAAATTTCTTTTTTGTCCCAAAAGTTTTGTTAATGATAAAATCAGCCACAACAGTTGAATTAAAATATTTAAAATATTTATCTCTCCCTTTTTTTGCAATTTTGCATCTTAATTTGTTATCGTTACTAAATTTGATGATTTTGGATGATAAATCTTTAATGTTTTTATAAAGAACAATTTCGTCTTTATTGAAAAAATTTCCAATTTTTGTTTTTTCATCTATCATTACAAGCAATCCATTTCCAATTAATTGAGCAAATCTATCGCTAGAATAAAATTCTGCTGGTTTTCCTTGACTAAGATTAAGCCCTATTTTGGATTGAGAAATAGCTAGTAGATAATTGTCAGCCCAAACTGGCTGAACACCATTCATTCCATATAAATCAAATCTTACATTTGGTGTAACTGAGATTAATTTATTAATAAAATTTTCTCTTTGGTCAAACTTACCTTTTTTCAACACTCCTCTGTGAACACCATGACTCATTGCAAAAAAAACATCATTATTGAAATTTTTGTTTTTATAATTCTCTAGTTTTTCAAAAGACTCATCTACTGGATTAGGTATATAATGAACTTCGTATTTAGGAGGTATGTTTAGAGATCTTGGTTCTGTTGTACAAAAACTGGCATCCATCATATCAATTTTATCCAAAAATCTTTTTTTGTTACTTAACCACTGAGTATCCATTCTATCTAAAAACCATTGAGCTATTTTAATATTTGGATAATTTTTTTTAATAAAATTTAAAGTTTCTTTTTTGATTAAATCGGCATGACCAAGAATAATTATATCGGGAACATAGTTGCTTATTACCTCAATTAATTTATTATTTAATCTTTTTGATCCATTAATATCATTTAAACTTCTGTAATAACTAACTATGTCTCTATCACTAAATTCTAAAACACTATGGTTTAATCTAATAAGACCATTATTAATTCTTTTTCCTGTGTTATAAAATAATCTTCCATTATGTCTCTCATTAAAATTTGTAACGTGCAAAATCTTTAGTTTTTTTAGCTCAAGCGATCCGTTGAAGTTTAATTTTAGATTTACAATTTTTTCCCTATAGTTATCTATCTTTTTACAAATGTATTCATCTGTTAAATAAAAGTTTTTTAATGATGATTTTTGTAGGCTAATTCTTTGTCTTTTGTTTTTTATTAGCTTATTGATGGCATTATATAAGTTTTTTATAGTCAAATTTCTTACAATAATACCGTTAGTAATTGTCTCTGGAAGCCCCCCTCTATTTGATACGATAACTGCACATCCTCGACTTGACGCTTCTAAACTTGTTCTACCAAAAGGTTCTTCCCATCTAGAACATGCAACTGCAATACTTGTTTTTTTAAAAACATTTAAAACTTTTGTATGGTTTTGAAAACCTAAAACTTTTAAATTTTTGTGTTTGTATATTAATTTTTCTCTTGGTTCATCACCAATGACTATTGATTTCCAATCCTTATGTTTGTCTAATATTTTTAGAATTGATTTTCCAAATAAATCATATCCTTTAGCAGAATTAAGTTTTCCAACAAATGTAATTAGTTTTTCTTTTTTATTAATATTTACCTTTTCCTTATTTATTGATTGATGAATAACCTCTAATTTTTCTGATTTATGATAAAATTTATCAAGTTTTTTTAAGAATTGTTTTTTAGACCACTCACTGTTAAATATAATTTTCGCACAATTTCTTATTAATTCTTTTCTTTCAAAAGGTGTTTTTGAACCGATCATCGATATAGGATCGTTATGAAAATATAAAACTTTTTTTGTGTTTAATGAACTAAGGAATTCAATATAATTTGGTCTATTATGTATTTCGATGATATCAGTATTTTGATTTTTATGTAATTCAACAAATTTATTGACATAGTCACGGGTCTGACTTTTTAAAAAACTTTTTTTTAATTCAATATTTACATAATTATCAGAAAATTTCTCATTTAAATTTGTAGATCCAAACACTGTAATTTGTTCCTTGTAATTACTCAACTTATTCATAGAGTTGATAAATAGTGAGACTGCTCCTGGATATAAAGGTGAAAAGTTTTCCTTATAAGGTAAAAGAATAGAAATTTTCATTTTTTAAATTAAAACTTAATTTAATTTTCTCCCTTTTTTTTTTGTCTTTTTTGAGACGATATTCTTCTTTTAAGGCTTTTGATTTGGAATTGTAAGATTTTTTATAAGCTAAGTACCATTTTTTTCCCCTTGTATATTTAGCTCCTTTAGACGAATTATGAAGATTGACCCTTTTTTTTAGGTCGTTTGTGATCCCAACATAAGAAAAAAGCTTGCCGTATTTTTTTGATACCAACAAATATACAAAATATTTCATTGTGGCGGTCCCTAGGGGAATCGAACCCCTCTTTCATGGATGAAAACCATGTGTCCTAACCGATAGACGAAGGGACCAAATTTCATTCCTTTTAGAGTAAAAAAAAAATTTAATCAAGTTTTTAAGTCTTTAGAATTATATCAATTACTCTTAATTCTATTCCTTTTTTATTATTCCAATTATTTTCAACTATACAAGCAATTAAATCAAATTCTTTTTTAAAATTTAATAAGTAATTACCAAGTTCAGAATTGACGCAGTCAAAACTAATACTCTTTATAGTTCTTCCACTTTTATTCTTAAAGATATTCCAAACATGTCGCTTATTAATTATTCCAGATCTAATTGATTTTATATTTTTGAAGTAAAAAATTGGTTCAGGGTTACTCTTTCCATACGGTTCCAGAGATTTTAAATCGCTAATTATTGAGCTATTTTTTTTAGGGAAAACTGTAAAAGTATCGAAATAAGAATAATCTTTTGTTTCAAGATTTTTAAACTCTTTATTAATAAATTCCTCTAAATCCGAAAGATGTTCTTTTTTGGCAGAAAACCCCCCGGCCTCATCATGACCACCCCCAGAAATTATTAATTTATTTTCAATTAATTTATTTATAGTCTTATTAATCTTAATATTATTTTGAGATCTAATTGAACATTTCAATAAATTTTGTGACTCAGTAACTACAAAACATGGTTTATTGAATATTTGCGATAATTTTGCTGCGATAATGCCTATTATACCCTCATGAAATTCTTTATTAAAAATAAATATTACATTTCTATTGTAATACCTTTTTGTATCTACTAAATCTAAGTTCTCTTGTTCAATTCTTTTTCTGGTTGAGTTATGACTATTTATCTTATCTATTATACTATCGATTTTATCATCATCTTGTGTGAGAAATAGTTCAACAACATCGTTTGCTTTAGCCATTCTTCCAGAAGAATTTATTAAAGGTCCTATTTTAAATCCAATATCCTGGTAACTTATTTTTTTTTTAAGATTGCCAATTAGCTTTTTTAATCCTTTATTCTTGATAAATAATTTCTTAAAACCAATTGTTAAAATTTTCCTATTTAAACCTTTAAGTGGCATTACATCACAAATCGTAGATATTAGACAAAAAATGAAATAGTCATTTAATGTAAATTTAGAATTTATTCTTTTATTAATTATATCGACTAAAAAAAAAGTTAAAGTTGCTGTACATACATTATTGTCATCAATTTGAGATTTATTTTTTATAGGATTTATAAGTATATCTGATTTTGATATATCAAAATTATTTATTATGTGATGGTCTATAATGATTGTTTTAATATTTTTTGACTTTAAATAATTAATAACATCAATAGAGTTTGAACCACAATCTAAAAAAATTATATTATCTATATTTTCATCTAAATTTTGATCTAGTAATCTTATATTTGGACCATAACCATCTATAAATCTATCCGGAATTACATATTTGAATGGATGATTTAGGTATCTAAAGAAGCTTGATAAAATTGTTATTGAAGAAATTCCATCTACATCATAATCACCAAATATTAAAGTTTTTTGCTTATTATTTATGATATCAATTATCATTTCAGACGCTGATAAAAAGTCTTTATTCTTAGAAAAGATATTTAGATTATTATCAGTAGCTTCTTTAATCAAGATATCTTCTTTATTGAAATTACGTGTTAGATAAAATTTAGACAGATTTTCAGATATGTCAAAATCATTAGAATATTTATCTATTAAACGTTTGGGTATTTTATATTCTTTCCACTCTTTGCCGGAAATAGATATCATTTTTTTATATCTATTTCTCCAGTTACAATTTTTTTCATATTTTGACTTTTGTGGGTTATCAAAGTTTTTACGACCATCTTATTATTTTTCATTTCCAAACCATTCATTAGATCCCCTTGTGTAATCCCAGTTGCGCAAAATAAACTGTCTCCTTTTACAATTTCATCAAGTTTGTATTTCTTATCAAAATCGTAAATTCCCATTTCATTTGCTCTTTTTTTTAGTTCATCTGTGTCAAATATAAATCTTCCTTGAAAACCACAACCATAAGTATCTAAAGCAGAGGCAGCTAAAACTCCTTCGGGTCCTCCACCCGTTCCTAGAAATAAATCAACATTATATTTTTCGTCGGTAACTAATAACGCACCCGAAACATCTCCATCTGAAATAAGTTTTACATCTATATTCAAAGATTTTGCTTCATCAATAATTTTTTTATGTCTTGGCCTATCTAGAACACAAATTCTTAAATTTTCTAATTTTTTATTTTTTGCATCAGCTAAATTTGACAAGTTTTTTTTAAGTGAAAAATCTAAATCGATTGCATTATGGTCAATACCTTTCGGATAAGAAATTTTTTCCATGTATGACTCTGGAGCACTGAATAAATCATTCTTATTTGACATTGCTATTACTGAAATTGCTCCAGGTAAATTTTTTGCCGCAAAATTTGTTCCTTCTAGAGGATCAACAGCAATATCAAGTTCAGGCCCTTTATTGGTACCAACTTTTTCTCCTATAAATAACATTGGAGCTTCATCCATTTCGCCCTCACCTATTACAATATTTCCTTTGATATTCATTTTATTTAAGTTATTTCTCATTGAATTGGTAGCTGCTTCATCAGCAATATTTTTATTATTTTTTCCTAAGTGAGGGTAAACTGAAATAGCAGCTTCTTGTGTAATTTTAATTAATTGATCCTGGAAAACTTTATCAATATCCATTAAATTTTTTCTTGTTCCAAAGATGCTCTTTCTAATTTACTTTCAAATTCAGACAATCTTCTTTGTACTGATATTAATTCAACTATAATCGGCCAGCTTCTAACTAAATATTGTAGTGAGTTTTCTACTTTATTAAATGCTCTTGCGATTTGTTGAACAAATCCAAGAGTAATAGCGCCAGTTACAATAGTTGGAGCTAAAGCTAAATAAGGAACAATAACCATACCTTGGAGGTAACTCCACTTAACAGCATTAAAATAAAGATAATGAAAATACATTTTAAAATGTATTTTTCTTACGTTTCCATATAAAGAATCTACATTACTTATTCCTGCTCTTTTTGCGTTATCTTCACCTAATACTAATTCTTTTCTATAAGCTGCCTCTTCTTTTTGTATATCATATTCTATTCCAGGTAATTTAAACCCAACCGCAGCGAGCAGTATTGTTCCACCCAAAGCAGAAATTATAGCTACCCAAACTAATGCATGATTAACTTCTCCAAAAAAAGGAAGCATTGTTATTTGTTTTGATAAGCCCCACAAAATAGGCAAAAAAGCAATTAATGTCATTAGGCTCCTTAGCAATTCAACACCGAGTCCTTCCATTATTCTTGCAAACTTTAAGGTATCTTCTTGAACTCTTTGAGACGCGCCCTCTGTCAATCTAGCCTTTGACCAATTCTCATGATAGTAATCAGCCATTGCAGTTCTCCATCTAAATGTCCAATGGCTTGTGAAGTAATCAGTTGCAACAGAAATCACCATCCATACCCCCGCAATTTTAGCAAATGTTAAAAGATACGATATAAATTCTTTTTCTGTCACCGAATTGGGTGTTGTTAACGCTTTTTGTAAAGTGTCGTAAAATTCACCAAACCATTCATTAATCATTACATCTAGTTGTACTTGGTACCATGTCGAAACAAGAATTAACAAAGATCCAAAAATACTCCAAGATGACCATTTTTTATTTGTAAAGAATTTAAACATCTATTTTAAAAAATTATCAGCATAAGATTTTTTAACAATTGATCTCTTATTTGGTTCAACTACTATATAATTTATCTTATTTTTCTTTGCATAATCAATTGCATCTTCTTTTGAATTAAAGGTCATTTTAATCTCTGACAGTGTATTTGATGAGCTTTGCCATCCCATTAATGGATTTATTTGCTCGTTATGCACAATATATTCCAACACCCATTCTTTAGTCTTCATTAAACCTGATTGCATTGAACTTTTTGTAGGTTTGTAAATTTTAGCTTTTTTTTTCATAAAATGGTCGGGGCGGTAGGATTTGAACCTACGACCCTCTGGTCCCAAACCAGATGCGCTACCAGGCTGCGCTACGCCCCGAATTTGAATACTATTACAGTAGATATTAGCTTTTTCAAAGGATAAAGGAGCGCAAATTTAAAAGAAATTTAATAAAAATCTGGTATATAAGACCTATGATTATTGTTTGTCCTTCATGTGGTAAAAATTTCAATGTTAGAGATGATCAAATTCCTGATAAAGGTAGACTATTACAGTGTAGTAACTGTAAACATGAATGGTTTTATACCAAAAATACAATTCCCGCTGATAACAATATAGATGAATTATCTAAAGATGACTTTACGCAAGAGTCTTTTGGTATTTTAGATGAGGAAAAAGATAAATATGACGAAGTAACTCTTGAAGATAAAGAAAATGAGTCAGAAAAACCAAAAAATATTAAAAAACAAAAAACCAAACAAGTTAATTTTTTTAAGCTTCTTTTGGTATTTATTATTTCCTTTGTAGCTTTTGTGCTAGTAGTAGACACCTTTGTAGTGCAAATTTCGGAGTACGTTCCTTTTACTGAAAAATATTTAGACAATTTGTACCAGTCTATAATAGATATTTCTCTTTTTTTTCAAAATTTGATAAAATAATTTATGCTTAGATATATTTCATCACCATTTAAATGGTTTTTTAAATTAGAAGCTGCAAGCGGTCTAGTATTACTTATTAGTGCAATTTTAGCATTAATGATAAGCAACTCTAATCTATCTAGTCTTTATTTTGAAACATTAAACAAATATCTATTCATTGGTATAAACAATTTTGGACTAAAATTATCTGTTTTGCATTGGATCAATGATGCCTTAATGGCAATCTTCTTTTTTTTCGTTACACTTGAAATTAAAAGAGAGTTTTTACAAGGTGAACTATCGAATATTAAACAGGCACTCCTGCCAATCATTGCCGCTGTGGGTGGAATGGTTGTTCCTGCATTATTCTATGTCGTAATAAATTTTGGTGATCCTGAAACTATAAATGGTTGGGCTATACCTTCAGCAACAGATATTGCCTTTTCATTAGGAGTTTTATCTCTTTTAGGTAAAAGAGTTCCTTTATCATTAAAAGTTTTTCTTACAGCATTAGCAATTATAGACGATTTAGGCGCAATATTAATTATAGCTTTATTTTATTCTGGAGACTTAAATGTAATGTATCTATCTTTAATGTTAGTAGCATTTATAATTCTTTTAGTAATAAACAAATTTAATATAAAAGTATTCTTCCCTTATTTACTGATTGGTCTTTTGTTATGGGATTTTACGCATAATTCAGGAATACACGCTACTATAGCTGGTGTTTTACTTGCAATGACTATTCCACACAGAAAAAAAGAAAAAGACTTCTCATTATTAATAAAGATTGAACATGCAATCAGTCCATATGTTGCGTTTGGAATAATGCCATTGTTTGCTTTTGCTAACGCTGGAGTTTCATTAGAAGGATTATCTCTTTCATCTTTATTAGACAAAGTACCGTTAGGAATAGTATTAGGTTTATTTGTTGGTAAACAATTAGGAGTTTTTATTTTTTCTTATGTATCAATAAAATTAAAGATTGCACAAATGCCAGGGAATTCAAGCTGGTATAATTTTTATGGTGTAGGCATACTGACTGGAATTGGATTTACTATGAGTTTGTTTGTTGGAAATTTAGCATTCGTTGAGAATGCTCAATATATGGATGGAGTAAAGATTGGTGTTTTAACAGGATCTTTACTTTCAACATTGGCAGGATATTTTTTAATATTACTTACACCTGACAAAAGGTAACGTTGTGAAGAAAGTAACATTACTTATAATATTTTTGATGATTTTTTTTACTAAGAACAATGTATTAGCTAATTACGATAAAGTATTTTTTGACTTTAAAATAAATAGTATTTCAGGTGAACAAATCGACCTAGGAAATTACAAGAATAAAGTGATATTAGTAGTAAACACTGCAAGCTATTGTGGATTTACAAATCAATACAATGATTTACAGTTATTGTGGGAAAAATACAAATCTGAAGGTTTAATCGTCTTGGGTGTACCTTCAAATTCATTCAATCAAGAAAAAAAAGAAGATTCTGATGTTAAGGAATTTTGTGAAGTTAATTTTAATATAAATTTTCCAATGACAACTATTACTGAAGTTAAAGGTGAAAATTCTCATGAATTATTTAAATGGGCAGAAAAAAATTATGGTAAATCTGCTATACCTAAGTGGAACTTTCACAAAATTTTGATTAATAAAGATGGCAAGATTGAAGAAACGTATAATTCTTTTACAAAACCTATGTCAAAAAAGATTACTTCTAAAATTGAAAGCCTTTTATAAATTTATTTTCATTCCATCGTAAGCTGGAACAATATTTTTTTTAAGCTTCTTTTTTAATTCATTATAATCTAAATCAGAATGCAGATTAGTTAAAATAGCTTTTTTTGGTGAAAGAGTATCAATTAATCTAAGTGATTTATCTAAATTCAAATGTGATGGATGTTCTCTATACCACAAGCAATCAATTACTAAATATTTTAAATTTTTTAAGAATTTAAAGTCTTTTTTGTTTATGTCACTTACATCACTTATATAGGCCAATTTTTTATCAATTATATAACAAGTACAGTTAACATTTCCGTGTTTTACATTAAGAGATCTAATGTGAATTTTTTTTTGACCATCTTTGAAATAGAGCTCTTTTTTAATAGAATTCATTTTTAAAGTTGCAGGATATTCACGAGAATTACTTTTAAAACAATAAGAAAAAGTTTTATTTAAATATTTCTGTGTTGGTAAATCTGCATAAATATCTACTGGTTTTCTATTTTTTAAGTAGAAAACTCTTAAGTCATTTATTCCATGAGTTTGATCAGCATGCATATGAGAAAATAGAACTTTATCAATTTTAGTGATCTTGTTATTTATTAATTGTTGTCTCATATCTGGAGAGGTGTCTATAATTATATTTAAAGACTTACCCTGAATTACTGCCGAACATCTTGTTCTTATATTCTTTTTATTGTTAGGATTACAATTTCCAAAGTGACCATCAGGTCTTGGTACTCCCATTGAACTTCCACATCCTAAAATTGTAAATCTCATGAATTATTTAGAAAATAAAGTATTAAAATTATTAGTGGTAAGTAATATTAATTTGTCTACCTCAATACTTCTAAGATTAGCAAGTTTTTGTGCAGTAAATTTGATGAATGAAGGTTCATTTTTTTTACCTCTATTTGGCTCTGGAGATAAAAAAGGACTGTCTGTTTCTATTAAAAGTTTATCTTCAGGAATTTTTTTAAAAGTTTCCTGTAACTTTATTGACTTTTTAAAGGTAATTATGCCGCTTGCAGAAAAATAAGCGTTTAATGGAACCAAACTTAAAGCAAAATCAGTTGATCCAGTAAAACAATGCATAAGAATTTTTAAATTTTTCTGATAATTCTTTTTAAGGATATCATAGGTTTCATTTTCTGCATTTCTTGAATGAATGATTAGAGGAATATTTAGATCCATTGCAGCTTCAATATGATTTTGGAAACTCTTTAATTGTGTATCTTTATCGCTGTTATTGTAATAAAAATCTAAACCAGTCTCTCCTACCCCAATAATCTTGCTGTTCATCTTTACTTTTTTTACAATCTCATCTTTTTCGATTAAATAATTTTTGGTTTCATGTGGATGAATACCGAAGGTTCCATAGATCATTGGATCTTTAGACACAATATCAAGAATATTATTGTATCCACTGCTAGTAGTACAAATAGTTAATAATTTTTCAAGGCCTACATCTTTTGCTCTAGTCAAAACTTGATTTAAATTAGATATAAGAGGTTCTCGATCTAAATGGCAATGTGAATCTATCATTTTTTTATTTTTTCAAACAAAATATCTAGC
>CACKFV010000014.1 GCA_902599605.1 uncultured Pelagibacteraceae bacterium
ATCATTTTTTTAAAAAGAAATTCTGATATCATGGGATTTAAACCAATATATAATCCATTTTTATGAATATAGTCCGCGTTAGGAAATTTTTTTTCCTTAAATTCTTTAAAAGTTTTTGCGACTGGGTGTCTTGATAAATTACCTACAATTATTGGTCTAGACTCTATCCCTTTTTTTTCAAGAAATTCAATAAATTTTTCACGATTTAAACCTGAATTTTTTCTAAATATTATAGGAATTGAAAACCAGCTAGGATCTGATTTTTTTTCTACCTTGGGGAAATAAATATTTGGATTGTTCTTAAAATTTCTTTTGAATATTTCAAAATATTTTTTTCTTTTCGAGTTAAATTTATTCAATTTTTTTAATTGTTCTATACCAAATCCAGCTTGAAGTTCGGTTGGTCTTACATTGAAACCCCAGTTTACAAACTCGAATTTTTTATAAATTTTTTTTTCGGGTGGTTTTTTTTTTGAAGATATGTCCCTTTTCCAACCGTGAGACCTTAAATATTTTAAATTTTGAAATATCTTTTTGTCATTTGTCACAATCATACCACCCTCCATAGTAGTGATATGATGAGAGAAAAAAAATGAGTAACTTCCAGCTAATCCAAAATTTCCAACAAATTTTCCAGCATATTTTGACCCTAAAGCCTCACAGCAATCTTCTAGAATCAAAAGATTATTCTTTTTTGCTATTCGGTTTATCTCATCCATATTACAAGGATTACCAAGTGCATGAACAATAAAAATTGCTTTAGTTTTTTTTGAAATATTCTTTTTAAGTTCATTTAAATCTATATTGAGAGTGTTAATATCTATATCCACTAGTCTTACTTTAAGACCTGCCATCATTGCGCTCCATATATGTGTAGGCCAAGTAAGTATTGGTATAATTACCTCGTCTCCAGGTTTAAGAAGTTTAAGGTTTTTATCTATTAAACTAAAACTCATTAATAGATCTGAGGAAGACCCGCTGTTAACCATTACGGAATATTTACTTTTAACCTTTTTAGAAAATTTTTTCTCAAACCGAAGAGTTTTATCCCACATTGTAGTTTTGAAATTTTTCATGGAATCTAAAGCCTGTTTCACTTCTTTGTCGTCATAAGTAGGTAAACTTAAGGGATACCAGTAGTTTTTATTTATTTGATTACTGTCTTCTAATTTGGTACTCAGCTTTAATAGTAGAGAAGAAAGACATTTTGCTGGATACACCTTTTAAATCAAAAATTGTAAGGATTTCGTTTCTTGAAGATGTGTTCCAAGAGAATTTTTTTGTTTTCAGTAAACTGTAAATGAACTCATAATCATTAAAACAATCATATTTTAATTTAAAAAGTCCGTTTTTTTCATAGATACTTTTTTTTATAAATGTAGAAACAAAACTTGGGAATACATTTAGTCGATTATTAATTGTTTTTGGATAAAAACCTGAAAATTTTTTTCTTTTTAAAACTGTACCAAATAAAATATCTACATGTTTTCTCTTTATCTTTTTTACAACTATTTCTATGCAATTTTTAGCAAAGAAATCTCCAACATTTAAAAAACAAATATAATCTCCACTCGCAAGTTTAATACCTTTGTTCCATGCATCATAAATTCCTTTATCTTTCTGACTAATCCAGTAATCAATTCTATCATCATATTTTTTTATTTTTGAAATTATGCTACCTCTGGATCCACCATCAACAATTATAAATTCAATGTTGCTGTATTTTTGAAGAAGTACACTTTTTATTGTTTTTTCGATGTCTTTATCATCATTTAGAACTACTGTGATAATTGTGATTAGCGGTTTATCAAAAAAACTTCTTCTATTTAAGCCCCTTACTCTATTTCCTCCCTCTTTAATTAAAGGATTATCATCGAACGTTTCACTGACTCTTTTATAAAATTTGTACTTGGAATTTTCGTGACTTACATATATTTTTGATTGAAAATAAATCTGAGTATTCTTCGAAAGAGGCTTAAGTAAATACTTGTTATATTTCAATATATTTTGCACATATCAGTATAAACAATTGAGAAAAAAATGTTTACAAAATAATTCTTTTAAGTATAAGTACCATCGCCTGGTGATTATTGCGAAGGTGTAATACCCGATCCCATTCCGAACTCGGAAGTCAAGCCCTTCTGCGCCGATGGTACTTTGTCTTAAGACATGGAAGAGTAGGACGTTGCCAGGCTAATTAATTATGAAAATAAAAAGTTCCCTTAAATCACTAAAGAAAAGAGATCTTAACTCAAAGTTAGTTAAGAGAAGAGGAAGAGTGTACATAATTAATAAAAAAAACCCAAAATTTAAAGCAAGACAGAAGTAATTTATGGATAATGAAAACCATAAGAAAACATGGGATAATTTTACTAAGTTTGTTCTTTGGGGGACAATTTCAGTCATTGTTATTTTAACACTTCTAGCTATTTTCTTAATATAATTAAAATGATTGTTGGGTCTATTAACGAAGATAGAAAAATTGAGAGTAGAGTTGCTATTACTCCAGAAAACGTAAAAAAATTTATTGGACTAGGTTTAAAGGTATTATTAGAGAAAAATTATGCTGGACACCTTGGAATAGACGACAATGAATATATGGCCTCAGGTGCAGAAATATCTGAAGATAAAAAAAAAATTTTGACTAATTCCAATTTCATACTTCAATTTAATTTACCTTCCGAGGAAAATTTAAATTCTTTGAAGGAAAATCAAAATTTAATTGGTGTTTTTAATCCTTACACTAATAAAGAAGTTATCTCAGGTTTATCAAAAAAAAAAATCAATGTCTTTTCTTTAGAACTACTACCAAGAATTACTAGAGCTCAATCGATGGACATTCTTTCATCACAAGCTAATTTAGCTGGATATAAAGCTGTAGTAGAAGCTTTTGCAAACTTTAAAAAAGCAGTTCCAATGATGATGACAGCAGCAGGAACAATTCCAGCTGCAAAAATTTTAGTTGTAGGCGCAGGTGTTGCAGGATTACAAGCAATCGCAACAGCAAAACGAATGGGCGGAATAGTTTTTGCAACCGATGTCAGAATGTCATCTAAAGAACAAGTTGAGAGTTTGGGGGGTAAATTTTTGACTGTAGAAGGTGCAGAAAATCTTGAGACTTCCGGTGGATACGCTAAAGAAACCTCAGATGAATTTAAGAAAAAACAAGAAGATCTTCTATCTGAAACATTAAAAAAAATTGACATTGTAATTTGTACAGCTCTAATACCTGGAAAAAAAGCTCCCGTAATTATTAAAGAAGGCATGATTAAGAATATGCAACCAGGTTCTGTAATTTATGATTTAGCAGCTGTTCAGGGAGGAAACACTGCGGTAACCAAAGCAGATGAGGAAGTAGATTTCAATGGAGTAAAAATTATGGGTGAGAAAAATATATTAAATAAACTTCCAACTTCAGCCTCAAATTTATACTCGAAAAATATTTTTAATTTTGTATCAAATCTTTATGATAAAGAAAAAAAGAATGTTAATATTAATTTAGAAGATGAAATAATTAAGGAAACATTGGTAAAGTAATTATGGAAATAGACCCTTTTATTTTTAGACTAAGTATATTTATATTATCAATCTTTGTTGGTTACTATGTTGTATGGAGTGTTACTCCTTCGTTGCACACACCTTTGATGTCAGTAACTAACGCAATATCTTCTGTGATTATTGTTGGAGCTATTATCGCATCATTGGCCGGCACAAATTTAAGTGTTTTTAATAAATCTAGTATATTTGGATTTTTAGCCATTATATTGGCAGCAATAAATATTTTTGGTGGATTTTTGGTTACACAAAGAATGTTGGCAATGTATAAAAAAAAGAAGAAAGATAAAAAATGATTTCTGCAAATTTATTAGCAATATTCTATCTAATTTCAGGAATTTTATTTATTTTAGCTTTAAGAGGTTTATCTTCACCAGAAACTTCAAGACAAGGAAATTTGTTTGGAATAATTGGAATGGCAATTGCTATAACTGTTACTTTCCTTTCCATAGACAATTTTTCAAGTGGATTTCTTTATGTATTATTATTCTTACTGATTGGTGGTTCAATAGGGGCTTTCATTGCATTTAAAATACCTATGACTGCAATGCCAGAATTAGTAGCTGGCTTTCATAGTTTAGTAGGTTTAGCTGCAGTTTTTGTAGCAATATCTGCCTTTATAAGTCCTGAAGTTTTTAATTTAGGTTCTTCAGGAAATATTAAACTAGCTAGTCTAATTGAGATGTCGATAGGAGCAGCTATTGGGGCAATTACTTTTTCAGGTTCAATAATAGCTTTTCTTAAATTAAGAGGATTAATGTCAGGATCTCCAATAACTTTTCCAGGGCAACATATATTGAACTTATTAATTTTAATTTCTATAATAATTCTTACATATTTTTTATGTTTAAATCAGTCTCCTAATTTTTTTTGGTCATTAATTGCAATTTCTTTTTTAGTTGGTTTTTTATTAATTATCCCTATTGGTGGCGCAGATATGCCAGTGGTAATTTCAATGCTCAATTCTTACTCAGGCTGGGCTGCAGCTGGAATAGGTTTTACCTTAGAAAATACTGCCTTAATAATCACTGGTGCTTTAGTAGGTTCTTCAGGTGCAATATTATCTTACATAATGTGCAAAGGTATGAATAGATCATTTTTTAATGTGATACTCGGAGGATTTGGAGGAACGGATCAAACTTCGAACAACAGAAGTAAAGAGCAAAAACCAGTTAAAAGTGGAAATGCTGATGATGCAGCTTTTTTAATGAAAAATGCCTCATCAGTTATAATTGTTCCTGGATACGGAATGGCTGTTGCACAGGCACAACATGCTTTAAGGGAAATGGTAGACTCTCTGAAAAAAAATGGTGTTAAAGTTTCATATGCGATTCATCCGGTTGCAGGCAGAATGCCAGGCCACATGAATGTTTTACTAGCCGAGGCAAATGTTCCTTATGACGAGGTTTTTGAATTAGAGGAAATCAATAATGATTTTGCTAATTGTGATGTCGCTTATGTAATAGGAGCAAATGATGTAACTAACCCTGTCGCTAAAACTGATCCGCAGAGCCCGATCTATGGAATGCCAGTCCTAGACGTTGAAAAAAGTAAATCAGTCTTATTTGTTAAAAGAAGTTTGTCGCCAGGATATGCTGGAATAGATAATGATTTATTTTATAGAGATAATACCCTAATGTTATTTGCGGATGCAAAAAAAATGACTGAAGATATAATTAAAAACTTATAAAATTGACTAAAATATTTTGTGATATCGCAGATTTAGACTTAATAAGAAAATTTAATAGAAAAAAAATTGTTAAGGGATTTACAACCAATCCATCTTTAATGAGAAAGGCGGGGGCTAGAGATTATGAGTCCTTTAGTAAAAAAATATTAGGAATTACTTCCAAACCTGTTTCCTGCGAGGTATTCGCAGATGATATAAAAAACATGATCAACCAAGGTAAAAAAATTAGTGAATGGGGAAAAAATGTTTATGTGAAGGTTCCAGTTACAAACTCAAGAGGAGAATTTATGGGAAATGTCATCAACGCATTAAATCAAAAAAATATAAAATTAAATATAACTGCAGTTTATAAATTTGACCAAACTAAAAAAATATTAAAAAGAATTAATAAAAAAACAAAAGTAATCATTTCAATTTTTGCAGGTAGGGCAGGGGATGCGGGTAAAGATCCAATTCCTGAATTTAAAAAAAGTATCAATGCAGTAAAAAAATTTAAAAACGTTGAAATATTATGGGCAAGTGTTAGGGAGCCATACAATTATACTCAAGCAAAACAAATAGGATGCCACATAATTACAGTTCCCCCAACAATTATAGAAAAAATTGAGAAATTTGGTAAATCTTATAACAAATTAACTCTTGAAACTGTAAAAACTTTTTTACTTGATAGTAAAAAATCAAATTTTAAGATTTAATTTCAAAATGGCATCAAACAATATTAAAATATTTTTATTTTCAGCATTTCTTTATTTTACCTTATTGTCAGGTTTTTTTTTAAACGAGAGTTTAAATGGTGGGGCTTATAAAGACTGGCTTGGGGCAAATTTAAATCCAATTAAAGATTTTTCAAAAAACTTTTATGAAACACTTTATAACTACGATAAATATAATCATAGACATTCCCCAGTATATTTAATTTTTTTATCAAATTTTTTGAGATTTGATTTTTCTTTTGAAACAATAAGATTAATTCACTTACATTTATCAATTCCCTTAGTAATAATTTTTTATAAATGTTTGTACTTAAAATTTAAAAATATTGAAAAATCTTATCTTATATTGTTATCTTTAGTTATTTTTTTGTCTCCAACTTTTAGGTCTTTATCTATCTGGCCTGACAGTCGTCTCCCAGGTCTATTATTTTTTACAACTACAATTTATTTTTTTTTGAAATACGAGGAAACCAGGTCTGAAAAATTTATTTGGCTGACTTCATTTTTTTTAATAATTTCATCTTATATTAGTCCTAATTTCTCTTTGTTCTTTTTTTATTTTTTTTACAAAATATTTAAACAGATTAGTTTCTCAAAAGTTTTACTTTTTTTTTTGTTTAACTTTATATTAGCATTCCCAATGTTTTTTTATGTTTTTATTATGGATATCAACTTTTTTACATCTGGACAAACACCCTCATTGAATAATCAAAGTATTGCCTCAAATTATAATTTTGCAAATAAAATTTTATTAATTAGCTCAATAATATTTTTTCACTTACTACCTGTATTAATATGGAAAAAACATTTCATAAATTTTTTAAGTTTTATAAAGAAAAATATTATGTTTATTTTCGTCACTTCTGTAGTTTTAATATATTTTTTTAATTACAAGATTGAACACACTGGTGGTGGAGTTTTTTTTCATTTATCAAATTTTTTTTTTGAAAATAATTACTTATTTTATATTATTTCAATTATCTCACTATCATTTGTTATGTACTTATGTAAATTAAACAAAGAAAATTTATTATTTTTTTTTATTTTAATTTTATCAAATATTCAAAATACGGTTTATCATAAATATTATGAGCCATTATTATTGATTGTGTTTTTTACAATTTTTAAAAATGTAAGTGCTGAATCTTTTTTAAAAAAAAGAGTGAATATTTTAGGTATATATGCCCTCAGTGTGCTTTTTATATTTATGAAAATTTATAAAAACTATTATCTAATTTAATTGGTTGCGGGGGACGGATTTGAACCGCCGACCTTCAGGTTATGAGCCTGACGAGCTACCAGACTGCTCCACCCCGCGATATTAAATTCTGTTTTTAAGTTTATTTAGTTTCTTAACTCTTTTAATATTTTCTTGCAGGATTCTTTTTTTCTTTTCAGATGGTTTTTCGTAAGTATTTTTAAGTTTGACTATCTTAAAAAAACCGTCTCTTTGAAGTTTTCTTTTTAAAACTCTCAAAGCTTGTTCTACATTGTTATCTTTAACGTCTATTTTAATAATATCCTCCAAAAAAAAAGTTTAAATAACACTTATAAAATTTCATGTCTATTAGTTTTTTAGGAATTTTGAATTTGACTTGCTTTTAAAGCCTTCTCTTTTAATTTTTTCTCTCTCTTTATACGTCTTTCCGCTTTCTCACTTGCATCGAGAAGGTCTTTTTGAGAGAATAAATTCATTGCAACAGGGTCTTTTGCATTTAAATTATTATAATTCCAGTAACTTTTATTTCTAATAGATACAACTGAGTTTTTTGTTATACCAACGAGTTTAGCTATTTGAGAGTCCTTTAATTGTGGATAACTTTTAATCAACCATAAAACAGAGTCTGGTTTATCTTGCCTCTTCGATAAGGGAACATATTTCTTAATTTTCTTTTCATTAGATGTTATTTCCACATCGGTATTAGTAATTCTTAAAGCTCTATCTTGATCCTTACTCGACAATTCAATTTCCTCCTTGGTAAGTTGTCCTGATGTGATAGGATTATAAGCTTTAATACCTTTTGCCACCTCTCCATCTGCAATACCTTGGACTTCTACTTCGTGAAGATTACAAAAGTCAGCAATTTGTTTGAATGTTAAAGTTGTGTTTTCTACAAGCCAAACAGCGGTTGCCATTGGCATTAATGGCGTAAGTGTCATTATTTACTCTTAGATTTGAAGTTTTGGAATTTCTTATTGAATCTGCTTACTCTTCCTTTATCAAGCAACTTTTGTTTACCACCTGTCCAAGCCGAATGTGATTTTGGATCAATTTCTAGTTTTAAAACCTCTCCTTCAGAGCCCCAAGTAGACCTAGTTTCGAATTGAGATCCATCTGTCATCTCTACTTTTATAGTATGATAGTTTGGATGAATTTTTTTTTTCATAAATGAACTTATAGCAAATGAATATTATAAAACAATTAAAACATAGAAATTTTATTATTAATTTCCTTTTCAATACTTTGGTTGGATGCAATAAGGCTAATATTTTCAGTTTTTTTTAAATCAATATCACTTAAAACTCCGCCAGCCTCTCTCACTAATACTGAGCCTGCTGCAATGTCCCATAAACTTAAATTTTTGTGAAAACTTCCATCAAATCTTCCACATGATACGTATGCAAGATCTAAAGCTGCACTACCCGTAATTCGAATTGTCAAACCGTCTGAAGAAATCTTTTTACTGTTAGATGAAAATAAACATTCAGAAATCTCTCTTTTTTTTGAAACTCTTATACTCCTATTATTCATGTATGCACCAGAATTTTTCTCTGCATAATAGATTTCGTCTTTTATAGGGTCAAATATTACTCCAGAAACTATTTCATTATCCAAAACAAGCCCAACTGAAATACAAAAATGAGGTATGCCATTTATAAAATTTGTTGTGCCATCTATTGGGTCTATTACCCAAAAGTTATCTTTATCTTCATTTTTGATAAAACCACTCTCCTCAGTTAAAAAAGAATACTTTTTTTTTGACTTAGATAGCTCATTTACTAACATATCTTCAACTTTTCTATCTGAATTTGTGACAAAATTTTTAGGCCCCTTTATTGAAACCTGAAGTTTTTCAACTTCTCCAAAGTCTCTTATCAATACTTTGGAAACTTTTTCACAAGATTTAATCATTAAATTTAAGTTTGGAGAAATCGAGTTCATGTTTATAATTTTTTTATATACTCAATTGTTCTTGTATCTACTAATATTTCATCCCCACTTTCTATGAATGGTGGAACTTGAATTTTTATGTCATTTTCTAAAATTGCAGGTTTGTAAGATGATGAGACTGTTTGACCTTTTAAAGCAACATCTGTTGATTTTATTTTAAACTGTACTTGATTTGGTAATTCAATACCTATTGCTTTATCTTCATGAAAAATGAGATCTACGTTTAAATTTTCCTTAAGCAGTTTGCCTTTTTCTCCTATTACATCTTTTTTAATGTCTATTTGTTCGAAATTTTTTTGGTTAATAAAGTAGTAATTTATTTCATCATTATACAAATAATTAAATTCAATATTCTCTATACTCGCTTTTTCTATCGTATCGTTAGATCTGAACCTCTCATTAAGCTTTGTATTTTTATTTATACTTTTCATCTCAACTTGGCAAAAGGCTCCCCCCTTACCAGGTTTAACGTGTTGAGTTTTTAAGATTTCCCATAGATCGTCCTTGTATTCAATCAACATTCCAACTTTAATTTCATTAGCGTTTATTTTCATAAAAATTCTTTAATTGTTTTTGATGGTTTTTTATCCCAAATGCCTCCTGAGATAGCTAAAAAGTTCGGTTTATGCAACATAAGATTTTTAAAATTTTTTTTTGTTATTCCACCAATTATAACAATAGGTAATTTTGTGTATCTTTTAGCCCAAGATATTAAACTTGGTTTTGCAATATAATTTACTTTTTTTGTTTTTGATTTGAAAAAAGCACCAATCGCAATATAATTTGCACCATCTTTAACTGCCTGTCTAATCAATTTTTTTGAATTATGACATGTAATACCGATTATTTTTTTTCTTAAAATTTTTCTTGCTCTTTGAATATTCATATCATCTTGGCCCAAATGACAACCATCTGCACTAATTTCTTTTGCTAGATTGGGATCATCATTTATCACTAATCTTACCTTATACTTTTTACAAATTTTTTTGATTTTAATTCCGATTTTTTTTTTATCTTTTAAAGAATATTTTTTCAGCCTTAATTGGAAAAAACTTACTAAATTCGAACTAAGAACAACTTTTAAATCTTTATAAAATTTTTTATCTATTTTGTTTGGTGAAATTAAATAAATAAACCTTTTTTTAATGACTCTCAATTTCTTTAGACCATTTTCCTTGAGCTGCAAGTGTGTTCATTTTAGCTCTGTGGTTAAATACATTCTGAGTTCCCTCAATATCTTTAATATTTTTTGACCAAAATTTAAGAGCACTTTGCTGCAATGCTCGTCCGTATGAGTAACTCATTATAAAACCAGTCTTATTTAATTTATTTATTAAATTTAAATTTTCTGTTGCTTCTAGTTCTGACTGTCCGCCAGATAAAAAAGCTATACCAGGAACTTCTGAAGGGACAGAACTTTTCAAGCAGTCCAAAGTTAATTTTGCTACCTCCTCATTAGAGATTTTTTCTTTTGATTTATTTCCAGCCAAAATCATATTTGGTTTTAGAATGACTCCTTTTAAATCAACCTTATGAAGAATAAGCTCCTCAAAACATTTCTTTATGACCTCAGAGGTTTTTAGAAAACAGTCTTTAGCGGAATGGTCTCCATCCATTAAAACTTCTGGTTCAACAATTGGTACCATATTACATTCCTGCACTAAGGCAGAATATCTAGCTAATGCATGTGCATTAGACTGAATTGATAATTTG
Source organism: uncultured Pelagibacteraceae bacterium (assembly GCA_902599605.1). Taxonomy (GTDB): domain Bacteria; phylum Pseudomonadota; class Alphaproteobacteria; order Pelagibacterales; family Pelagibacteraceae; genus Pelagibacter. Next base: position 10,844 of record CACKFV010000014.1, read on the forward strand.
CTCGGGAAATCTTTTGATATATTGTAAACACCTCTCCATTTAGTGAACTTTGCTCCAAGTTTATAGTATGCTTTTAGTCTATCCCTTAAACCATCTAACCCCTCTGTAATTTTTTCATTTGGTGACCCAGCTAAAACTTTTGCACCGGTATCTACTTTTATTCCTGCACAAGATCCCATACTCTCAATTAATTCTGGTATCTTGTTTTTTTTTGAAGATGTCTGCTTAATTGTTTCGTCGTACAGTATTACCCCACCGATGCAATTTTTCATTTCCGATGAACAAAAAAGAGTTTCTCTAAAAAGTAATCTGTTTTCTGGGGTTGAGGGCACACCTACACCATCTAGCCTTTTTGTCATTGTTCCCGTGCTTTCATCTGCAGCCAGGATCCCTTTACCATTTTCAAGAATTTTATTTACAATATTATTTAGTTCAGACATATTAATTTAGAGCTTTTATACCAGGAAGTTCTTTGCCTTCAAGATATTCTAAAAAAGCTCCACCAGCAGTTGAAACAAAATTAAAATCATTAATTGCATTTATTTGATTTAACACTGCAATTGTATCTCCACCCCCTGCAACAGAATAAATTGAATTATCTTTATTTTTTTTAATAATCATTTTTGCAATTTCATAACTACCTAAAGCAAAATTTGGATTTTCAAAATAACCCGCTGGACCATTCCACAAAACAGTTTTACTATTTTCGATAATATCCTCAATTTTCTTTAAAGTCTTTGGACCAATATCTAAAATAAAATCATCAGCCGATACTTCAGTTAAGTCTTTAATTTGAGATTTGTCATCCATGCTTTTTCCAATTTTGACATCCTTAGGATAAATTATTGAACATGAGTGATCATTAGAGCTTTTAAAAATATTTTCTATTTCTTTTTCACAATTTGCTTCTTTTATTGATTTTCCTATTGAATTACCTTTATAGCTTAGGATGTTATTTGCCATTCCACCAACAATAATAATGTTATCAAATTTTGGTATTAAATTTTTAATTAAATTAATCTTAGTTGAAATTTTTGATCCTCCAATGATACATGTGACTGGTCTTTTAATTTCACTCGTTAATCTCTTGAGTGCATTTATTTCAGTTTCTAATTGTAATCCAGCAAATGACGGCAAAAATTCAGTTATTTTACTAATTGAAGCGTGAGCTCTGTGTGAACAAGAGAAAGCATCATTTACATAAAGATCTGCTAGACTTGCTAAGTGTTTTGAAAATTTTGTATCATTTTTCTCTTCTTCTCCATAAAATCTTATATTTTCTAAAAATATAATTTGACCATTAAAATTTTTAAATAATTTATCTTTTTTAATCTTAAAGATATTTTCATTAACGAGTTTAATCTTTTGGTTTAATTTGCTCTCTAAATTTTCACATATTGGTTTCAAAGAAAGCTCTACATTTACTTTCCCTTTAGGTCTACCAACGTGTGAAATTATGATTACTTTACATTTTTTTTTTATCAAAAAATTAATTACAGGTAAAATCTTATCAATTCTTGTTTGGTCTGTGATTACCCCATTTTTTAATGGAACATTTAAATCTAATCTTAATAATATTACTTTTTGATTAATATTTTCTTGATCCTTTATATTGTTCATTAAGAAATTTTATAAAGATAAGCTGCAATATCACACATTCTATTTGAAAAGCCCCATTCATTGTCATACCAAGCAGAAATTTTACCCATATTTTTACCAATAGCATTTGTTAATGATGCATCCACTATAGAGGAAGCTGGGTTGTGATTAAAATCAATTGAAACAAGTTTTTCTTCTGTAATTTCTAAAACTTTAATTTTCTGTTTCTTGCTGAAGTTTTTAAAGGCAGAGTTAATTTTTTCAACAGATAGATCTTTTTTGGAGCAAAATATTAATTCAATTAAAGAAACGTTTGGGGTTGGTATTCTCATTGCTACACCCTCCAGCTTTCCTTTTAAAGAAGGTATGATTTCACCAATCGCTTTTGAGGCACCAGTTGAGGTTGGTACTATTGATTGACTAGCTGTTCTTGCTCTTCTTATATCTTTATGTGAATTATCTAAAATCCTTTGATCAGTTGTATAAGAATGAATTGTAGTCATAAAACCTTTTTCTATTTCAAAATTTTCATTTAAAACATGGGCAACTGGTGCAAGACAATTAGTTGTACAAGATGCGGCAGATATAATTTTATCTTCCTTCTTAATTTCTTTTTCGTTAACTCCAAATACTATTGTCTTATCAGCATTTTTGCATGGAGCTGAAACAATAACTTTTTTTGCTCCATTACTTAAATGTGGGATTAGTTTCTCCTTAGAATTAAATTTACCAGTGCATTCAAGAACAAAATCAACATCATTGTCTTTCCAATTAATTTCTTCCAGTTTATCTTTTTGTGAATAATAAATTTTATTACCATTAATATTTAAATGATTTTTTTCTATTGATATCTCAGCATTGAATTTTCCGTGAATACTATCTCTTTTCAGTAAGGCACAAGCAGTCTCAATGTCAGCTCTATTATTTATTTGTTGTATTTTTAGGTTAGAATGATCCTCTTCAAATATTGATCGAACCACCATTCTACCAATTCTACCTAAACCGTTTATCCCAATTTTAGCTTTCATAAATTTTTCTTAATTTTTTGTACAATATTTTCAACATCCAATTCAAAGTGTTTATAAATATCTTTATAAGGTGCGCTTTTACCAAAATTATCTATTCCTAAATTTAATCCACTTGTTCCTGTATATTTTTTCCAATAACTAGTTTCCGATGCTTCTATAGAAACTTTGAGCGTATCTTCTTGTAAAATATCTTTTCTATAGTCGTGGTTTTGACTATCAAATATTTCATGACATGGCATTGATATAACTTTTGAATAGATATTTTCTGTGGCTAATTTATGACTTACTTTTATTGCGAGATCAGTTTCAGAACCTGTCGCTAATAGTGTTACCTTAAGATTATCTCCATTTCTTAAAATTTCATAAGCTCCTTTTGAGCAAAGATTGTTAGTGATCATCTCTTTTCTTACAGGTTCTATTTTTTGTCTTGTTAAAGCGATTACACTTGGTTTATTTTTACTTTCTAAAGCCAACTGCCAACATTCAAAAGTTTCAATGGTATCGGATGGTCTAAATACATTTAAGTTTGGTATAGATCTCAACATTGCGAGCTGTTCAACAGGTTGATGGGTTGGACCGTCTTCTCCAAGACCAATTGAGTCGTGGGTTAAAACATAAATAACCCTTTGGCCCATCATTGCAGCCAATCTGATGGAAGGCTTACAATAATCACTAAATATTAAAAAAGTTCCACCATATGGAATAAGATTACTATGCAATGAGATTCCATTCATAATTCCACACATTGCGTGTTCTCTTACTCCATAATGAATATAATTTCCCCCAAAATTTCCTGGCTTAATTATTTTATGATTTTTTGTTTTTGTATTATTTGAACCTGCAAGATCAGCCGAGCCACCGATTAAATTTGGTAGTTTTGAAACTATATCTAAAAACTTTTCTGAGGATTTCCTAGTTGCAATTGGTTCTAGTGATTTTAAATAATCATTTTTTACTTGCTCAATTTCGCTTGTAATCTCATCGTTAAAAAAATTAAATTCAGGCTCGAACGATTTATTTTTTTCTGCTTTTGATGAGGCACTTTCCCCTATTTTTCTCCACTCACTTAAAATTTTTTCTGGGATCTTAAAAGGCTCATAATTCCATTTTAATTTTTTTCTTACTAGCTTTACCTCATCGGTACCTAGCGGGCTTCCATGCGATGATGCTTTCCCACTTTTATTTGGTGAGCCATAACCAATTGTAGTCTTACAAGAAATAGCAAACGGTTTTTTTGAATTTTGAGCTTTTTTTAATGCTGTAAAAATTTGTTTATCATTATGACCATCTACTTCTAAAAAGCTCCAACCATAACTCTCAAATCTTTTTTTTGTATTATCAGAAACAGCAAGATTAGTAGGGCCATCAATCGAGATTGAATTATTATCAAAAAGAAGTATCAAATTTTTTAATTTTATATGACCCGCAAAACTTAAGGCTTCATGGCTTATTCCTTCCATAAGGCATCCATCGCCTGCCAAGACATAAGTTTTATGATCTATCTTTTTTTTTCCTAACCTCTTTTTTAATATTTCTTCAGCAAGTGCAAAACCTACAGCATTTGATATACCTTGTCCTAATGGTCCAGTCGTAGTCTCTATCCCTGAATTAGAATGATATTCAGGATGTCCGGCACAAATACAATCAAGTTTTCTAAAGTTTTTAATGTCATCTATAGAAACACTTTTGTAACCAGTTAAATATAAAAGTGAGTAAAGAAGCATAGACCCATGACCAGCAGAAAGAACGAACCTATCTCTATTAAACCAACTAGGATCTTTAGGATTAAATCGTAAAAAGTTTTTAAATAAAACTGTAGCAACATCAGCCATTCCCATTGGCATTCCAGGATGACCAGAATTTGCTGCTTCAACAGCATCTAAAGATAGAAATCTTACAGCATTAGCTAAATCTTTATGTTTTATTTTCAAAAATATTCCTATCTAGACTAAGAGACTCATTAATATATAATTATATATATATGAAATATATCAGCGAAAAAGAAAAAAAACTTGAAGACGCGCTTAAGAAATTAAAAAAACTTGATCTAAAAAATGACCAGATATCTGGAGACATTAAAGAATTAGTTGATCAAAAAAATCAATTACAAATTGAAAAAAATGAATTGGAAAAAAAATACAAAAATTTAAGTGATGAACACGGCAATCTTCAAGTCAAAATCAAACAAATGATGGTTGAAAAAAAAGAAGATAGAGTGAAAAGATTAGAGTTTGACGAAAAAATTGATGAATTAAATCAAGAAACAGATACTTTACTTGATGAGATTGAAAAATGGCAAATGTAAATATTAAGTTTAATGGAAAAGACTTTCTTCTTTCATGTGAAGATGGTCAAGAGGATCATCTTGAAGAGTTAGCAGCCAATTTAAACGATAAATTTGAAAAATTGAAAAATGACTTAGGGAACATAGGTGAAAATAAATTATTATTGATCACTGCTATTAAAGTGATGGATGAGTATTTTGATACCAAAAAAAATGTTGAGAAAAAAAAGGTAGAATTAACTAATCTAACTGAAAAATTTAAAGAACTGAGATCTCTTGTATACGGCTATAAGGATGAAAAAGAAGATGAAGCAACCAAATTAAACAATGATATCAACAACTTGCAAAAAGAGCTTGATAAAATAAACAATAATTATGATCAATTAATTTCTAACACTGCAAAAGAAATAGAGGAATTCGTTGAACGAGTTAATCTTAAAAATTAGATTTAGTAGTGAACAAATTTCAATTAAGAAAAAAAATATCTAAAATTCGATCAAAATTCACCAAAAAAAAAATCACAGTAAATTCTGAGGCAATAATCAAATTGATTGAGCAGAATTCTCCAAACAAAAGAGTTGGATTGTATTATCCGTTTGGTGATGAGTTATCTACCTTAGAATTAATGAATCGATTAATTAGGAAAAAATTTATAATTTCTTTACCTATAATTAAAAATAAATTTGAGATGTCTTTTTATAGCTGGAGTCCTAGTGAGCCTTTAATAATAAATAGATTTGGTATCTTAGAGCCATTAAAGGGAAAAAAAATAACTCCTTCTACATTAATAATTCCGATGTTAGCTTTTGACTCTAACTTAAATAGACTTGGTTATGGAGGAGGTTTCTATGACAGGTTTATTCAAAAAATTGAGAAACAAAATAACTGTGTTAAAATCGGACTTGCTCTTTCTTGTCAAAAAATTAATAAAGTGCCAGTTGATAAATATGATAAAAAAATGGATTTCATAATTACTGAAAAAAGAATTTATAAATGAAAATTTTATTTTTAGGCGACATTGTAGGACCATCGGGTTGCATGGTTGTAAAAAAACACCTTAAAAAAATAGTTGATGAAAATAAAATAAATTTTGTCATAGCAAATGGTGAAAACGCAGCTCATAACGGAGTAGGTATTACAAAAGATGTTTTAGACAATTTAATTAAATTTGGAGTAAATGTACTCACAACTGGAAATCATGTTTGGGATCATAAAGAAACTTTAAAACTCGTTGAGGATGATAATAGACTTCTTAGACCATTTAATTTAATTGGAATATCACCAGGAAAAGGATTTGAAATTTATCAAACATCAAAAAATTTTAAAATAGGTGTACTAAATTTGATGGGAAATGTTTTCATGAGGAAAAGTGAAGATGTTTTCAAAACAGCTGAAAATTTTCAAAAAAAATACCAACTAAAAAAAGATTATGACTTTTTAGTAGTCGACTTGCATTGTGAAACTACTTCAGAAAAAATGGCAATGGGACATTTGTTTGATAGTAAAGCAACATTAGTTACTGGTACTCACACGCACATTCCAACAAATGATGCAAGAGTTTTAAAAGGTGGGACTGCGTATATCACAGACTCCGGAATGTGTGGTGACTACGATTCAGTAATTGGGATGAATAAAGAAAATTCATTGAAAAGATTCTTTAAACAAAATTCTGAAAAACATTATCCATCTTTGGGGGATGGTTCTTTATCGGGTGTTATGGTAGATTGTGATGAAACTTCAGGACTAGCTAAAAATATTAATAGTATAATTGTTGGGGGTGTTTTAAATAACTCAAAATAATATGGCAGGACATTCTCATTGGGCTGGTATAAAACATAAAAAAGGTAGAGCAGATAAAGAAAGGTCGAAGATTTTCTCGAAACTTTCTAGAGAGATTACTGTAGCTGCTAAACTTGGAGATAAAGATCCTTTAATGAACCCGAGACTTAGATCTGCTATACAAGCAGCAAGATCTTCAAACATGCCAAAAGATAACATCGAGAGAGCTATTGATAAATCAAAATCATTAAATCAATCAAATTTTGAAAAGATAAGATACGAAGGTTTTGGTAAAGATAAAGTTGCTATAATTGTTGAAGCACTTACAGACAACAAAAATAGAACTGCCTCAAAATTAAGAACAATTTTTCAAAAAAATGGTGGTAATTTGGGTACCCAAGGTTCTGCAGCTCACAATTTTAAACAAATTGGCGTAATTAGAATAGACATAAATGAAATTAAAGACGATAAAATTTTTGAACTAGCAATTGATGCTGGTGCAGATGAATGCTTTTCCTTTGAAAATTTTCATGAGATACATTGCAGTTTTGAAGATATTTATTCTATAAAAAAAAAAATTGAGTCTCATGTTGAAAATTTTATATCTACAGATATTGAGTGGATTCCAATAAACAAGGTTTCCATCGAAGGTGAGAATAAAGCGGACATAAAAAAACTTATAGAATTATTAGACGATGACGATGATGTTCAAAGAGTTTACTCGAATTTTGGAGAAGAAAATTAAGCAATGTTAATAATTGGAATAGATCCTGGAATTAATGGTGCTATATGTTTATTTAAAGATGGAAAGATAGTAGATGTATTTGAAATGCCAAAAATGGCTGTAGGAAAAAAAAATAAATCCCAAGTTAATGCATCTCAAATATTTAACGAAATTCAAAAAGCTGTAGAAGGAGAAGATAAGACGAAAGTAATAGCTGTGATCGAACAAGTTTCAGCAATGCCAGGACAAGGAGTTACTAGCATGTTTAATTTTGGACAGTCTTTTGGAGTGTTGAAAGGAATTTTTTCTGCAATGCAAATTCCAATGGACTTTGTTTCGCCAGTTAAATGGAAAAAATTCTTTAATTTGATAAATACAAACAAAGACGCTAGTAGAACAAAAGCTATTGAAATTTATCCATACTTTTCTTCAAAATTGTCAAAAAAAAAAGATGCTAATAAAGCTGATGCGATACTAATTTCTAGTTTTTATTACCAAAACGCTAAATATTAGATTTATTTGATCTTTCAGGTCAAATTGATGACACATTTTAGTGTGAAAAATTTTTTATGGAAGCCGATATAGCATCACAATCTGTTGGACTAGGAAGTTCTGTAGACTTCTCTTTATGGAGCCTATTTCTCAGAGCAGACATAATTGTAAAATCAGTTATCGTTTTGTTAATTGCAGCATCAATTTATACTTGGGCAATAATTATAGAAAAATTTAAATTATTTAAAAAAATAAATTTATCAACCCAAGAGTTTGAAGAAAAATTTTGGAAATCAAGATCTGCTGAAAGTTTCTATAATAATTTACCTGCAAATATTGATGACCCAATGTCAAATGTTTTTAAAAAGACCATGCAAGTTGTTCTTAAATCAAGATCTAGAAGTAATTTAAATGAAAAGCTTTCAGGTTTATTAGAGTCTAATATAGAAAATGAAGTTAATAAGCTTGAAAAAAATTATTCATTTTTAGCCACAGTAGGTTCAACAGCACCGTTTATTGGTTTGTTTGGAACAGTTTGGGGAATTATGAATTCATTTCAGTCAATTGCGGTTTCAAGAAATACAAGCTTAGCTATTGTCGCGCCAGGTATTGCAGAAGCATTATTTGCGACAGCTCTTGGCCTTTTAGCAGCTATACCTGCGGTTGTAGCTTATAACAAATTTAATAACGACTCAAAAAAATATTCTCAAAGATTAGAAAATTTCGCCAAAAGATTCATCTCTACTATTTAACTAATGGCTTTTAATTTAAAAAATAAATCTAAAGATCCAATAAGTGAAATAAATGTAACACCATTCGTTGATGTTATGTTGGTTCTTTTAATTGTTTTTATGGTCACAGCACCATTATTGACAGTTGGTGTACAAGTAGATCTACCAGAAAGTTCAGCTGACTCTCTTCCTGAGGAACAAGAGCCACTAACTTTAAGTATAAATTCAAAAGGAGAGATTTTTATTCAAGAGTCAAAAGTTGAGTTTGATAACGTAATTGCCAAAATATTAGCCGTTTCAAAAAATAGGACAGATACAAGAATATATGTAAGAGGCGACAAGACAATCAATTATGGAAGAGTTCTAGAAGTTATGGGGATGCTTTCCGGTTCAGGATTTACAAAAGTAGCACTTATTTCAGAACCTTATAAAGAGAGGTGATCGGTAATGGCTAATAATATTATTATATCATCTTTACTTCATTTATTTCTTATAATTATAACAGCATTGAGCCTTCCTTTTTTAGCGAAAAAACCAATAGATCTTCCGCCGATAATTTCCATAGAACTTATTCAAATAACTGACAAAACATCTATACCTTATGCTCCTAAAGCAAAAAAGATTATTGAGGAAATAAAGAAGAAAGAAAAAGAAAAACTTGTCTCCGAACAAGCACCTCCAAAAAAAGTTAAAAAAGAAAAACCAGATGCAATACCATTACCAGATCAACAAAAAAATATAGTAAAAAAACCAGAAGAGGATAAACAAAACCCAGAAAAAATTGATGATGAAATTAAACAAGTTTCAGAATTTGAAAAAAAAGAATTATTTGATCCAAATAATATTGCTGCGCTAATCGATAAATCAAAAGAAGAAACTGCAGATATGATTAAAAGTGATAACAAGATAACTCAATCGCAGAGAAAAAGTGTTATTTCTTCTGGATTGACCCTGAATGAAGAAGATGCTCTTAAAGCTCAAATATTTGGATGCTGGAGCATTCCATTAGGTTTGCCTTACAATGAAGATCTTCTTGTAAGGATTAAACTCAATTTAAAACCTGATGGCACTATTGTAAACTCTGAAATTCTCGATCATGCCAGAATGAATAAACCCGGACAGGGATTTTACAAAGTCTTGGCGGAAAGTGCTTTAAGGGCAATAAGATTGTGTCAGCCGCTGAGGGTTCCTACAACTGGTTATGAAAGATGGAAAGAAATTCAATTAAATTTTGATGCTAGGGAGATGCTACAAGGATGAAAAGAATTATTTTTTTAATATATATTTGTGTGTTTGTTTTTAATTGGGGCAAAGCCTGGTCTCTTATTGAAGTAGATATTACCAGAGGTAATTTAAATCCTTTACCATTGGCGGTATCGCCATTATCTGTTGATCAAAATTCCAAAGATAAATTTAAAGATTTATTAAGGCTTGAAGATATAGGTGCAGAAATATCAAAAGTTGTAGAAAATAATTTAAGACAATCTGGTTTATTTAATCCGTTAGATCCAAAAGCTTTTTTGCAAAAACCAGATATAGCTCATGTAAAACCTAGATTTGAAGATTGGGCATTAATTAAGGCTCAAGCTTTAATAACAGGAGAGGTAAAGATAGTTGATGAAAAACTTAGAGTTGAGTTTAGATTATGGGATGTGTTAGCTGGTAAAGAAATTATGGCATTGGCATTTACCACTGTCTCAGAAAATTGGAGAAGAGTTGGACATATAATTACTGACAAAGTTTACCAAAGGTTGACAGGTGAAAAAGGTTATTTTGATACAAGAATTATTTATGTCGCTGAAGAAGGACTTAAAACAAGCCGTATCAAGAAATTAGCAATTATGGATCAAGATGGATTTAACACTAAATATTTAACTTTAGGAAATGAATTAGTATTAACACCAAGATTTAATCCAACAAACCAAATGGTTACTTATTTATCTTATTTTAAAAATTTACCTAGAGTGTATTTATTAGATATTGAAACTGGAATACAAGAAGTTGTTGGTGACTTTCCTGGGATGACGTTCGCTCCACGTTTCTCTCCAGATGGAAAAAAAATTATTATGAGTTTTGCTAAAGATGGAAATTCAGATATTTATACTATGGACCTTGAAAGTAGAGAGGTTGAAAAAATAACAAACCATCCATCAATTGATACGTCTCCATCATATTCTCCTGATGGTAAATATATTTGCTTCAATTCAGATAGAAGTGGATATCAGCAAATTTATGTAATGAGAAGTGATGGCTCAAAAGTTAAAAGGATTTCTTTTGGAAACGGTCTTTACGGAACACCTGTATGGTCTCCAAGGGGTGATTTAATAGCTTTCACAAAGCTTCATAAAGGAAAGTTTTATATAGGTGTAATGAGAACAGATGGAACCGGTGAAAGATTGCTTACAGAAAACTATTATCAAGAGGCTCCTTCATGGTCTCCTAATGGAAGGGTTTTAATTTTTTATAGAGAGACAAAATCGGACTCTTCGGGTAAAGGCTTTTCAGCCAAACTTTGGTCTATAGATCTTACAGGGTATAATGAAAGAATGGTCAAAACTGAGACTGATGCTTCAGACCCATCTTGGTCGTCATTATTGACTGATTAATTATGATATTTTTAGAAAAAATTAATAATTCCTTGATTTTTAAGCTTGAAAGATCTAATTAGTTGTGAAAAAGTACAAAATTAACTTTTAAGGAGCAGTAATGAGTTTAAACAAAATTTTTAGAAATACTTTGCTAGTATTTTTTGCAAGTATTCTATTATCTGCATGTGCCGTAAAAACTACAGGTAAAATGCAAGGTGACGTATACACTGGAAAAGACACAGTTGAGTATTTAGCTTCAGGTGTGCCGGACAGAGTTTTCTTCGCAACTAATGAAACAGTTTTAACTACTGCTTCAAGAGAAACTTTAAGAAAACAAGCATCATGGTTAAGAAAAAATTCAAAAATAAATGTAGTTCTTGAAGGTCACGCTGACGAAAGAGGTACAAGAGAATATAACTTAGCTTTAGGTGAAAGAAGAGCTAATGCAGCTAAAGATTATTTAATGACTTATGGAATATCTGGAAATAGAATTTCAGTAATAAGTTACGGAAAAGAAAGACCAGTTGACTCTGGTTCAAATCCTTTAGCTTGGTCAAAAAACAGAAGATCAGTAACAGTAAAAGCTAACTAATAATTTATAAATTCAGACCCCAATAGCACAAGTTGTTGGGGTCTTTTTTTTGCCATCATTATAGATAGAAATCAAGTAATGAAATTTTTAGAGTATATAAATAAAAGTGTAGTAGTTTTAATATTATTTCTTTTTTCAATTATTTCTCTTGTCAAGGCAGAAGAAACAGAAACTTTGGAAATAATAAAAACATTGCAAAAAGATTTAAAAACTTTAGAAAAAGCTGTTTACTCACAGTCTTCAGATATAATTACAACTAGCAAAACAAAATTAAGCTCAAATGATGAAGATGTACTTACAAGACATTTATTAAAATTGTCTGAGATAGAAAAACAATTTCAAGATTTGACAAATAAATTCGAGGAAATAAATTTTAAAATCGATAAATTATCAAGTAGATTATCAAAAGTTCAAGCAGATAATCAATTGAGGTTCCAAAATTTAGAAGGCGAGAATATTGATAAAAAAGTTACATCTAAGAAAAAAGTTTTACCCGGCTCTTCTCAACCACAAGATCTTGGTGCAGTATCTTACAAGTCATCAGAAACAAACGAATTAACACAACAAACTCAATCAATAGA
>CACKFV010000015.1 GCA_902599605.1 uncultured Pelagibacteraceae bacterium
CTCCTCGATGCCAAACAGCTTTTAATGCTTCAATTCCGTATTCAACAACTTGTCTTGATTTTTTTCCATCTGTAGATGATACCAAACCAACTCCACAAGCATCATGTTCCATATTTTCGCTGTAAACATGATTTGATTTTAATAATTCTAAGTTTTCTTTTCTTCTTAATTTTTCTAACTTTAGATTCATCTTTTTTTTACTCACGGTTAGGCTACCTTTCTCTTTGGGTCCTTTAAATCTTTCAAATATTTATGAATACTTTCTGCAACATCTCTTCCATCTTTTATAGCCCAAACAACCAATGAAGCTCCACGGACTATATCGCCAGCTGCAAATACACCCTTTACACTTGTCTCCATAGTATCAAAATCAATTTTAATTGTTCCCCATCTTGAAACTTGTAATTTGCTTTCGCCAAATAATACTGGTAGATCCTCTGGGTCGAAGCCTAAAGATTTGATAACCATGTCAGCTTTCAGTTCGAAATCGGAATTTTCTTGAATAATAGGTTTTCTTCTTCCACTTTCATCGGGATCTCCAAGTTTAATTTTATCTACTGAAACTTTTTCTATTTTGTTTTTACCTAAAAACTTTTTCGGACCCGATAACCAAACAAATTCAACGCCCTCTTCCTCAGCGTTTGCAACTTCTCTAGATGAACCTGGCATGTTTTCTTTATCTCTTCTATATAAACATTTTACCGATTTAGCTTTCTGTCTTACGGCGGTTCTTACACAGTCCATTGCAGTATCACCACCCCCGATTACAATAACGTCTTTATCTTTTGCATCCAGAGATCCATTGTCAAAGTTTTCAACTTTATCTCCTAAACCTTTTTTATTTGATGCAGTCAAGAATTCCATTGCAGGATAAATATTGTTTAAATCACTACCTTCGATTTCAATTTCTCTTGGTTTATAAACTCCAGTAGAAATCAAAACAGCATCGTGTTTTTCTTTTAATTCACTTAATGAAGCATCTTTTCCAACTTCAAAATTTAAAACAAACTTAATACCACCATCTTGTAAAAGCTTTGTTCTTCTTTCGACAACATGTTTTTCCAATTTAAAATTTGGTATTCCGTATATTAATAATCCACCAGCTCTATCATATCTATCGTAAATAGTTATTTGGTAACCCTTTTTTCTGAGTTGCTCGGCACAAGCCATACCTGCGGGTCCAGATCCAATGATTCCTATACTTTGAGTTAATTCCTTCTCAACTTTGATTGGCTTTACCCAACCCTTGTCCCAAGCATTGTCGGTTATAAATTTCTCAACAGATCCTATCGTTACCGTGCCATGACCAGACTGTTCGATAACACAATTCCCTTCACACAATCTATCTTGCGGACAAATTCTTCCGCAGACTTCTGGCATATTATTTGTACTTTGGGATAAATTGTAAGCCTCTTCTAATCTTCCCTCCGCTGTAAGTTTTAACCAATCTGGAATGTTGTTACTTAAAGGACAGTGAACTTGGCAAAAAGGAACACCGCATTGGGAGCATCTGCTTGATTGTTCTTTCGCACCTTCATGAATGAACTCTTTATATATCTCATTAAAATCTTCTTTCCTGGAATCGGTTTTCCTTTTAGGTGGGTTCTGTTGACCTATTTCCACAAACTTGAGCATTTTTTCAGACATAGTGTGGTGGCTTATATATTATTAGACAGTTGAATTAAACGAAAAATAGGACAGTTATTATTACCTATATTTTAAAAAATTCACTGTTTTTGCTAATTTTTTCCTGTTTTGCATACCTCATATGCATTCATGTTATTGCTTTAATTTACCCCTAATTAGTTTAGTTAAATAATTAATAATGGCGGAATTCATCGAAATTATAATTTTATCAGCAATACAAGGGATATCTGAATTTATTCCTGTCAGTTCATCTGCTCACTTATACTTAATGTCTGAAGTACAAAATTTTGAGATAAAGTCTCTTTTGACTGATGTTTCTCTTCATTTAGGATCACTATTAGCAATACTGTTTTATTTTAGAGATGATTTTTTAAAATTATTCAAAGATCAAAAATTACTTAAATTATTAATTTTTGGATCTCTACCTCTAATTATAGTTGGTTTTTTTGTATTCAAAACCGGCTTAATTAATTATTTTAGAAGCATTGAAATAATAGCGTGGACTACAGTAATTTTTGCAATCTTTTTATATATTGCTGATAAATTTTCTGTAAGAAAAAAAATTGATACAGATTTAAATTTAAGAGCAATACTTGCTATTGGCATTTTTCAAGTGCTTGCATTAATTCCGGGAGTAAGTAGAGCTGGAATTGTTATTACTGCTGGTAGATTACTCAACTTTGATCGATACGACTCAGCCAAAATTTCATTTTTTCTCTCTGTGCCAGCAATCGCCGGTGCAAGTTTTTTAAACTTAAAAGAATTAACTTTTTCAAATATTGAAGTAAATTTTATTGTTTTGCTTGCGATCATCTGTTCTTTTATTTTCTCATATATCACAATTAAATATTTTTTAATTTTTGTTAAAAAATTTAGTATGAATTTTTTTGTAATTTATAGAGTTTGCTTAGGATTAGTCTTATTTTGGTTTATCTATACTTAATCGTTTAAATTCTGGCATCAATTGTGACAACAAAACTCCAGCAAGAATAAATAAACATCCTAAAATATTATCTATGTTTAAAATTTGATTTAATATAATCCAAGCTGCTATTGTTGCAAAAACACCCTCTAATGAATAAATTATTGCTGCTGGTGCGGGACTAATGTTTTTTTGTGCATAAATTTGTAAAACAAAGGCAAATCCACCAGATAATACGCCTGCATAAAGAATTTCATATGTCTCGGATAAAATATTTGAAATTGTAAAGGTCTCATAAATTAATCCAATAAAGATTGATAAAATTGATACTATTAAAGTTTGAATAAGGCCAACTGTGACTGGTAAATCAAATTTTTCCACTAGTTGTCCGATAAAAATAATATGTAAACTCCAAAATAAAGCACATATCAATACTAATATGTCTCCTTTTCTAACTGATGCGTCATAAAAATTTGTTAGCAGATATCCTCCTACTACACACAACAAAACAGATGGCCAAACACTCCAATGAACTTTTTTTCGATAAAGGATATAAAGAACAAATGGTACTAAGGGTACATAAAAAATTGTAAAGAAAGCTGCATTAGCTACATCAGTATAGAGGAGGGCAACTTGTTGTAATGCAGAGGCTAAGAATAAAAATATACCTATAGAGATTGAGAGATATAGAAAATTCCTTCTATCTTTATTAAATTCATTAAAAAATTTATTTTTTTCAATTATTAAAAAAAAAGGAACCAGAGCAAGGAAACCAACAAAAAATCTCACTCCATTAAATGTGAAAGGGCCAATTTCATCCATCCCTGTGTCTTGTGCAATAAACGTGGTACCCCAGATTAAACAACAAACAAACGCGCTTACAAGTGATAGTCTTTTTGACATTTAGTTAATTATATTGAGAGGTTGTAGGCAAAATTTTTACCAAGGTTTTCTTTAATCTCATTACAAAATCTTGCAGCATCTGCTCCGTTAATAATTCTGTGATCATAGGATAGTGACAGCGGAAGTATAAGTTTGTCACTTTTATCTTTTTGAAATATTTTTCCAATTCCTAATATGGCTACCTCAGGTGGATTTATTATAGGTGTAAAAAATGTTCCACCTATCCCACCAAGACTAGTGATAGTTATTGAACCACCTTGAAATTCTTTTTTGTCAATTTTTAAATTTCTACATTTATCACTTACTTCTTTTAATTTTTGCGATAAGTCAGATATTTTAAATTTATCTGCATCTCTTATTTTAGGAACCATAAGACCGTGTGGAGTATCTACCGCAATACCGATGTGAAAATATTTTTTTAATATAATTTGATAATTTTCTTCATCTTTTATTGATGAATTAAATATAGGATATTTCATCATACTTTTTACCAATGCCTTAATTATAAAAGCAAGTGGGGTAATTTTCTTTTGCTCACCTGTGTAACCATCCTTTAAATTTTTACGGAAGTTTTCAAGTTCAGTAACATCAGCTTCATCATGATGTGTAACATGTGGAATAGTTCTCCAAGACTCGGATAACAACGGTGCTGCAAGCCTTTTAACTCTTGGCATTTCAACAATTTCTATTTCGCCAAATTCAGAGTGATCAACTAAGTTTTTTTTCGGTTCTGGTTTTTGGGTTTCTTTTAACGGTATACTCTTTTTAGAATTTTTTATAAAATTTTTGACATCTTCCTCTGTTATTCTCCCGTTTCTTTCAGACCCTTTTAAGTTAGATATATCAGCCCCTAATTCACGTGCAAATTTTCTTACTTTTGGAGTAGCGAGTATTCTATTAATCATAATTATAATTTTGTAGGTATGGGTTTATTTTTATCAATGTTATATTTCTTAATTGCTTGTTCTGCATATTTTGATGGAATTAATTGTTCTTTTGCTAAAACACTTAAAGCGTAAGTAACAATATATTTTTTATCCACCTCAAAGAAATTTCTAAGTTTTTCCCTACTGTCGCTTCTTCCATAACCATCTGTTCCAAGCGAATAAAAACTTTTGTTAGTAAAAGGTCTTATTTGATCTGATGTAATTCTCATATAGTCTGATGCAGCTAGTATAGGACCTTCGGCATCTTTTAAACAATTTTCAACATATGTTTTTTTAGGTTTTTCATTTGGATTTAAAAGATTGTATCTCTCTACTTCCATACCATCTTTTCTTAATTCATTAAAACTTGTTACACTCCACACATCACAATCAATTTTAAAATCTTTATCTAATATGTCTGCTGCCTGCATCATTTCTCTTAAAATAGTTCCAGATCCTAATAGTTGGATTTTTGTTTTTTTATTTTTTGAAATTTGTTTAATTTTGTACATTCCTTTTAAGATTGCTTCTTCAATATTTTTATCTTTTGGAATTGCTGGATGTGGATAATTTTCATTCATTGTTGTAATATAATAAAAAACATTTTCTTTTTTTTCATACATTCTTCTTAATCCATCTCTGAATATTACAGCTAACTCATAAGCAAAGGTTGGGTCATAGGAAACACAGTTAGGTATTGTAGATGCAAGTAGATGGCTATGTCCATCTTGATGTTGTAATCCTTCTCCAGCCAAAGTTGTTCTTCCAGATGTAGCGCCTATAAGAAATCCTCTTGCCTGACTATCACCTGCGGCCCAGGCGAAATCACCGACCCTTTGAAAACCAAACATTGAATAGAACAAATATATTGGTATCATTTCTATATCATGATTAGTGTATGATGTTCCTGCTGCTATCCAAGATGACATGGAACCAGCCTCCGTTATTCCCTCCTCTAACACCTGTCCTGATTTATCTTCCCTGTAAGATGAAAGTAGTTTAGAGTCCACAGGCTCATACTTTTGACCCTCATGTGCGTAAATACCAATTTTTTGAAAAAAACCCTCCATACCAAATGTTCTAGCCTCATCAGGAATTATAGGAACCAATTTAGGTGAAACATTTTTATCTCTTAAGAGGTTTGTTAACATTCTCACTAATGCCATAGTCGTCGACATTTCCTTAGTCCCTGTAGACTGTTTCATCACATCGAAGATATCTTTTGGAGGAACTTTAATTGATTTGGCAAAAGATGATCTTTCAGGAATGAAACCTCCAAGTTGAAGTCTTCTCTCTTTTAAATATTTTATTTCCTGTGAGTCCTCTTTTGGTCTGTAGTATTCAATATTTTTCACCTGATCGTCAGTTAAAGGAACATCAAATCGATCTCTGTAATAAAGTAAATCGTCTACGTCCAATTTTTTTTGTTGATGGGTGGTATTAATACTTTCCCCAGATTTACCCATTCCATAACCTTTGATAGTTTTGGCAATGATCACTGTTGGACTACCTTTATTTTCTACTGCTCTATGGTAAGCTGAATACACTTTATGTGGATCATGGCCTCCTCGATTAAGCTTCCATATATCTCTATCGGTTAAGCTTGAAACCATTTCTTTTAATTCTTTGTATTTTCCAAAAAATTTGTCTCTTACATATGCGCCGCCCTTCGCCTTAAATGCTTGATACTCACCATCAACGGCTTCATTCATTCTTTTTACCAATAAACCTGTTTTATCTTTTGCTAATAATTGGTCCCAGTAAGATCCCCATATCACCTTTAACACGTTCCAACCGGCTCCTCTAAAAATTCCCTCAAGTTCCTGAATTATCTTTCCATTGCCTCTAACGGGTCCATCTAATCTTTGAAGATTGCAGTTAACCACAAATATTAGGTTGTCTAATTTTTCTCTGGATGCTAATCCAATTGCACCTAAAGACTCTGGTTCATCCATTTCCCCATCTCCTAAAAAGGCCCAAACTTTTCTATTCTCATCTTTAATCAAACCTCTATTAATTAAATATTTCATAAATCTTGCTTGGTAAATCGCTAACATTGGGCCAAGACCCATTGATACAGTTGGAAACTGCCAATAGTTCGGCATCAGCCAAGGATGAGGATAAGAGGATAAACCACCTGGTAGGACTTCTTGTCTAAACGAGTCTAGTTGTTTCTCAGTTAATCTTCCCTCTAAAAAAGATCTTGCATAAATTCCAGGAGCACTATGACCTTGGAAATATATTAAATCTCCACCAAACTTATTATTTTTTGCTCTCCAAAAATGATTCATACCAACGTCATATAATGTTGCAGCTGAAGCAAAGGTTCCTATATGACCGCCAAGATCAGGGTTTTTTTTATTAGCTCTTACAACCATAGCAGCTGCATTCCACCTAATTAAAGATCTTATTTTTCTTTCAATGTTTTGATCCCCTGGAGATTTTTTATCCTCTTCAGGAGGAATAGTATTTATGTAAGGTGTATTTCTAGATAAGACTAAATCTGAGCCTTCTTTATAAGAATGTTCAATTAATTGTTTTATTAAATATTGAGCTCTTTCTTTACCATCATTTTGAAGAACTGCAGATAAAGACTCTAACCACTCTTTAGTTTCAGTTGGATCTAAATCATTGCCATCAGATATTATTTCAATATTTCTGATTGGTTTCTTTTTCTCTTGGCTAATAGTTTGTGTTTCAACAGGTTTTTCTTGTTCTACTCTTTGAGATTTTTCAGCGTCTACAATTATTTTTTCAGTATCTTTTGGAATATCTAAATTTTTGACTTCTTTTTTTTCAGGTTCGTGTTTTTTTTCTGAGGCAGATTGAATTTCTACTAGTTTATCTCCCTTTGATACTTTATCACCAACTTTTACTAAAATTTTTAAAACATTACCCTCTTCGGTACTTGGAACCTCTACACTTGATTTATCGCTTTCAAGAGTAACAATAGAATCGTTTTTTTGTATTTTTTGACCCTCTTTTACGAGAACTTCTATGATTTCTACGTTATCAAAATCTCCTATATCAGGTACTAGAATGTCTTTTTTCATCTATACTTTTTTTAAGATCAATATTTTAACATATTTATATCTTTTTTTCGTCATCCTAAAATGAGTTAATTTGAATATGTTAAAAATATTTATTAGTTTTATTAAGAAAAAGCCTAATTATAAAAATTTGGATGCAAAAATTTGGGTGCAAAATATTATTCTAAATAAGTATTATAAATCACTTAAATATTAATCTTTTTCTATACACATCGAAATTCCCATCCCTCCTCCGATGCATAATGTTGCCAAACCTTTTTTCCCACTTATTTTTTTTAACTCATTTAAAAGTGTAACAACAATTCTTGCTCCGGAGGCACCTATCGGATGACCGAGAGCTATTGCTCCACCATTCACATTTACTTTTTCTTTAGGAACTTTTAATTCTTTAATTACAGCAATGCTTTGAGCGGCAAAGGCTTCGTTAATTTCAATTAAGTCTAAATCTTTTATATTCCATTTCGCTATTTCTAGAGCTTTCTTTGATGAAGGGATTGGTCCTAACCCCATCATGGATGGATCAACACCACAGGTTGCCCAGGATATAATCTTTCCCAATATTTCTAAATTATTTTTTTCAGCTAGCTCTCTTGTTGTTAATACCACTGCAGCTGCTCCATCATTGATACCAGAAGAATTTCCAGGAGTGACAGTTCCTTTTTCCTTAAAAACAGAATTTAGTTTTGATAGGTCGTTAATTGTAATTCCATTTCTTGGATGTTCGTCAATATCATTGTTAATAATTTCGTTATCAAATTTTTTTTTTTTTATTGCTATATTTACTTTATGTTGAGACTGAAGTGCAAATTCATCTTGTTCTTGTCTTGATATATTATATTTTGTAGCAACATTTTCAGCTGTAACTCCCATATGATAATTATTAAAAGCATCCGTCAAACCATCTTTCATCATTTGATCATGAATTGAATTAGTCATACTTTCTTGACCACCAGCAATTATAAAGTTTGCAGAATTTGTAAGTAATGATTGATATCCGTTTACAATTGATCGTAGTCCAGATCCACATACTTGGTTTATAATTATTGCAGTCTTTTCTTTTGGAATTCCAGAATTTATAGCTGCTTGCCTTGCTGGATTTTGTCCACATGATCCTGTCAAAACTTGTCCTAATATTACCTCATCAATTTCATCTACTTTTAACTTAGTCTTTTTAATTAAACTTTTAATTACTAATGAACCTAAATTGTGAGCTTGTAAATCTTTGTAGATACCTTTGTATCTTCCAATAGCTGACCTTTGAGCTGCAACAAAAACAATATCTTTAGAATTTTTTGACATTAATATAGAATAATTAATTATAAAAAAATTACATTATTAAATGTGACTATTTTTTAATTTAGCGCCTGTAGCTCAACTGGATAGAGCGCTTGGCTACGGACCAGGAGGTTCTGGGTTCGACTCCTAGCAGGCGCACCAAATAACGCCTTTAATTAGTTTAATCTAACTAATAAATTTGTATAATATACTATGGTTGAAAATATCATTTTCTTAATACTTTCAGGGTTAGTACTTAGATTCTCATTAAGTATAACTGGTCAAAATTGGGTTAAAACATATCAACAAACTATAGCTTTTCTAATTTTGCCAGTTGTTACATATGTAATTACAAAAACAATAACAGGTAACATTGCATTATCGCTTGGAATGATCGGTGCTTTGTCAATTGTAAGGTTTCGAAATCCAGTTAAAAGCGCGTTAGAATTGGTAATGTATTTTGTTTTAATTACGATTGGAATTGCAGCAAGTGTAAATATGGATTTTGCTTATATTCTGGTCGCAACATGTTTGTTGGTGATAGGTGGTACAAGATTAAGCCAGTTTATTTTGAAAAAATTTTTTAGTAAACCTTTTTATAATGTTTCGTTTAATGAGGGCATGTCACTAAATACAATTGAGATATATTCATCTAAATCAATGGATGATATTGAAAAAAACCAAAATATTAAAAACATGGTAGTTCTTAAAGATTCAAATGAGTATATTTATCGATTATCTTTTGAAAACTCTAAAGAACTTAATAGTTTTAAAGATTCTATTAAAGAAAGAAATGAGATTACTAAAATAGATGTCTCATATGTTTAGAAAATGTTTGATATTGATAAATACAATTTTTCTTTTCTTTTATTTGTCAAATTCTTCTTATTCGCAAGAAAATAATTGCTATTCAAACTTAGATAATTCCCAAGCACAAAAAGTTTTTAATTCAATACCTGAAAATATTACAGTTGAAATTAAGCAGTCAAGAAACTGGTACTCAAATATTTTTGAAATTTTAGTTGAAAGAGAAAAAAAAGAAAATCAATTTGCTAATAATAGCGTATTAAAAAAAAGGAATAAAAGGAGATTTGCAGCCACTGTAAAAGCTCATTATGGAAATAATATTGTTTGCTCACATAAAAGCAGAGTTAGATTAAGCGGTGACCTTAAAGATCATGTACAAATTATAGATGGAAACTTTTTTACTTCACTTGATGTTAAATTAGATGAAGGCAATATAAATGGAATTGTAGATTTTAAACTTTTAATTCCCGAAACAAGAAAAGATCCAAATTATGAAATACTTTTTACAAAATTTTTGAGTGAGATAGACATTCTTGCTCCAAGAACTTTTTTATTGGATGTAAAAGTAAACAACCTTGAAAAAAAAATGTTATTCCAAGAAAAAATAAGAAAAGAAATGCTTGAACATAATAAAAGAGTTGAAGGTCCGTTATTAGAAGGAAGCGAAAGATATATGTTCACTTTTTTAGAAAACAATAATCCTTTTTTTAACGCAGGAATTGATAATCAGGTTGCAAGAATTACAAACTCTAATTGGGCTAAAAAATCTGAAAATCACTTTAAAATATCAAATAAAGCTTTGACTGAATTAAATAAGGTTTACTTAAAGTGGATCGACGAAATGATAGTAGGCCCAATAAACATTTCACATTACAACTTAAATGAAAATATTTTAAGCAATAACAATAATATTGGTTCAGAAAAGTTAGGTATTTTCAGTTCACTGATGTATGCCGTAGGTGCAAGGCATGGAATGTCCCCACACAACAGAAAGTTTCACTGGAACTCACTTGGAGAGTATTTTGAGCCAGTTTATTATGATGGGGATATAGAAATTGAACAGGCTGTTAGTCAGATGAAGATGTTCAACGATAAAAATTATAATTTTACAATTATCGAATTAGAAAATGTAAAAAATGCACAAAAAAAAGTTAAGAATTTAGAAAGAGATATTTTATATAATAGATTTTTAGAGTCTGGAGGAAACCTTTCAAGAGGTGAAATGGAGTCATTTTTCAAAAAACTGTCAGATAATTTAATAACTTTACAAGAGCATGTTTCAAATAAAAATTTGTCACCTAAAGATATCAATAATGCATTTCTAAATAATTACTTCGAAGGTTTACGTAAAACAAAAACTAAAAACAAAAATTTAAAAGTTGTATATAATAGTTTAGATAAGGATTTTTTGTTATGCAATATTGCAGAAAATAAATGTGAAGAAATAGATCTTCAAAAAGATGAGGTCTTAAAACTTATTTCTGACGAACTTGTTAAAGATGATACTATTTATCAATATATAGGCATAAAGGAAAATCTTGATAAAGAAAATCAGAATAACAGTTTTAAAAAATTGAAAATAAAGAATACAAATTTTTATTATGATGAGAATATCGTAATTGAATATAACGAAAATAAGGACAGTTTAAATATCTACCAAAAATCACCCTTCGCTAGAGCATACTTCATTAATGGAGAATTAAATAAAATTAACATAAATTTTATTGGTTTGGAAATTAATGAAACAAATAAAATACAGTCAAGTTCAATAAATGACTACGGCCTCACTGGTTGCTTATCCTTTATCAATATTAAATTTAAAAATGTAAAAATTAAAGGATCAAAGGGAGCATGTGAAGACACCATCAATTTAATAAATTCAATTGGCGAGATAAAAGAAATTGAAATTACTGATGCATTTAGTGATGCTCTTGATTTAGATTTTTCCAAAATAAATATAAATAATATTTTTATTAATAAATCAAAAAATGATTGTGCTGATTTTTCTTTCGGTAATTACAATATAGATCAATTTTATTTGAGTAATTGTGGAGATAAAGCACTTTCAGTAGGTGAGAGATCTGTCCTTAATACAAACGAAATAAATATAACAGACTCAAAAATGGGAATAGCATCTAAAGATGGATCTATCGTTGAAGTAATAAAGAATAATTCAAAAAATCTTGAAGTTTGCTTAGCTGCATATAACAAAAAACAAGAATTTTTTGGGGGCTTTATAAAAGTTGAGAATTTTTTCTGCGAAAATTCTGAACGTAATGTCGAGACAGATCAATTTTCACAAATAAAAACTTTAAATACAATTGTTAAATAAGAAATATGAGTTTTAGAATAGAAGAAAAACTTTTGATAAATAAATATCAATTATCTGAATTCAAAGAATATTTGATATCAAAAGGAGCTTACAAAATTTTTCAAACAAGAAAAATTAACAACCTTTATTTTGATAATAATAAATTTGAAATGTTTAATGATTCAATTGAAGGATGTTTGCCAAGAAAAAAAATTAGGTTAAGAAGTTATGAAGACGATAAAAATTTTTTAGAAATAAAAATTTCAAGTACAGAAGGAAGATATAAAACCAGCAATCAAATAGACTTGAATAAAACCGATAACATGAAAAAGTTAGGTTTCTTCGACAAAGATTATGGATCATGTAAACCAGTCCTTTATGTTGAATATACTAGAGATTATTTTAAATATGGAGACATTAGAATTACCATAGATAATGATATAAATTACTTTACAAAATACAGAAAGTTTTTAGGTATTGATAAAAACCAAATAATTGAACTTAAGGCTTCTTTTAAAAAAGATTTGAATGAACTAATGAAAGATTTTCCTTTTCCAAGATCAAGGTTCTCCAAATATACTAATGGTATAGAAAAATTACTGGAACATTAAAGCTATGAAAATTTCTTTACAATCAAGTGTTGTAATTTTTTTTACTATAGTGTTAATAGTTTTAATTTTATTAACAATATTTTTATAATAAATGAAAAACAATTTTGAACAAATCAGTAAGGTTTCTGGTTTTATGCTGCACAATGGTGGGCTTCTTTTTAGAAATATATCAGATACAGAATTTGAATTTAAAAGCACAATACAAAAAATTCACCTTAATAGAAGAGAAATTACTCATGGAGGATTTATTTGTTCTTTAATTGACGCAGGAGCTGGTACTGCTGTTTTTAGGGCAAGCAACAATCAATCATGCGTAACAATTTCTTTAGATGTAAAATTTATTGCACCAACTAAACTTGGAGATGAAATATTGGGAAAAGTAAATATATTAAAGAAAACAAAATCTATGCTGTTTATTAATTGTAATCTCTATGTAAATAAAAACGTTATAGCTTCAGCAACAGGAGTTTGGAAAGTAATTAAAAAGATATGATTGGATTTTTAGGAGGAATGGGAACACAAGCTGGTTTAGATATTTGCAATAAATTAGCCGTTTTGTATAGAGGCAAACAAGATCAACAGTACCCAAAATTTATATTATACAATAAATCTGATACGCCAAAGAGACCTGAAAATTTAAAAAAATACTATAACGTCCTAAAAGAATTAGTAAAAGGTTGTAAATTATTAGAAAAAAACAAATGTAAGTTTATTGTGATGCCCTGTAACACGGCACATTTTTGGTATGATGATTTAAAAAAAAAAGTTAAAATACCAATCTTAAGTATGCCTGAAGAAGTTTATAATCACACAAAAAAAAGCTGTAAAATTAACTCTCAAATCGGAATACTCGCTACCGAAGCAACTTTAAATACAAAAATTTACCATAAATATTTCAATAAAAGATTTAAACTTTTATCACCTTCTGTGAAAATACAAAAAAAAAATGTAAATAAAGCAATTAAATTTGTAAAAATGGGCAACGTAAGAAAGGCAGAAAAAATAATTAAGCCAGCAGTAGATTATTTAATAAAATCAAATTGTAAAAAAATTATTTTAGGATGCACTGAATTACCTATAGCAATTTTTGCTTTCAAATCTTTTAAAAAAGCAAAAAAATCAAAAATATTTATTGATCCAAATTTAATATTAGCGAATTCTTGTGCTAAAAAATATAAAGCTGCATAATTAAATCAAATATGTTAGTATCGAAAAAAAATAAAAATGAGAACTTTTATCTTAATGATTCGGACTTGTTTTAGACTATTTTTGTTCTTTAACTATAACAACATATAGTAGCAAAAAAATTTGACACACCAAAAGTTGAAATGACAAAAAATAAAATAACTGCTGTTCTTGGACCTACCAATACAGGGAAAACCTTCTTAGCTATTGAAACAATGTTGTCTTTTAGCTCTGGAATGATGGGTTTTCCCTTGAGGCTTTTAGCAAGGGAAGTTTATGACAAAGTTGTCAAAAAAACCGACCCTAATAAAGTTGCTTTAATCACAGGTGAAGAGAAAATAATCCCCCCAAACGCTAAGTATTTTTTTTGCACTGTAGAGTCAATGCCTATAGAAAAAGATTTAGAATTTGTTGGAATAGACGAAATTCAAATGTGCTCTGACCATGAAAGAGGTCATATTTTCACTGATAGATTATTGAATTTAAGAGGTGAAAAATTAACAATGTTCATGGGATCAAACTCAATGAAAAATATTATTGAAAAATTAGATGGTGATATTGAATATATCGATAGAAAAAGACTATCTAAATTAAGTTACTCGGGTCATAAAAAAATCTCTAGAATAGAAAGAAAAAGCGTAATAATAGCATTTTCAGCAGAAGAAGTTTATGCAATTGCAGAATTAATTAGACGTCAAAAAGGTGGGGCTGCAATCGTGATGGGCTCTTTAAGTCCCAAGACAAGAAATTCACAAGTACATTTATATCAATCTGGGGATGTTGACTACCTTGTTGCAACTGACGCCATTGGTATGGGAATAAACATGGATTTAAATAATGTTTTTTTTTCAAGTATTAAAAAATTTGACGGTAAAAAAATAAGGAGACTTAGATTATCTGAAATAGCACAGATCGCTGGAAGAGCAGGTAGGTATCTTAATGATGGTTCATTTGGTATTACAGGTGAATGTGGTGAGATAAGTCCAGAGGAAATTGAATTGCTTGAAACCCATAAAATTGACGACATCAATACAATTTTTTGGAGAAATCCAAATTTAAATTTTCAAAATGGTCAATCGCTAATTAAATCATTAGAAGAGCGACCAAATAAATCTTGGTTAAAAAGAATTTCAGAGTGTGAGGATGAAAAAGTTTTAAAATATATTTTAAAAGATACTGAAAAACTTCAAATTTATAATAATGAAAATGAATTAAAGTTATTATGGGAATGTTGTCAGATACCAGATTTTGTAAAAAAAACATACGGAAATCATTTAGAGGTAATTGGAAAAGTATTTAATTTTTTAAGAGAGAAAACAGGAAAAGTTTCTAATAAATACATGAAAGAGCAATTAACAATTTTAGATAAGACAGATGGAAATGTAGACTCAATATCAAATCGAATTGCAAATGTCAGGACATGGTCTTACGTTTCTAACAAAAATGGATGGGTTGAGAATCAAGATTATTGGATTAAACGAACAAAATCTTTAGAGGATAAATTATCTGATAGATTGCATGAAGAGCTCACAAAAAGTTTTATTGATAAGCGAGCAAGTGTTCTAGCAAGAGGTTTAAAACAAGATATTTCTTTTGAAACAAAAATTGAAAATAATGAAAAAGTTTTAATTAACAATCAATTCATTGGAAATTTAAAAGGCCTTAAGCTTGAATTAGATTTTAAAATTGGTGATTTAGAAACTGATATTAAATCTTTGAAAAAAGCTGCAAGACAAAATGTAAGCCCAGAAATTTCAAAAAGAATTAGTCAAATAATTGAAGGAAAACAAATTGAATTAAAAGAAGATAGAAAAATTTATTGGAACAATTTTCCAATAGCAATGCTAATTAAAGGTGCAGATTATCTATCTCCAGAACTAATCCTAATTATAGATGACATCGTAGAAAATGATGAAAAACATAAACTTCACTCATTTTTAAAAAAATGGTTAGAAACCAAAATTAATGATGAACTAGATAGTTTATTAAAACTGAAAAGTATAGACTCAGTTAATGCTCATATAAGAGCCTTATCTTATCAATTGTATGAAAATAACGGTGTAGTAAAAAGAGAGCAAGTTTTAGATATCATAAAAAATTTGAGCCAAGATGATAGAAAAATACTTCGAAATTTAGGAGTAAAATTTGGAAGATATCATATATTTTTATTTAAACTTTTTAAACCGAGTGTAGTGTCCTTAAGAATTCTACTTTGGAAAAATTTTAATGGAGAAGATCTCAACCTTCTACCCCCTACTTTTGGATTAAATTTTGTAAATAACATTAAATATAAAAACAAAAAATTTATGCTTTTATGTGGATTTGAAAAATTTGATAATTTTTTTGTTAGAATAGATATTTTAGAAAGATTGTTTATTGAAATAATAAACTCTAATGAAAATAAATCTGACAAAATTAAACTAATACCTAAAATGCTAAATTTATTAGGTTGTAACAAAGAAAACTTTGTTAAGATCGTTAAATTAATGGGATACAAAGTTTTTGAGGAAAAAAATGAAACATTTTTTAAATATAAACCTTTTAAAAAGATTAAAAAAAGTTTAAATTTAAAGATCAAAAAAGACAATCCCTTTGAAGCATTAAAACAGCTTGATTTAAAATGATATTAAAATTTTTTAACAAGAATAGTGAAAAATCTGACACAAATGAAGAGTCTATCAACATTGCCTGTCTTTTAATTCATGCAGCCAAAATAGACGAAAATTACACTTCAGAAGAAAAAGAAATGATCAAAAAGACAGTAAAGAAATTATACCCTGATTTAGAAAACTTAGATGCTGTTATTTCAAAAGCAGAGCAAAAAGAAAATGATTCAAATCATATTCAAGAATTTACTAAGGATGTAAAATCTTTAAGCATGGAAAATAAAATTATAATCATTGAAACTTTGTGGAGAATAATATTATCAGATGGAAAATCAGATATTTACGAAAATAATCTTATGAGACGTTTAGCTGGGTTGCTTTATTTAGATGATAAGATAGTAGGTGAAACTAAGGTTAAAGTGCTTAATAACAAATAATGACATACATAGTAAATGACAAGTGTATAAAATGTAAGTTAATGGATTGTGTAGAAGTTTGTCCTGTTGATTGTTTTTATGAAGGGAAAAATATGCTTGTAATTAAACCAGATGAGTGTATAGATTGTGGCGTTTGTGAACCCGAGTGTCCGGTTGATGCGATTAAACCTGATACGGATGAAGGAAGTGAGAAATGGCTAGAACTAAACAAAAAATATTCAGAAATATGGCCAAACATATCAGAAAAAAAAGATCCACCAATAGATAACGAAAAATATAAGAATGAAGAAAATAAATTTGAAAAGTATTTTAAAGAAAACCTTTAAGAAGAAAAAAAAAGCCTTGCCAAAAAAGAGGGTAAAAAAAGTTGCAAAAAAATCTAAAACAATAAAAGCAAAAAAAAATTTAGGAAGGCCAAAATTAAAACAATCAAGTAAAAGTCCTTTAAAGGAAAAAGGTAAAATAAATTTATCTAAACCAAAAAATTCTGAGAATTTGCGTCTTACTAAAAGCCAAGATCAAAAACCTGAAATAATTAAAATTAAAAAACAAGAAACAGAAAAGAAACAATTTAAACCGAAAGATTATGTTGTTTATCCAAAACATGGTGTTGGACAAATTTTATCAGTAAGCGCAAAGACAATAGGTGGAATTGATGTACAGTGTTACGATATTAAATTTGAAAAAGATAAAGCTGTTGGATTGTTGCCTATAAATAAACAATCACACTTAAGACCATTAGCTACAATTAACCAAGTTAATAAATGTGTCTCAATTTTAAAAGGCAAACCAAAAGTAAAGAGATCAATGTGGAGCAGAAGAGCGCAAGAATATGAGCAAAAAATTACATCTGGAAAAATCTATGAACTAGCCGAGGTGGTAAGGGATTTAAATAAAGGTGACGATATTATGATCGATCAATCATATAGTGAAAGGCAATTATTTGAAAAAGCTTATGAAAGAATTTTAACGGAATTTCAAATAATACTAAATCTATCTCTAGAAGATACCCAAAAGAAGCTGGATAAAGCTTTGAAGAGAAATTTAGAGAAAAATCAGTTAAACTTAGAAAAAAAAGCACCAGCTAATCCACAACCAAGCCAAGATACTGAAGAACCAGAGAGTTTAGAAAACGTTTCAGAAGAAGAGTAAAAAAAAACGCTTCTCACACAAACGTTATGAGAAGCGTTTTTAAAAAAGAAAACTTATCTTCTTCTTCTTCTTTTTTTTGCTTTTTTCTTAGCTTTTTTCTTAGCTTTTTTTCTTCGTTTAGCCATCTTTAGCTCCCTGTTGTTACGAATCTTTTTGATTCGTTATAAGTTAATTTTTAAATATTTTCTTTTGTTATGTCAAACATTTAATTAATTATAAATTGTTTCATCAACGTAGCAAAAAATAAAATTTAATTTTATAAATTATAAAAGTTAAAAAGAATAGTATTTATGCGCATTATAATCAAATTTATTTGTTTAATTTAATAAAGTTTTTCTAAATCTTCTTTATATTTTTCTAAAATTTTTTTTCTTTTTAGTTTCAAAGTTGGTGTTAACATTCCATTTTCAATTGTAAATTCCTCTTTAATAAGTTTAATTTTTTTAATTTTTTCTATTGTTTGCAAGTTTTTATTTAAATTCTCTATGTATAAATTAATTTCTGATATATTTTCTTCGTTATCACTTACAATTAATGCAACTAAATATGTTTTTTTATCCCCATAAACTAAACTTTGTTTAATTTTTTCATTTAAACAAAGTAAATTTTCAATTTTAGACGGAGAAATATTATCACCACCTAAATTTACAATGATTTCTTTTTTTCTATCAGTTATTTTCAAACTTCCTTCTTTAGTAAACTCTCCTATGTCACCTGTATGCAACCATCCTTCTTTTATAACTTCATTGGTTTCATCTTTTTTATTCCAATATCCAAGCATAACATTTTCCCCTTTTACTAATATTTCACCCTCGTTTGAAATTTTAACTTTATTGGTTTTGAATGGAGGCCCTACAGTCTCAATTTGAATGTTTCCTGGAATGTTACAGCTAACGACTGGAGAAGCTTCAGTCAGTCCATATCCTTGTAATGTGGGTAATCCAATAGAATTCAAAAACTCTCCAATTTTTTGGTCAAGGGCACCGCCACCTGAAACAAAAGCTTGTAATTCTCCACCAAACTGTTTTTTGATCTTTTTCCTGACTAGAATTTCGCATATAAAATTAGATATTTTTTCACCAAAATTTAGATTTTCTTTTTTAAGTTTTTTTATACCCAACCTTAAAGTATTAGTTATCAACTTCTTTTTAAATCCACTAAGTTTGGAAAAATTTAAAAAAATTTTGTTGTATAAATTTTGATAGAATCTTGGCACAGCGGTCATGATGGTTGGTTTCGCTACTGACATGTTAGGAATAAGTTTATCTAGGCTTTCAGCATAATAAACTTTTGCTCCCAGAGAAATTTGAACAAATTGAACAGTATGTTCATATGAGTGTGAAAGAGGTAACCATGTCAAAAAAACTGGTTTTTTCTTTTTGACAATAGAAGCCAATATTTCTAAAGCTCCCTCACAATTTGAGAGAATTCCACCATGACTTAACATTACTCCTTTTGGTTTACCTGTCGTACCAGAGGTATAGATTATACAAGCTAAGTCATTTCTTTTTATTTTATCGTTATAACTTTTATTAGTAAGATTTGTTTTATTGAATATTTCTGAAAAGTTTTCAATTTGATTTGCAAATTCATCAATAGAAATTACCTTAATCTTGTCATTTAAAAATTTTTCTATTTTTTCATATTGTAATTTATTTGAAACTATACAAACCTTTGGTCCACAATCATTAATTATATATTCATAGTCTGAGTCTGAGTAAGTGGTAAATAATGGCACTGTTACACCTCCAGAATTCATTATTGCAATATCAGCAATTAACCATTGTGGTCTATTCTCAGACAATAATACACATCTGTCCCCAGGGGAAATATAGTCTTGTAGAAAAGTTGTTAGACTTTTAATTTTTAATGTTACTTCATTCCAATTTAACGAAGAGTTTTTATCTTTTGAACTTAATCCAAATAAAAAAGGTGGACCTTTTTTGTTTTTAATTTCATCGTATTTTTTGAAATAAAGTTCTACTAAACTATTTATGTTTTCTATTTTCATAAAATGGTGGGCAAAGAGAGAATCGAACTCTCACAGTATTGCTACTATTGGATTTTGAGTCCAACGCGTCTACCAGTTCCGCCATTCGCCCAATATTAATAATTTCATTTTTATAATTATAGTATAAAAACAAATTTAGTATGTTTAAAGAAATATATAGAAAATCAATTGAATTAGCAGGTCATAAAAAATCAAAATTTTTTCTAGGTTTTATCTCATTCATAGAAAGTTTTATATTTCCAATACCACCAGACGTTTTTATTATACCAATGACTATTGCTAAGAGAGCTCAGTGGATTAGAATTGCACTAATTGCTACTATTGGATCTGTATTGGGAGCATGCCTTGGATATTTTATTGGTTACGTTTTTTTTAACGAGATTGGTGTAAGAATATTTGAATTATACGGTGTTGATAATGCTAACTTTTTAAAAGAAAAAATGTCCTCGGAAGGCGGTGTAATAGCTTGGGTAACTTTGTTGGCTATTGCTGGTTTCACTCCCGTGCCATTTAAATTATTAACTATTACAAGTGGATTTGTACACTTTAATTTTTTCTATTTTGTTATTGTATCTTTATTAACGAGAGGTTCTAGATTTTTTTTAATAGCATTTTTAATTGGAAATTTTGGACCTACTATGAAGAAAATAATTGAAAAAAAACTAGTTACAGTTTCAATAATAATATCTGTTATTTTAGTAATAGTTGCTTACTTTGTATATAATTTCTTAATTAAATTTACATCCTAGATGGTCTTAGAAAAAAAATTTAAGATATTTTATTTGTTTATAATATTGCTGTGTGTGACTTCGATGTTTTACGCATTTTTTGTAGAATTTTTTTTAGGATATAAACCATGTATTTTGTGCAAGTATCAAAGAGTGCCTTATGTTCTGGGTTTGATAATTGGATTTTTTGGTTTTTTTAAACCTTCAAATACAAAAATATGTATCTATATATTTTTAACCTTTTTAATAAGTATGACATTATCTGGATACCATGTTGGTATTGAACAAGAATTATACCAGTCAATTTTTAATTGTTCAGACGATAATTTAAGTATTTTGGAAGAGGGTAAATTGCTTGAAAGTTTGAGTGTTGTAAATCCTGACTGTAGAAACGTAAATTTTGCTGTATTTGGAGTATCGCTTGCGACTATAAATTTTGTATTATCATTTGTAATTTCCTCAGTTTCTTATTATTTGTATTCCTATGCAAAAAACTAATAAACAAAAATTAGAAGAATTTATCAGAGTTGATCACGCTGGGGAAAGAGGAGCAATTAAAATTTACGAAGGTCAGCTTTTGGCATTGAATACAATTATTAAAGATGAGACTTTAAAAAAAAAGATTGAAGACATGAAAAAACACGAAGATGAACACTGTTCATTTTTTGAAAATGAGATTAAAAAAAGGAATATAAGTCCTACTAAATTTTTACCTTTATGGGACCTTTTAGGATTAGGTCTTGGGTTTGGAAGTACAATATTAGGAAAAAAGGCTGCCATGCTTTGTACTGCCTCTGTAGAAGAAGTAATTGATGAACATTACCTAAACCAAATTAACCAAATCAAAGATGATGAAAAGAAA
>CACKFV010000016.1 GCA_902599605.1 uncultured Pelagibacteraceae bacterium
AAACATTTAGAATTAGACAACTTTATACAGATGCTGCTTCTGCTTACTTAGAAGGTTATCAAAAATATCCTAAAAGTGAAAAAGCAGCTATAAATTTACTTAAGCTTGGAGTATCATTAGTGCAAATTGGAGAAAAAGATCAAGGGTGTTTAATGATTACAGGAGTTAAAAAAGAATATCCTGATGCAAAACAATCAGTTCTTCAAAAAGCAAAATATGAAGAAAAAAAGTTCGAGTGTAAAAAGAAAAAATCTTAAAAATTCAATTTTTAGTCCTCAAATAAAAAATAAAAGAATAAAAAAAATCTATCAAAGATTTGAATTTTTAATTAAACAGAAAGAATTCAAAGGGTACTTAGTTGCAGTATCTGGTGGTGCAGATAGTCTTGCTTTAGCATATCTTTCAAAATGTTATCAAATTAAAAATAAAGATAATAACTTTCACTATGTTCATGTAGATCACAAACTGAGAGATAAATCCTCGAAGGAGGCTGGGACTTTAAAAAAGATCTTAAGAAAATTTAGAATTGAGTGCAAGATAATTACGTGGAAAAAAAAGACAAATACTAAAAAAACTCAATCAGAGTCTAGAGATTACAGATTTAATGTATTCGAAGGTTTTTGCAAAATAAAAAAAATTAATACATTATTATTAGGCCACCATTTCGATGATTTTCAAGAAAATTTCTTCATCAGATTATTAAGGGGCTCTGGTCTTAAGGGACTAGTATCTTTTTATAATTATAGAAATTTGCAAAGAAATAACATAAATATTGTTAGACCATTACTTGATTTTTCAAAAGAAGATTTATTGTACGTAACTAAAAATACCTTTAACTTCTATATAGATGATCCATCAAACAGAAGCTTAGAGTATTTGAGATCACGAGTAAGATTTATGATTAATAGTCTTAAAAAAAATGGCCTTGATCAAAAAAAGTTTAAAATGACTTTTGAAAATTTAATATCCTCGAATAGTTCAATTGAATTTTTCGTACAAGAAAATATCAGTGAGAATTCTTATATCAGTCCGTCAAAAAATAATAATAAAGCACTCTTATCTTTAAAGTTTTTTAAAAGTTCTGATGAAATAATTTTAAGGTCCTTTACAAAAATTTTACAAGATATTAGCGGCAGATATTTTCCCGCTAGAGGCAAGGGTGTCTCAAGGATTATTAATCAAATTAAACAAAAATCCTTGACCAAAACAACTATAGGAGGATGTGTTATTGAAAAAATAGAGAATTCAGTAGTTATTTCTAAGGAAAACACAAAATAAACTCATTTGTGTAACAATTTAGCACTTGTTAAATTTAGAATAATTCTTAACTTATAAAACATATGAATTTAAAGAATCTAGCTATGTGGGTAATCATTGTTGTTTTGACTATAGGTCTTTACAACATGTTCAAGAATCCACAAAATATTCAAAACAAAAATAATAAAACAATTATTTTCTCCGAATTTTTATCAGAGGTTGATAATGGGAGGGTTGTAGAAGTTCAGATACAAGGCAACAATATAAAAGGTGTTATGGCCGATGGATCGGTTTTTTCAACATACTCACCGAACGATCCAAACTTAATAGAAAAATTAACTGATAAAGGTGTAAGTATATCTGCAGCTCCACTTGATGAGAAAATGCCATCTTTGTTTGGAGTTCTTTTATCGTGGTTCCCAATGTTACTTTTAATCGCTGTTTGGATATTTTTTATGAGACAAATGCAAGGTGGTAAAGGTGGTGCCATGGGATTTGGAAGATCAAAAGCAAAGATGATGAATGAGGTTAAAGGGAAAGTTACTTTTAACGATGTTGCTGGAGTTGAGGAAGCAAAAGAGGAAGTTCAAGAAGTGGTAGAGTTTTTGAGAGATCCAAAAAAATTTAGTAGATTGGGTGGTAAGATACCAAGAGGTTGTTTATTAGTAGGGCCTCCAGGTACAGGAAAAACTTTACTCGCAAGAGCTATTGCCGGTGAAGCAGGTGTTCCTTTCTTCACGATTTCTGGATCAGACTTTGTTGAAATGTTTGTTGGAGTTGGTGCTTCAAGAGTTAGAGATATGTTTGAACAAGGTAAAAAACATTCACCATGTATAATTTTCATTGACGAGATAGATGCTGTTGGAAGAAGTAGAGGCGCAGGTTTAGGTGGAGGCAATGATGAAAGAGAACAAACATTAAACCAATTACTAGTTGAGATGGATGGATTTGATACAAATGAGGGTGTAATAATTATTGCTGCAACTAACAGACCTGACGTTTTAGATCCAGCGCTTTTAAGACCAGGAAGATTTGATAGACAAGTTGTAGTTTCAAATCCAGATATTATAGGTCGAGAAAAGATTTTAAAAGTTCATGCTAAAAAAATTTCCATGTCTCCGGATGTAAATTTAAGAACTGTAGCAAGAGGAACACCTGGATTTTCAGGAGCAGATCTTGCTAATTTAGTTAACGAGGCTGCATTGTTAGCTGCGAGAAAAAATAAGAGAATTGTAACATCTCAAGAATTTGAAGATGCAAAAGATAAGGTGATGATGGGTGCCGAAAGAAGATCTATGGTCATGACAGAAGATGAGAAGAAATTAACTGCTTATCACGAAGGTGGACATGCAATAGTTTCTTTTAACTTGCCAAATTACGATCCAATACACAAAGCAACAATCATTCCTAGAGGAAGAGCATTAGGAATGGTCATGAATCTACCAGAAAGAGATAAACATGGTCACTCAATTAAATATTTGAAAGCAAGATTGGCTGTGTGCTTTGGAGGAAGAGTTGCCGAAGAACTTATATTTGGAAAAGATAATATTTCAACAGGTGCAGGTGGGGGAAATGGTTCAGATATTAACCAAGCAACCTCATTAGCAAGAGCTATGGTTACTAAGTATGGAATGAGTGAGGAACTTGGTCCTGTTGAATATGGTGAAAATCAAGAGGAAGTCTTTCTTGGAAGATCTGTAACACAAACACAAAGTGTTTCAGAGGCTGTTGCTCAAAAAATTGATAGAGAAATAAGAAAACTTGTTGACGAAGGTTACAATCAAGCAAAAACTATTTTAACTAATAAAATTGACGATTTACATAAGATAGCAAAAGCTCTTCTAACTTATGAAACTTTGACTGGTGAGGATATAGCAAAAATAATTAACAAAAACGAATATCCGCCTAATAAGGAAGATTTAAAAGTTGAGGATGAAAGTTCTGACTCCGCTTTAGGATCAATTGGTTTAAAACCAAAAATTGTTCATTAATATTTAATGTTAAAATATTACACTAGAGCGTGTAATTTCTATTATGGTGACCATTCAACTCTGATGGTCAATAAAAAACTTGCTCTCCCGCTTAATGGAAATGATAAAATTTCTTTTGATACAATAGAACTTATAACAAGAAAAAAGAAAAAAAAAATCCACATTTCAAAATTAAATTTTTTAAGTAAAATTTTAAAAAAAAAAGTAAAATTAGATATAAAAAATATAACTAAAAAAAAAAACTTTTCTAAACTAACGTTTAAGTCTTTACCTCTAATAATGGGAGTTATTAATTTAACTCCTGATAGTTTTTCAGATGGTGGAAAATATAATAATCATAAAGATGCTTTAAAAAGAATAAAACATTTTGTTAAAAAAGGATCATCAATTATTGATATAGGGGGAGAATCCACAAGACCAGGATCTAATGATGTAAATGAAAAAATTGAGTGGAAAAGGATAAAGGAAGTATTAAAAAAAACAAAAAAATTAAAAAATGTAATATCTATTGATACTCGAAAAAGTACCATAATGGAAAAAAGTTTAAAATATGGTGCCCATATCATCAATGATGTTTCCGGACTCAATTACGATCCTAATACACTAAAAATCCTAAGAAATAAAAAAACCCCCTTTATAATTCATCATATGCAAGGTAATCCAAAAACAATGCAAATTAAACCTTCGTATAAAAATGTCTTGCTAGATATTTATGACTTCTTTCAAAATAAAATTTTAGAACTAGAGGCCAATGGTATAAATCATAAGAACATTATTTTGGATCCAGGAATTGGTTTTGGAAAAACATTGAAACATAATATTACCTTATTAAGAAACATTTCTATTTTTCATTCACTTGGATTTCCGATAATGTTAGGTATCTCTAGAAAAAGATTTATTAAAGATATTTCTGGGATAAACGATAGTAAGGAAAGACTAGGGGGAACTATATCATCTAGTTTGTGTGCTATGATGCAGGGCATTCAGATTTTAAGAGTTCACGATGTAAATGAAGTTAATCAAAGTATCAAAGTTTTTAAATCACTAAAATTTTAAATGACTAAAAAATATTTTGGAACCGATGGAATTAGAGGGAAGGTTAACCAGACCAAAATTAATGGTGAAATGTTCTTTAAATTTGGCCTAGCAGCAGGTACATATTTTAAAAATCAAAAAAAACCAAAACAAACAGCTATTATTGCAAAAGATACAAGACTCTCAGGATATACACTTGAGCCCGCATTGGTTTCTGGATTAGCTTCAGCAGGAATGCATGTATACACGCTTGGGCCTTTACCAACAAATGGATTAGCGATGTTAACAAAAAAGATGAAAGCCAATATGGGAATTATGATTACAGCGTCTCATAACCCATATTATGATAATGGACTAAAATTATTTGGACCAGATGGCCTAAAACTCTCTGACAAAATTGAAAAGAAAATAGAAAAACTAATTGACTCTAAAATAGCAAAAAATCTTTCTGAACCAAAAATTTTAGGAAGAGTAAAGAGATTAGAGGATGCAAATGATAAATATATAAAAATTTTAAAAGATAATTTTCCAAGAGGTTTTAAGTTAAAAGGAATGAAAATTGCAATAGATTGTGCTAACGGAGCAGGTTATAAATCTGGACCAAAATTATTAAGGAGCTTAGGTGCAAAAGTAATTGAGTATGGAACTTCTCCAAATGGTTTAAATATTAATGATAATTGTGGCTCAACCTTTCCGCAAAAGATCAAATCTTTAGTTCGAAAAAACAAAGCTCATATTGGAATATCTTTAGATGGCGATGCAGACAGAATAATCGTATCTGATGAGATGGGGAATATTGTTGATGGTGATAAAATTATTGCGATGCTAGCAACCAGATGGAAAAGAAAGAAAATTCTAAAAGGTGGTGTAATTGGCACCCTAATGTCAAATTATGGATTACAAAATTTTTTTAGAGATCAAAAAATTAGATTTATCAGAGCTAATGTAGGAGACAGATATGTTAAGGAAAAAATGCAAAAAGAAAACTTTAATCTAGGCGGAGAACAATCTGGGCACATTATACTTGGCAAATTTGCAACAACAGGTGATGGGCTATTAGTTGCATTAGAAATTCTATTTTCAATGAGAAAAGGTAAAAAGGCGAGTAAGCTTTTTGACTTATTTAAATTAACACCTCAAATATTAGAAAATGTAAAGGTTAAAGATAAATCAATTATTAATTCTACCAAGTGTAAAGTCGCTATTAAAAAATCTGAAAGAATAATTAAAAATTATGGTAGAATGCTTGTAAGAAAATCTGGCACAGAGCCTAAAATCAGAATTATGGGCGAGTCAAACAATATTCATTTATTAAAAAAATGTATAAATATTGTAAAAAGGTCTATTAAATAAATTGAAACTTAAATCTAAAATATTAGTTATTGCGGGCTCAGACTCCTCTGGAGGCGCAGGTATTCAAGCAGATATTAAAACTATAACAAGTCTTGGCTCTTATGCAATGACAGCTATTACCGCAATAACTTCACAAAATACAACAGGAGTTTTGTCGATTTCAAAAGTTCCAATCAATGAAATTAAAAGGCAAATTGAATTCACCTCAAAAGATATCAGGCCTGATGCAATAAAGATTGGAATGTTACACTCAAAAAAAGTTATTGAAACAGTGATTAATTCTTTAAAAAAAATTAAAGTAAAAAAAATTATTCTAGATCCAGTGATGGTAGCAAAAGGTGGCACAAAATTAGTTGATGATAAATCAATAGAAATAATAAAAACTAAATTAATGAATAGAGTATCTTTAATTACACCAAATATACCAGAGGCAGAAATACTTGCTAAAATACAAATTAAAACAACAGATGATATGATTATAGCTGGAAAAAAATTATTAAATTTCGGAGCAAAAAATGTTTTAATAAAAGGGGGTCATTTGAAAGCAAAATATGTATATGATCTTTACTTGAATAAAGGCGAAAAAGAATTTTTTAAAAGTAAAAAAATCAAAACAAAAAATACACATGGTACAGGATGTACTTTATCTAGTGCGATAGCGACTTATTTTTCGTGTGGAAAAACATTAAAGAAATCTTGTAAGATGGCAATTGATTATGTTAACCATTCAATCGGGTCAGGACCTAATTTTGGAAGGGGGCATGGGCCAATAAACCATATAAGCGTGTTTAATATTAAGAATAAATTTAAATGAAAAATGTAGCTGTTGTCGGATCTCAGTGGGGTGATGAAGGAAAAGGAAAAATTGTTGATTGGCTCTCAAGTGAAGCAGATGTAGTTGTAAGATTTCAGGGCGGACATAACGCTGGACATACGTTAGTAATAGATGGAGTTACCTATAAATTAAGATTACTTCCATCAGGAATTGTTAGAAAAAATAAAATATCAATTATTGGTAACGGGGTTGTGGTTGATCCATGGGCATTATTAGATGAAATAAAAGAGATAAAATCAAAAGGAGTAGAGATATCTGAAGAAAATTTAATTTTGTCAGAGTCAGCCAATTTAATTTTACCTTTTCACAAAGAAATGGATGAAATAAGAGAAGATGCAGCAGGAAAAGCAAAAATTGGCACCACAAGAAGAGGTATAGGACCAGCATATGAAGACAAAGTAGGCAGACGATCGATCAGAGTAATGGATTTAATTTCTGAAAAAAATTTAGATCATAGGCTTGAAACTGTTTTAATGCACCATAATGCAATAAGAAAAGGTTTAGGAAAAGAATTGTTTGAAAAAAATAAGTTGAAAAAGGAACTTCTTGAAATTGCACCCCAAATATTAAAGTTTTCAAAGCCCGTCTGGAAAAAGATTGATGAATTTAAAAATGAAGGAAAGAAAATTTTATTTGAAGGTGCGCAAGGAATTTTGTTAGACGTAGATCATGGCACTTATCCTTTTGTAACTTCATCAAATACAGTCGCATCTTCAGCAGCAACAGGCTCAGGGTGTGGACCAAATACAATTGGTTATGTTCTTGGTATCACAAAAGCCTACACGACAAGGGTAGGCGAGGGTCCTTTTCCAACTGAGTTGAAAAATGAAACTGGAGAACATCTTGGTAAAGTTGGAAAAGAGTTTGGAACCGTTACTAGTAGAAAAAGAAGATGTGGATGGTTTGATGGTGTTTTGGTAAGACAAACGATTAAAGTCTCAGGTATTAATGGAATAGCATTAACCAAATTAGATGTTTTAGACGAACTAGAGGAAATCAAAATGTGCGTAGCCTACGAACTAGATGGTAAAAAGGTGGACTATTTGCCCGCTGCGGTAGATGATCAACTAAAAGTTAAGCCAATTTATAAAAGCTTCAAAGGTTGGAAATCTTCAACAAAAGGAATTAAAAATTTTGAAAAATTGCCCGAAAAGGCGAAAATTTATATAAAGGAACTTGAAAAATTTATCGAAACTAAGGTTTCAAGTATTTCAACAAGTCCCGAAAGAAACGATACAATTTTAATTGAAGATCCTTTTAAAATTTAATTTACTGGAAGTAAATTTTTTGATTTAGCTGAATTAAGCATATGCTTTTGTAGTTTTTCAAAAGCTTTATTTTCAATTTGTCTAATTCTTTCTCTACTAATTTTAAATTTTTTACTTAAATCTTCAAGAGTTGATGGATTTTCGTTCAGTCTTCTTGCATAAAGAATCTCTTTTTCTCTATCATTAAGTATTTTTATAGAATCCTGAAGCAAATCTTTTCTTTGATCAAGTTCCTCTTGATGAGCTATTTTTAATTCTTGATCCATTTCTTTATCTACAACCCAGTCTTGCCACTCATCACCATCCTCGCCAATTGGAGCGTTCAAAGATTGTTCTTTACCCGACAACCTTCTATTCATTGAGATAACTTCGTCTTCACTCACATCAAGTGTATTTGCAATTTTTTCTACTTCATCTTTTTTAAGGTCACCTTCATTTTTTGGGGCAATTTGATTTTTTAATTTTTTTA
Organism: uncultured Pelagibacteraceae bacterium; assembly: GCA_902599605.1. Classification (GTDB taxonomy): domain Bacteria; phylum Pseudomonadota; class Alphaproteobacteria; order Pelagibacterales; family Pelagibacteraceae; genus Pelagibacter. The sequence goes on from CACKFV010000016.1 coordinate 8,209, forward strand.
AATTAAAAAATAATTTTTTTTGTGCTGTAGTTGTTCCAATTTTTACTAAACTCCAAGATCTTAAAATGTATTCTTGTATTGATGCTTTAATCCACCACATAGCATAAGTTGCTAATCTAAAACCTTTTTCAGGTTCGAACTTTTTCACCGCTTGCATTAATCCAACATTTCCTTCAGAAATAATTTCATTCATCGGCAATCCATAACCTTTGTATCCCATTGCAATTTTTGCTACCAATCTTAAATGGCTTGTCACTAGTTTTTCAGCTGATTTAACATTTCCTGTAGATTTCCAATTCTTTGCAAGCATATATTCTTCTTCAGCATCAAGCATTGGAAATTTTTTTATCTGGTCTAAGTATACTGACAGACCGCCTTCATTGCTTATAGCAGGATATTTGAATGTAGATGTCATTTTATTACTATGTATTTAATAAATAATTAATTTTTTGCAATATTGTAATTACTTCGAATTTCTAAGCTTTTTTAACAGCGTATTTAAATCTTGAGGTAATTTTGATGTAAATTCGACTTCCTTATTTTTTGAGGGATGATTGAACCCAAGAGTTTTTGCATGTAAGAATTGTCTGTCTAGTTTAAGAATAAGATTATTTAAATCATCATTAATATTTCTGAATTTCTTAAATTTTTTTTTATATTTTTTGTCTCCTAAAATATTGTTACCTTTGTAACTCATGTGAACTCTAATTTGATGGGTTCTACCAGTTTCCAATCTACACTCAATTAAACTAAAAGTTGGTATTTTTTCATTTTCAAAAATTTCCAAGGTTTTATAATTAGTAATTGCATTTTTTCCTTTAGTGAGACCAACCTGCATTAATTGTCTATTTTTTGAACTTCTTGTAATCAATGTTTCAATTCTACCAGTTTGAGGCCTTAGCTTTCCCCATACAAGAGCTTGGTAAACTCTTTTAATTGTATGGTCGTTAAATTGACAAGATAATTTTTCGTGTGTTCTGTTATTTTTCGCAACTACAACTAAACCAGATGTGTCTTTATCAATTCTATGAACGATTCCCGGTCTAAGTTCATCACCAATAGTTGAAAGATTTTTGCTATCATAAAATATTAAGGCATTTACCAATGTTTTGTTGTAATCCCCAGCTCCAGGATGCATAGATATCCCGGCAGGTTTGTTTATTACCATTAAATCTTTATCCTCATAAATGACATTAAGTTTGAAATCAAATGGTTCTAAAGAAGCTTTCTGTGGCTCAGGTATTTCAAGTTTTATACTGTCATTTTCACCAACTTTTTTTGATGGGTCGGTGCAAATTTTTTCATTTATCAACAATCTTCGGTTTAAAATTAAATTTTTAACTCTAGTTCTACTGAGTTCTTTTTTATTGTTTGATAAAAATAGATCAACTCTTTGATTGTTTTCATTATCCTTAACAATAAACTTAATGATATTTTTCATAAATTATAATATTAATACTATATGCGCTTGTAGCTCAACTGGATAGAGCGCCTGACTTCGGATCAGGAGGTTCTGGGTTCGACTCCTAGCAGGCGCACCAAACTATTCCCCTATGTTAATTAATGTTCCCTTTTTACGGGCTTTACTAAATGAGTAGTAAAATAGGCAAATAGAGATAAATAAATATAATCCATTTAGATAAAATGCTTTAAAAATATTTTCTACATTTACAAATCCATTGACTAAAATATTTCTAGCCTCCTCAAATATGTATACGAGTGGTAGAGCATAAGCAATTTTTTGAAATATTTCAGGTAATATATCTACAGGATAATAAATACATCCAAAAGGAGCCAGCAGAAACATAGTTGACCACGCAATATTTTCAAATGAAGGGCCAAACCTAAGTAGACCAGAAGAAACTAGTATACCTAGCGTTATTCCAAAAATGTAGAGACTAAGAAATAAAAAAAATAAACTTAAACCTAAATCTAAAATAGAAATTCCAAATAGAGGAGAAGTTAAAAGAATTGCAGGAACTAAACCGATTAAAGCTCTTACTAAAGCTGTGAATATTAATGAAATCAAAATTTCACTTTTTTTTATTGGTGAGATGAATAAATTTGTAAAATTTCTACTCCAGATTTCCTCTAAAAAAAGCATGTTAAACCCTATACTTGTTCTAAATAGAAAATCATAAAGTATCGCGCATGTTAATATTATTCCAACAGCATTATTATAATACGAGCTGTATGTTGTAAAAAAATTTGAGATGAAACCCCATAAAGTAATTTGTATTGTTGGCCAATATATTAGATCTAAAATTCTTGGAAAGGACCTAGTTATTAAAAAAAAGTGCCTTAAGAACAATCCATACATTCTACCTATATTCATATCAATTCCTTACAAGTTTTAAAAAAACTTCCTCTAGATTTTGTCTTCCATGTTTTTTAACCAGATCATTTGGTTTACCTTGATCAATTATTAAACCATTTTTCATCATCATTATTGATGAACATAATCTAGTTACTTCATCCATGTTATGGGATGCTAATAATATAGATACCTTTTTTTCTTTTTTATAATTTTCTAAAAAGGTTCTTACAAAATCTCCCGTTTCTGGATCAAGTGAAGCTGTAGGTTCATCGAGCAATAAGACAGATGGATTATTGATAATCGCTTTAGCTAAGCTTATTCTATTTTTTTGGCCTGAAGATAATTCTCCAGTCACTCTATCAAGCAAATTTTGTAATCTTAGTTCCTCTACCAAATAATCTATTCTACTATTTAAGTTTTTGACAGAATACAGTTTTCCATAAACAATTAGATTCTGCTTAACTGTAAGTTTCTTTGGTAATTCAATATAAGGAGAAATAAAATTTATCTTTTGAAGAATCTCAATTCTATTTTTTTCTAGTTGAAAGCCATTAATCAAAACTTGCCCACTTGTAGGTTTTAATAAACCTAAAATCATACCTATAGTTGTAGTTTTTCCACATCCATTAGGACCAAGCAACCCAATTATCTCATTTTCTTTAATTTCAAAATTAATATTCTTAACCGCTTCTTTATTTCCATAATTCTTTTTAAGATCAATTACTTTTATTGAATTTTCCATTACTTTGCTGAAGCCCTTTTAAGTCTTTCATTGATTGCTTCCCCAAATCCATGATTAGGAATTTTTTCTACAGCAATACTTTTATAATCTTTATTTTTAATATTTCTTAAGACTTTGTACAAATTTTTTGCAGCTTCTTTTAAATCTTTTTTTTTACTCAAATAATAATAATTCTTCGAAATTTTTTTTCTTTTTTTAATTAAAATAAAAGCTTCATTTTCTTTTGGTTTTTTCTTGTTTAGCCTTATAGGTATTCCAGGTGAATAGTGTAAACTTAATTGTCCTGGGACAACAATTGTTTTATCATTTTTTTTGTACAGGATTTTTTTTCTCAAAATTTTGTTAATCCTTTTTCTTTCAATTCCTCCTAGCCTTAATATTTTTGGCTTTCCTAATAAACTAACTATTGTGGACTCTAATCCAATTTTAGACCTACCACCGTCAAGAATAAATTTAATTCTTTCTCCAAATTCATCCTTAACATCTTCTTTTGTTACTGGACTTATTTTTGAAGATATGTTTGCACTTGGTGCCGCTAGAGGATATTTCAATATTTTTAAAAGTTTAATAGCTAGATGATGTCTAGGAAATCTAACAGCTAGTGTTTTTTTATTATTAGTTACGATTTTAGAAATACTACTATTTTTTTTTAATTTTAAAACAAATGTAATAGGTCCTGGACAATATTTTTTGTATAACTTTAAAAATTCTTCATTAATCATACAGTCGTTATTTAGCATTTTTAAGCTACAATAATGCACTATAAGTGGATTTCTTTTATTTCTTCTCTTAAGTTTGAATATTTTTAAGGTAGCCTTTTTTGAATAAGCATTAGCCGCTAAACCATAAACGGTTTCAGTCGGAAACCCAATACATTCATTTTTATCTAAATAATATTTAGCTTTTTTAATATTTGAAAGATTATAATTCATGTAATAATACAAACTAATATATGAAACAAAAAAATTTACCAGATGATATTGAGTCTAAATCTTTAGATGAACTTAAAGAAATTCTTAATAATTTGGTTGAAAAAATTGAAAAAAATAAAGCTTCAAATCAATTCGAAGAGGATTATCTTGAAATATTTAAATTAAATAAATTTATTGAAAAAAAGTTTCAAAATACTTCAAGAGAAATATCTGAGAAAAACAAATTAAAAATAAAACAAATTCTAAAAAAAGATGGAAAAAAAACTAAATAAAACAGGAAAAGATATAAATAAATTTCTCAAGAATTTTTTAAAAAAACAGAGAAGAACTGAATTAATTACTTCAATGAATTATGGTTTATTTCCTGGTGGAAAAAAAATAAGATCAAAGATCATTGTTGACGTAGGAAAAATCTTTTCCGTTCCTTATTATCATTTAGTAAGAGTAGGAGCTGCAGTGGAATGTATTCATGCATATTCACTTATACACGATGATTTGCCATGTATGGATAATGATGATTTAAGAAGGGGGAAGTTAAGCACGCACAAAAAATTTGGTGAAGCAACAGCAGTGCTAGCTGGCAATTCACTGCTTACCTTAGCCTTTGAAATTTTAAGCGAAAAAAGTTTCAAGATTAGTGAAAATAAAAAAAGTAAATTAATAAATTTACTCTCAAATACGTCAGGCCATTTAGGAATTGCAGGGGGCCAATATTTAGATCTTAATTTTGAAAAAAAAAGAGTAAGTAAAAGAAAAATTATAGATATGCAGCTTAATAAAACTGGTAAACTTTTTTCATTTTCCACTATAGCGCCGTTGATTATCGCTAATAGGTTTGGGAAGATAAATCAGTTTAAAAAGATAGGTTTAGATATTGGACTTTTATTTCAAATTATTGATGATTTTCTAGATTACAGTGGAAGTGAGAAAAAGATTGGAAAAAAAACTGGAAAAGACAAAAAAAAAGGCAAGGCGACTTTAATAAGTTTACTCGGGTATAAAAATGCTGTTAAATATTCTTCTTATTTAAAAAATAGAATAATTTCTTCTTTAAGTAAGTATAAAAGTAAGGATTTGATTGAAACTGTAGAGTTTGTGGTAAATAGAAAAAAATGACAAAATATAAGTTTTTAGATAATGTAAATTTTCCATCGGATATAAAAAATTTAAAATCCTCAGAATTGATTACCCTGTCAAAGGAGTTAAGAGAGGAATTGATAGAGGCTGTTTCATCTACAGGTGGTCATTTAGGTGCAGGTTTAGGAGTTGTTG
>CACKFV010000017.1 GCA_902599605.1 uncultured Pelagibacteraceae bacterium
GGCGTTGTATTGGATAGTTCACCAAAAAAAGAATTTAGTGAAAATTACATTAAAGCAAAATCATTATTGGAGTTATTTAAATGATATATATTATTGACCATCAAGATTCTTTTACATGGAACGTGGTTCATCAATTTTCTCAATTTGATAAAGTTCATTGCTCTGATTATTTTGACATAAATAAAAAATTATTAAATAAATCAGATGTGATAGTTTTTTCTCCCGGGCCTGGTTCTCCAAAAGATTATCCAGAAACCTCAAAAATTTATAAAAAATACAAGGGTAAAAAAAAAATGATTGGTGTATGTTTAGGATTTCAGTTGATATTGTACAACGAAGGTGGAAAAATTAGACAACAAAATAAAATTTATCATGGGCATCAATCAAAAGTTAAAGTAAATGGGAAAAGTAAAATTTTTAAAAAAAATAAAGTATTTAATGTCGGAAGATATCATTCGCTAAAGTTGCATGAGCCATATTTTTCAAAAAATCTCAATATTACAATGCGTTGCACAAAAACAAATACAGCGATGGCTTTTGAGGATAGTATAAATCAAATTTATGGATTTCAATTTCATCCTGATTCATTCTTAACTGAAAATGGCAATTTTTTTATTAAAAAAATCTTATCAAGTAAGTAATCAAAAAGAAGTAGGATTTAAAGATTTATGGGGATCTTACGGAGTCTTTACAACTATAAGACTTTTAGGAAAACCTGGTAAACTTATTTTGTTTAAAAGCCACTTTAAGGGATTAATTAAATCTCTTAAAAAATATAAAATTTACTCAAAAAATATTGAGACAAATATTAAACGTTTAATCTATTCAAGCATTAACCAAAATATTAATTATGACCACTTATTTCGAATTGCTCTAACAAAAAAAATTATATCAATTTCTATCCGTAAAAGACTTAAACCTAAAAAAGATTTTGAAATTAAATTAATAAACTATAGAAGAATTGATCCTGAAACAAAAAATCTTTATTACAAAAAGATTTTAAAAGAATTGAATAAATATGACCCAAGTAAAACCGATATAGCTTTAGTTTATAGGGGAAAAATTTTAGAAACCTGCACCTCAAATATTTTATTTTTCAAAAATAGACAGTATTTTTCACCAAAAAATAATTGCTATATTGGAAACACAATTAACTATTTAAAGGGTAAGATTAAAATTTCATTTAAAGATATTTATTATAGAGATTTAAAAGAATTTGATGAAATAATGTTAATAGGCTCAGGAAAAGGCGTGACATCTGTCAAATATATAAAACAAATGAATTGGAAGAGTAAAAATAATTTCGGATATAAAAAAGTTAACAAATATTTAAATTTTTAATCGTAATGAATAATCCAAACAATCCCTGTATATTCTGTAAAATTAATCAGAAAGAATTAATATTCGAAAATGATTACGCATATGCTTCTTCCGATAGTTATCCCGTTTCGAAGTTACACTCATTAGTTGTCCCAAAGAGATGCATTGAAAATTATTTTGAATTAGACGAAAAAGAAATATTAGCTTGTAATGACCTTATTAAAAAATTAAAAAAAAAAATAATTTCAGAGGATGAATCAGTAGAAGGATTTAATATAGGAACAAATGCCGGAAAGGTTGCGGGCCAATCTATATTTCATTGTCATATACATGTGATTCCAAGAAGAAAAGGGGATGTTGATAATCCACAAGGTGGCGTAAGAAGCGTTATACCTTCAAAACAACATTATACTCGAAAAATTAAAAAATAATGTTCTTATTGGGCAAATAGTGCGCTTTAATCACTGTTGAACTATTTTTTTAAGTATACTAGTAATAATAAGACTTTTATAAAAATATGCTTACAACCAACCCATTTGCAATTTTAGCTGAAACAATTCCAATGATTGCAATTCAATCTTTTGTAATCATTATGGTTGGCCTAGTTATTTTAGGCACGGTATTGGATATGATACATAAAAAAAATGTTAAATATTTTTTCAATAATGCAAAAAAAGCAAAAAAATCGGCCAAAAGAGAGTTAGGAACGGGTGAAAGGTTGGCAGTTATTGGTAAAACAATAATTCATGATATTGGAACTACAGCAGAGCTAGGTTGGGGCAAAAGAAGAATTGCACATGTCCTAGGAATGTATGGGACAATCCTTTTTTGGATTGGTTCTGCTGCAATGATATTTTTTTATACTGATTCTCAAACTCCAAATGTTTGGCCAATTCTTTGGCATGTTGGAGCAATAATGACTTGTTTAGGTGGATATTGGTTTTGGCTTTTTTTAAGAGTAGATGTTGCAGCTGAAGCAAATTCAGTATTTAGAATAATTACTGCAGATTTATTTGTTTTAGCACTATTAGCTTCTGCTACTTTTGGTTTAATTTGGTCTTACTTACAGTTTAATCAAATGGTTGGATGGGACACTTTATTTCTAGTGCTTTTTGGGGTTTCAAATATAGTTTTATTCGGGGGCGTATACTGGTCTAAGTTTGCTCACATGTTCTATAAACCTGGGGCAGCAATACAAAAAAATTTAGCTGAAGCTGATGGTTCAAGAGATAATCTTCCCCCGCCAGCAGATGCGCCAGAACAGTTCGGGCTTGGCATAAAAAGAGAAGAGCCAAAACACTATTAATATGTTAGAACTTAAAAAGGAGATAAAATAAATGTCAACATTTGTATACATGACTAGATGCGATGGTTGTGGTCACTGCGTAGATATCTGTCCTTCAGATATCATGCACATCGATAAAAATATTAGAAGAGCAAAAAACATTGAGCCAAATTTTTGTTGGGAATGTTACTCTTGTGTAAAAGCCTGTCCTAATCATGCGATAGATGTAAGAGGGTATGCTGACTTTGCCCCGATGGGTCACAGTGTAAGAGTAAGAAGAGAAGAAGAAAAAGGGACGATTTCTTGGAAAATAAAATTCAGAAATGGAACAGAAAAAGATTTTGTATCTCCGATAACAACAAAGCCATGGGGAAAATTCATTCCAAAACTTGCTGATGGTGACAAACCTAATCAAGGAGAAATTAATTCTCAAATACTTTATAACGAACCTCACGGTTTAAATACTGATAAAGATCTTCCAACTTTAGATAAGAACTCCTTTAAAAAAGGAGTTTATTATTAATGCCTAAAAATAAAACTGTCTTTGAAGATTGTGATGTATTAGTTGTTGGTGGTGGTATGGCCGGTACTGGTGCTACGTTTGAAGCTAGACACTGGGGAAGAAATTTAAAAATCATTTGTGTTGAAAAAGCAAACATCGATAGAAGTGGTGCAGTAGCTCAAGGACTTTATGCAATTAACTGTTACATGGGAATGCAGTGGGGAGAAAACCAGCCTGAGGATCACGTGAGATACGCCAGAAATGATTTGATGGGACTAGTTAGAGAAGATTTGGGTTACGACATGGCAAGACACGTAGACTCAACTGTTCATATGTTTGATGAGTGGGGATTGCCTATGATGAAAAATAAAGAGACAGGCAGATACCAAAGAGAAGGTAAGTGGCAAATAATGATTCACGGTGAAAGTTATAAACCGATTGTTGCTGAAGCTGCAAAAAAGTCAGCTGATAAAATTTACAATAGAATAATGATAACTCATCTTCTTAAAGATGAAGAAAATGAGAACAGAGTTGCTGGAGCAGTTGGTTTTAATATGAGAACTGGTGACTACCATGTATTCAAAGCTAAAGCAGTAATTATAGCTGCAGGTGGAGCATCACATATATTTAAACCCAGAGCAGTTGGTGAAGGTATGGGAAGAACTTGGTATGCGCCATGGAGCAATGGTTCAGCTTATGCATTACCAATAGCGGCCGGTGCTAAGATGACACAAATGGAAAATAGAATTGTGCTTTGTAGATTTAAAGATGGTTATGGTCCGGTTGGTGCTTATTTTTTACATTTAAAAACATATACACAGAATGCTAATGGCGAAAATTATGAAAAGAAATGGTACGATGCAACAAAAAAACTTGTTGGAGAATATATAGATCATCATCCAACTCCAACTTGTTTAAGAAATCATGCTTTCATTCAAGAAGTAGCTGCAGGCGGTGGACCAATTCACATGGTAACAAAAGAGGCTTTTCAAGATCCTCACTTAGAAACAGTTGGCTGGGAAAACTTTTTAGGTATGACAGTGGGTCAAGCCGTAGTTTGGGCATCACAAAATATCGATCCAAAATATACAAATCCAGAATTAACGACATCAGAACCTTATGTTATGGGTTCACACGCAACCTGTTCAGGAGCATGGGTAAGTGGTCCGGAGGATATTGCACCAGATGATTATTTTTGGGGATATAACAGAATGATGTCTGTAGAAGGTCTATTTGGAGCAGGGGACACTGTTGGAGGAAGTGCTCACAAGTTTTCATCAGGCTCTTTCACTGAAGGAAGATTGGCCGCAAAAGCTGCTGTTAAATACATTGAGGACAAAAAAGCTAATAATATTAAAGTGAGTGAGAAACAATATAACAATTTAAAAGAGGTAATCTATAAACCTCTAGAAAATTACACAGTTGGCAGAAATGAAATAACTGGGGGTACAGTTTCTCCAAGCTATATTTCACCTATACAGGGTTTACAAAGACTTCAAAAAATTATGGATGAATATTGTGGTGGTATCACTAACAACTATATGACAAATGATAACCTTCTTAAAAAAGGTTTAGAATTACTTGATTGGCTTCAAGAGGACCTAGAAAATGTAGGAGCTGAGGACTATCATCAATTAATGAGAGCTTGGGAGTTAAAACACAGAGCTTTAACATCTCAATGTGTAACGGAACACACTTTATTTAGAGAAGAAACTCGTTGGCCAGGATACTATTATAGAGGCGACCATATGAAACTAGATGATGAAAATTGGCATTGTTTAACAGTATCCAGAAGAGACCCTGAAACAGGTAAGTTCACAATGGAAAAAAAACCTGTTTATCACATAGTAGACGATAAAGAGAAAAAAAAGGCATCTTAAAAGGATTTCTAAATTATGAGCTTCACATCGAAGACTGATGATGAAATTATTAAATTGGCTAATCCAATATGGTCAAATCTTATTAAGTCCTCAAATATGAAAGACTATGGTGGTTTTACCAGGGATTTTTCTTCACAAATGCTCTATGGAGCGAATGAGGTTGAGCTAGGTAAGCAATGGGCTAGCAATAAATTGATCTCAAGTTTGACCGATAATTTCCAGGCTTTTGGTTGTTTAAGACGAGGGATGCACGTAACGGTATTGTTTAAACAGACAAGCACCACAGAAGAGGGTGAGTTCTTAGGAAGGCTTGTTCTTGGAGAAGAGGGTGGTGCTGTGAAGGTATTTGGAGCAACTATTTTTTAAAAAATTCTTGCAAAGATCCTTATTAAGGTGTACTTGATGAGTATGCTTGAATATTTTCAAAAACACTCAAACTCTTTCAAGCACATATTTAACTTAAAAATTATATCAAATTTAAATACTAAAATTGCTCTTTATATAGGTTTAGCAGCATACTGGGTAGTAATGTTATCTAGTACTTTTTTCGGATTCTAAATATCAAACAGTTGACTTTAATAATTTTGAGGAATAATTAATCCTAATGGAGTTCTTTCTTCCTATTGCAGAAGTAAATGTAAGCTTACCTTTTATCTTTTTTTTAAGTTTAGTTGTTGGAATTTTATCAGGTTTATTTGGTGTTGGTGGTGGTTTTTTAATGACCCCTTTCTTAATTTTTTTAGGAATTCCACCAGCTTATGCAGTGCCAAACGAGGCTAATAATATTTTAGGTACATCTATATCAGGATCTACAACGCATTATTTGAAAGGTACTCTTGATTATAAAATGGGTTTAATGATTGTAGTTGGTGGCGCTATGGGAACTATCCTAGGTATTTTAACTTTTACCTATTTTCAAGACATTGGAAAAATAAATATCGTAATTTCATTAGCATACATGTACATCTTAGCAATCATTGGAACAATGATGTTAGTTCAAGGTGTTACCGAAATAGACAGAGCCCGAAAAAAAATTATTGTTAAAAAAAAATTACACGATCATAATTGGTTACAAGGTTTGCCTTTTAGAATGAGGTTTAAAAAATCTAAACTTTATGAAAGTGCTTTTACTCCAATTATCATGGGATTTATTGTGGGTTACATAGCAGCTATACTTGGTGTTGGTGGAGCTTTTATACTTGTACCTGCGATGATTTATATTATAGGAATGCCCACTAAATTAATTCCTGGAACTTCTTTATTTGTAACAATATTTATAAGTGCAATAGTTACTATCCTGCATGCGTTTAATTACGGGACGATTGACTTAATATTAGTAACAGTTTTAATTTTAGGTTCTATACTTGGGGTTCAAATAGGTCAGAAGATTGGTGAAAAAGTTGACAGCTCTCAGTTTAAAACTATTTTAGCAATGCTTTTGTTGTTAGTTGGGATAGCGATAGCATACGATACTTTCTTTGTAGAAGAGGTAATTAAACAGACACCAAATAACGGATCTAAAACATTAGGACCAATCTCCCAATTTGTAAGAGACTTATCTAAAAATGCTCCAGTTCTTTATGGATTGTTCTCAATTGTTTTAGCCCTTGTGTTGGGTGTTGGTGCGGCAATTTTGAGAAGGTTTTTATCAAATCTTAAAAAGAAGTTTGTATACACAGCTCCACCTGCTTCACAAAAGTAGTTTAATTTTATAAAATTGATTATAGTGTACATAATATGAAAAAATTATTTGTCTTATTATTAATTATATTACCTTTCAATTTAGCTGTAGCTGATAAACAAACAACATTTGATAATGATATTTTTAATAAAGCTCAGTCAGACGGAAAGACTGTAATTGTAAGTTCATGGATTAAATATTGCACATCATGTGCTAGTCAAATGAAGGCATTGAAAGATGTTGAAAAAGATTTTGATAATTTAATTTATCTTACATTTGATGTTACAAATAGGGAAATTGCCAAACAACTAAACATTCAATTCCAAACTACGCTTGTAATTTATAAAAACAATAAAGAAGTCTATCGAAGTTTGGGCGAGTTAACTAAAGATAAAATTTATAAAGCTATAAATTCTGTAATTTAATTAGGCACTTCTGTACAACTTAGTCATCACAAATTCTTTATGGCCTAGTGCTTCAGCGCAAGTTAGTCTTCCATTTGCAACTTTTATAGTAGATTTAATCAATTCATCACCAGCCTGATCAAGATTCATTTCTCTTGATAATATTTTTGAAACATCAACATCTATATGCTCACTCATAGTTTTCGCAGTTAACGGATTAGCTGTAAGCTTAATCACAGGCTCAATGGGATTACCAATTATATTTCCTTGACCAGTTGGAAATAAATGAATGTTAAAACCCCCAGCAGCTTGAAGAGTTACACATTCAGCGGCAGCTGATGAGGTATCCATAAAATATAACCCTTTTCCCTTGGTTGGTTCTTCAGCTGGTTCTAGTACGTCTATAAATTTTCTAGAACCTATTTTTTGAAAATTTCCAAAAGCCTTTTCCTCAATTGTGGTAAGACCTCCTGCAATATTTCCGGCTGTTGGTTGACTTTCTGACAAATCATTTGTTGCTTCCTTTAATATAAAATCGTTGTATGAACTCCAAGTTTTCATAAATTTATCTTGAGCTTCTTTTGTTTTTCCTCTTTTTGCACATACAGTTTCGGCTCCAGTTAGTTCTGATGTTTCACCAAAACATAAGTGTACTCCAAGTGGCTCGAGTTTATCCATCAAGTTCCCAACTGTAGGATTAGATGCGAGCCCTGAAGTTGTGTCTGACTCTCCACATTTAACTGATATCCATAAATCACTTATGGGACATTCTTCTCTTTGTTTTTCAGATGCCCACATTGAAAATTCTTGAGCTTTTTTTGAAACTTTTGCAATCGTATCGATATCCCCAACACCTTCTATACTAAAACCTTCAACAGGTTTTCCAGTTTTTGCAATTGCATCAACTATTCTTTTTGTCCATTTAGGTTCAATACCAATTACGATTACTGCAGCTACATTTGGATTTCTTCCTGTTCCGATCATTGTTCTAAAATGAAGCTCTAAGTCCGCTCCAAATTGTAATCTACCGTATGAATGTGGAAGGGCGATTGTACCTTTAATATTATTCGCTACTGCTTCAGCACAAGCATTTGAGATGTCATCAACTGGAAGAATAATTACATGATTTCTTGTTCCCGCTCGTCCGTTTTCTCTTTTAAAACCTAAAAAACTTTTTGGAATTTGCATATTACCACTTTTTTGTTTTTACGTTATGGACGTGAACATGGTCACCTTTTTTGATAGCTTTGACCACCTTTCCTATATCATGTCCATATTTTATTATAGTGTCACCTTCTTTAAGATCCTGTAATGCTATTTTATGGCCTAATGGTATTTCAGCCTCAGATTTTACTTTAGATGAGGAGTCGTCTTCCATAATCCAACAACCACAATCTTGTCCTTTGGTGATTTTTTCGATAACAATTACGCCAACATTATCTTTTTTATCGTGTATAATTATATCTGTTTTTGCCATTGTGACGATTTCTTAGTAGAAACTTGCTAAGAATTTATATATTAATCATGCGAATGCAAACAAAATTGTAGAGAATTTTTATGACCAAAATGACCACAGAAGAAGCTTTTATCAAAGTACTTCAAATGCATGGAGTTGAACACGCATTTGGAATTATTGGTTCTGCTTTTATGCCGATTTCAGATTTATTTCCAAAAGCTGGAATAACTTTTTGGGATGTAGCCCACGAAACTAACGGAGGATTAATCGCAGATGGTTACACTCGAGCAACTGGAAAAATGTCAATGGTTATCGCTCAAAATGGTCCGGGCATCACAGGTCTAGTTACACCTATTAAAACAGCTTATTGGAACCATACACCTTTATTACTCGTAACACCTCAAGCTGCAAACAAAACAATGGGTCAGGGTGGTTTTCAAGAAGTAGAACAAATGAATTTATTTAAAGACATGGTCTGTTATCAAGAGGAGGTAAGAGATCCCTCTAGAGTGGCTGAAGTTTTAAATAGAGTAATTGAAAAAGCTTTCAGAGGATCTGCACCAGCACAAATAAATGTTCCAAGAGATTATTGGACACAAGTTATAGATATAGAGCTTCCTCCCATCGTAAGATTTGAAAGACAAGGTGGCGGAAAAGATGCAATTGAAAGAGCTTCAAGTCTATTATCAAAAGCAAAATTTCCTGTAATTCTATCAGGCGCAGGAGTTGTTATTGGTGGAGCGATAGAAGAATGCAAAAAATTAGCAGAGAAATTAGATGCACCAGTTTGTAATGGTTATCAACACAATGATAGTTTTCCTGGAAGCCATCCACTTGCTGTTGGACCTTTAGGTTACAATGGTTCAAAAGCTGCAATGGAACTTATTTCAAAAGCCGACGTTGTTTTAGCATTAGGAACAAGATTAAATCCCTTTTCTACTTTACCAGGTTACGGTATTGATTATTGGCCTAAAAATGCAACTATAATTCAGGTTGATATGAACCCTGATAGAATAGGTTTAACAAAAAAAGTTACAGTCGGAATATGCGGTGACGCTAAACAAGTTGCACAACAAATTTTAGATAAACTTTCATCTGATGCTGGTAATGCAGGTCGTGATGAAAGGAAAAATTTAATTCACAAAACAAAATCTGCTTGGCTACAAACTTTAGCTGGGTTAGATCATGAAGAAGATGATCCAGGAACAGTGTGGAATAAAGAAGCGAGAGAAAGAGATAAAGACAGAATGTCTCCAAGACAAGCATGGAGAGCGATACAGGACGCGCTGCCTAAAGATGCAATAATTTCGAGTGACATTGGAAACAATTGTGCAATAGGAAATGCTTATCCAACTTTTGAAAAGGGGCGAAAATATTTAGCTCCAGGTTTATTCGGACCGTGCGGCTACGGATTTCCTGCAATCTTGGGTGCAAAAATTGGATGTCCAGATACACCTGTAATTGGTTTTGCAGGTGATGGTGCATTTGGAATAAGTATGAATGAAATGAGTTCATGCGCCAGGGAAGAATGGCCAGCTATTACCATGGTTATATTTAGAAATTATCAATGGGGAGCAGAAAAAAGAAATTCTATATTATGGTTTGATGATAACTTTGTTGGTACAGAGTTAGATCCAGAATTAAGTTATGCAAAAGTTGCTAATGCATGTGGCCTAAAAGGAGTTACTTGCAAAACAATGGAAGAAACAACTAAAGCGATCAAACAATCTTGTGAAGATCAAAAAAAAGGAATTACTACTTTCATAGAAATTATTCTAAATCAAGAATTAGGCGAGCCATTTAGAAGAGACGCAATGAAAAAACCAGTCGAGGTTGCTGGAATTAAGAAGAATGATATGAAGCCTCAAAAGTCTTTAATATAATTTAATGATTTTAAAAAGAAGAAAAATTCTCAAAATTTTGAGTTATTCTCTCTTGTTTTTTTATCTACCAATAAAGACAATCTACGCTGCTACAAAAAAAATTATAAATCAAAATCTTACAAATCAACAAAAAGATATAATGTTTAATCAAGGAACTGAAAGAGCATTTACCAGCTCTTTGTTAAACGAAAAAAGAAAAGGTACTTACCATTGCGCTAATTGCGGAGCCTTACTTTTTGACTCAACTGCAAAATATGATAGTGGAACCGGTTGGCCATCTTTTACAGAAGCAGTTCCAGGCGCTTTTAATACAAAAGTAGATTATTCATTTGGAATGAAAAGAATAGAATATCATTGTGCAAATTGTGGAGCACACCATGGACATGTATTTGCTGATGGCCCTGGAAAAACTGGTAAACGGTTTTGCAATAATGGGCTTTGCTTAATCTTTAAACCATCTCAATAATGTTAGATTTTTGTATAATAGGATCTGGTATCTCTGGATCAACAATTGCTCACTATTTAAAAAAAAAATATTCAATCAACGTTCACGATAAAGCAAGAGGTGTTGGTGGTAGAAGTTCTTTTAAGCGATATAAAGGCAATATAGGTTTTGACCATGGTCTTCAATATTTATCTCCAAGATCAAAGGAATTTAAATCTTTTACCAATAAACTTATAAAAAAAAAGGTTCTCAAACATTGGAGAGGCAATCATGAATTTTTAAATCAGAAGGTCAAAAGAGACAAAAAACATATTAAGTTAATCGGTGTTAAAGGAAATAACGATATAAGTAAATTTTTACTTAAAAATATTAGTTGTAAATTTCAATCAGAGCTATCTGAAATAAAAAGAAAAAAAAATTTTTGGTATCTTAGATTTAAAGATAATAAGTATATTTATTCAAAAAATTTAATCTTATCAATTCCTTTCCCACAAGCAAAAAAACTTTCATCTAAGTTTGTTAGAACAAAACTTTTTAAAAATAAGGTTATAATGAATTCAAGTCTAACAGTTTTATTAATGACTAATAAAACAGCAATTAGAGCGAGCAGTTTTTTCACTAATGACAAAGTTTTAGGTTGGGTTTCCAAAGAAAATTCAAAAAAAAGATTTAAATATAATAAAGACTTATGGGTACTTCAAAGCACTTTTGAGTATGGAAAAAAACACACTGATAACTATAGAAATAAAAAAAAATTTTACACAAATGTTTTAATTAATAAATTTAAAAAACTTACAAAAATTAAAATCAGAAAGACTTATTTTACCCATATACATGGATGGAAATATTCCTCTAATTCAACACCATTAAAAACACAAAGCTACTGGGATAAAACAATTGGTCTAGGTATTTGTGGTGACTGGTTTGGTGGTCCAAGGTTGGAAAATGGATGGTTGAGCGCAAAAGACCTTTATAATAAGATCAAATAAATTAAATTCTTTTTTTAATTTCTCTAATTATCTTGGACGCTTGTTCATTTTCAATAAATTCTTCAAAACGTTTTTCTGTTTCTTTCAGAGTTTTAATGTCTTTTTCTGATAGTTTACTATTTAATGATTTACTATATATTTTTTCAATTTTTTTGAAGTAAACATGCGCCATAAGTTTCTTGTAATAATCAAATGGTGTAGGAAATCCTATATATCTTAATATAAGTACAATTGTGAAAATGTAGGATAAATTAACTCCAAACTTATCAATAAAAGCTGCAAATTTAAAAGGTAAGTATTTATATAAAAAAGGTAATGATCCAAAAGGCATCTCAATGATTTCTTTAGCACGTTTATTAACCTCAAGATTTTTTATGTACTCCATTGATGGAAACGATGATGCATCAGAAATTATATTAGGTTCCTTAAATTCTTCTTTTAATATCAAAGAAATTGCAACCACA
>CACKFV010000018.1 GCA_902599605.1 uncultured Pelagibacteraceae bacterium
GGTTCTTTAAACCAAAGTAAAGCTGATGCTGAGCGAACTTTTGATACCATCACAAATACGATATTAGATGCGTTGAAAAATGATGACTCAGTGAAAATCGCTGGTTTTGGTACATACAAAGTTGCTAAGAGAAAAGCTAGAATTGGAAGAAACCCAAGAACTGGAGAACAAATCCAAATAGCTGCATCTCAAAAAGTTAAGTTTTTGCCTGCAAAAGCGCTTAAAGAAATATTCAACAAATAAATATTTCCTCTGAACAGCCTTTATTAATATAAAAGTTAATAAAGGCTGTTTCTATATGCAAATACTGCATACCTATTTTATCCAAAAAACATTAGTTTTTAAGTATCCATTTTATAAAAGGGTTTCTTTAACAAGGGAGAATATTATGAAAAAACATTTAAAGAAACTAGTGGGTCCCGCAGTAAGTTTATTTTTCTTACTAAACATGACGAGTACAAGTTATGCGGATTCAACTGTTTCAGCAGAAGTAGGATTCATTTTTAATACTTTCCTTTTTCTAGTTTGTGGATTTTTAGTCATGTTTATGGCTGCTGGGTTTGCAATGTTAGAAGCAGGAAGTGTAACATCTAAAAGTGTATCTGTAATTTGTGCAAAAAATATTGGATTATTTTCTATAGCTGGAATGATGTTCTGGTTATTTGGTTATAATTTAGCATATGGAATACCAGAAGGTGGATATATTGGTAGTTTTTTACCATGGTCAGATGCTAGTAAAGTAGATACTGGTTATTCTGATGGATCAGATTGGTATTTCCAAATGGTATTTTGCGCAACAACAGTTTCGATTGTTTCAGGAACATTAGCTGAAAGAATCAAGCTATGGCCTTTCTTTTTATTTGCAGCAATTTTATCTGGAATTATCTATCCAATCGTAATGGGTTGGCAATGGGGTGGTGGCTGGTTAGCAGCTGCTGGATTCTCAGATTTTGCAGGTTCAACATTAGTACACTCAACAGGTGGTGCAGCGGCTTTAGCAGGAGCATTATTATTAGGTCCAAGATTAGGTAGATTTACAAAATCTGGTGCACCTGCTCCGATGAAACCATTTGCTGCTTCATCAATTCCATTAATCACAGTTGGTATATTTATTTTATGGCTGGGTTGGTTTGGATTTAATGGTGGTTCTCAATTAGCTATGGGTACTGCTGATGATGCAATTGCAGTTTCAACAATCTTTATGAACACATTTTTAGCTGGTGCAGGTGGTGTAATGGCTGCAGCAACAGTTACAAGATTAGGGTTTGGTAAGACAGATGTAATTCAAATGCTAAACGGATGTATTGGTGGTCTAGTTGCAATTACAGCAGAACCATTAATGCCATCACCATTTGCAGCAATTTTAATTGGTGCTGTGGGAGGTGTAATTGTTGTTTATGGAACGAAATTCCTTTTTGCTCTAAAAATTGACGATGTAGTTGGTGCAATACCCGCACACTTATTCGCTGGTATTTGGGGTACATTAGCAGTTCCATTAACAAATCCAGATACAACTTTTGGAGCTCAGTTTTTAGGTGTAATCTCAATCAACGTATTTGTGTTTATAGTTGCCCTAGCAGTATGGGGAATTATGAAGAGCACAATTGGTATAAGATTAAGTAAAGAAGCTGAACTTAAAGGAACCGACGTCGTAGAAACAGGCGTAATCGGTTACGCAATAAGAGATTAATCATCTCTCCCTCTTGGTTAGACGATTAAAAGGCCTCCTAGAAATAGGAGGCCTTTTTTATTTATTTAAAATATAATTCAAAACTTCTTGAGCATGATTTTTTACTCGGACAGATCTCCATTCTTTAATAATCTTTTTATTTTTGATCAAGAAACTACTTCTTATTAATCCCATAAATTCTTTACCCATAAATTGCTTCTTTCCCCAAACTTTATATGCCTTTATTGCAATTTTTTTTTCATCAGAAAGTAAATCAAATTTAATTTTATATTTTTTTTTAAATTTTTTATGACTTTCCAAACTATCTTTCGATATCCCGTACACATTACAATTATTTTTTAAAAATTTTCCTATAAGACTATTGAAATCCTTTGTTTCCAATGTACACCCAGGGGTATCATCTTTTGGGTAAAAATATAAAACAATAAGTTTTGATTTAATTTTATTTAATTCTACAACTTCATTAGAGGTACTTATTAACTTAAAATTTGGTGCTTTTACAGTCATTGGCCAATTTTATTTTCTTCCCAAAGTTTTTTTATATCTATAAATGGGGATAAACCATAACTTGAATTGACGTTAGTCATATGTACCGCTAATGATTTAATAGGTGAAATACCAATTTCACTCTCTAAAATTTTATTTAAATATTTTTCAAAAGGTTCATGTCTTTTCTCGCAAGTTTTTTCAAAGTTATCTATATGTTTTTGAAACATTTCCTTTGAGATCATAAATGTGCAAAGCATTTTTGTGATCGTTCGCCAATGTTGTTGACTTCCAATTAATATATTTGTTTTTTCATTATTCATATAATTAAAGGGATAATCGCTGGGACAAACTATAATTTCATCCTTATGTTGAGAGCTTACTCTTTCATAAGTATTCAACATATCGACCAATGAATGCTCATAATGAAGATAATCATCCTCTACAAAATATATGAGATCAGATTGATCTTTTTTTGCAACTTCAAAGCATTTTAATAAACTTGAGAGATTTCCAAACGTTTCTTGATTACTTTCAGCTGCTATTTTTTCTTTATGTTCGCTTTTATCGTGATTAATAATTTCACAGTCTATATTATGGGTGTTTATTAGGTCTTTTAATTTTTTAAGATTTTCATCACTTGAATTGTCATCAATAACTTGAAATTTTATCAAAGTATCTGGCTTAAGTTCCTTAGTTTTTTTAATCGATTTAATTACAGAATTTAAACATCTTAAAGCATACTCAATTTTAGGTTTTTCAAATATTCTTTTTTTGTTTTGATCCCAAATTTCAATATTGGTATTTGTTCTAAAAATTATGCTTAAACTTTGAATTTTTCTAGTTAATTTAACTTCACCCAAAGGTAATACTATCGACTTTTTAATATTTGAGAGTTCTTCATTTAATTCCTTATTCAAAGAAGGAGAATTAAATTCACTCTGATCAATAATTTCAAAACCTAATAATTTAGAAAACTTTATGAATATTTTTTTAAAGATGTTTTTTTTCATTTAATCTGATATTACAATATATATAATTATGACAATTAAATCATCCAAAGAACTTGTAAATGATGCATTGAAAGAAATCAAAACGATTTCTCACACCGAGGCTTCAAAATTACATAAAGATGGTAGTTGTAATTTGATTGATATAAGGGATGTAAGAGAGCTTGAAAAAGAGGGAAGAGTAGAAGGATCATTACACATACCAAGAGGAATGCTTGAATTTTGGATTGATCCAAATAGCGCATATTATAAACAAGGAAAAATCGATCCATCTAAAGAAATAGTTCTTTTTTGTGCAGGAGGATTAAGATCTGCATTGGCAGCAAAATCACTTCAAGATATGGGTTTTAAAAATGTATCTCATGTTGACGGAGGTTTCAGTGCTATTAAAGATGGTGACTTTGAAATTAGTTAGAAAATTCTTCTATAGCATAATCTAATCTGTCCTGACCCCAAAATATTTTGTCATTACAAATAAAAGTTGGTGCCCCAAAGATTTTCTTATCGAACGCATCTTGTGTTAGTTTGATCAGTTTTTCTTTTGTCTCTTTTTTACTAATACTGTTTAAAAAATTATCTATATCTATTTGAAGATCTTTCAGTTTTTCTTTAAAATTCTCATCATCAGAGAGATTTATATTGTCTCTCCAATATGCATCAAAAAAACAATCGATATACTTATCTGATATATCTTTATTCGTAACCAACGACCCCCTCATTAGATTAAGTGAGCTTATTGGAAAATAATCATTAAATTTGAAATCGATCTTGAGTTTTTTTGAAACCATTTCACAGTCTCGCCTCATAAATTCATTTTTATTTTTTATAAAGGCATTTGCTGTAATTCCTGCTAACTTATGCAATCCTCCTAAAAGCATAGGACAATAAATAAATTTTATAGAATTTTTTTTTTGAATTTCTCTAATTTTTTTATGTGCAATATAAGTGTAGGGACTTGAAAAATCGTAATAAAATTGAATAGATTTAGTCATACAATGACATTCTTCTTGCGAAAAAAATCCTGATTAACCAATAAATGAATAATCCAAGAGGACCTATAAAATAAGTAATTAGCAAAGGGAAAAAAGTTAAAAATTTTGAAATTGAGAGCTTAATACTATCAGACACAATCCATGCTCCACAAAATAAGTTTACTGCTAAAAAATGACACCAAAACATTATTAAAAAACCATTTTCTGAAAAAAGATCTGACAAGTTTTCAAGGCTTAAATAAAGTGTAAAATTATTCTGAAAATTGAAATCTGATATAAAAAAATAATATAACAAATAAACGTAAACGAAGGAGAAGATCATAAAGGGAAAAATTGATCTAACTAAATATTTACTCATAAATGAATGAGGAAAAAAAAATAGAATAATCCAAAAGGGTAGAACACCTAAATTCAACCAAAGATAGATCATTTCAATTGTAAAGAAATTATTAATTTGTTCAAACATTTGAGGTTATAATATAATAAAAATTATAATGATTCCCTTAAAAAATAAAAAAAAAAATTTAGAATTAACTGTATCTGAGATACGAGATTTTTCCTTAAAATACATTGAAAAATATGCTCCGTCTAAACAACAACTTAGAACTTATTTATTGAAGAAATATTTAAAGTATGGTTCCACAAACATGAAAAAGGGTAATTATCAAAACCTGATAGACATTGTATTGTCAGATTTGGAACAATCCAAGTTTATTAATGATAAGTTTTATTCTGAGAGCAAAGCGAAAAATTTGATTCAGAGAGGTAGCTCAATTAACAAAATTAGAAGCTACCTGATGTCAAAAGGAATTAATGATAAATTTGTTAAGGAAACTTTAGATAAAATTAAAGAAAATAATGATGACCAAGATTTTTTTTCTGCAATAAAACTTTGTAAAAAGAAAAAAATTGGCCCACATAGATCAGAGGATAATAGGCCTATTTTTTTTAAAAAAGATATTGGCATATTGGCTAGAAATGGATTTAGTTTTGAAACGTCAAAAAGAATAATGGATTTATCAAAAGATGAATATGAGAAAATTATTCGTCTTTTGTAGTTTTCTCGTTTTTTTTATTCAAATAATAATCTATCTTGGATTTGATATAGTTTTTTACTACTACGAAAACTATCAAGCCAAAAATAGATACTGATACAATAATAATTAATATAGTTCTTAATTGTTCATCCATTATTTAATCTTGCACTTTTCAAAATTATACCTGGATTTTTAAAATCCTTTTTTCCATAATAAATTTTTTCTCCATTCATGTCAGTAATAGACCCACCAGAATTACTTAAAATTGCATCCCCTGCTGCGATGTCCCATTCAGATGCTCTTGGTTCAGCAACATAAAGATCAAACTCACCCGCTGCAATTACACAAAACTTAAGAGAACTTTTCATTTTTGTGTAACTAGTTACTTTAAATTTTTCATGGATATCTTTAATTTCATTTTTAAGTTTATCTGAATAGCTTACAGCCTTAATATTTTCTTTGTCACTGGTATTTATTTTAGTGTTTAACAACTTAGCTTTATCATTAATTATTTCGAATGAATTACCATCGCCATATGTATAAAATAATCTATTTTTCGCTGGAGCGCTGATAATACCTATTTCAGGAACTTTATTAATAATTAGGGCAGCGTTTAAAGTAAATTCGTCTTTATCATTAATATAATCATAAGTGCCATCTATTGGATCGATAAGCCAAAAAGTTGATAAGTTATCTAATTTTTTGTTTGAGGAGGTTTCCTCTGAAACTATAAGAATATCTGGTGTTAACTTGCTAATTTTATCTATCAATAAATTATTAACCTCAAGATCCCCATTTGTTACAGGGGTATTATCTTCCTTAATGGTTTCTTTAAGACCTTTCTTTCTTAATGACAAAGATAATTTACTTGCTGTTTGGAAAGTACCAATTAAATCTAGTACAATTTTTTTTTTATCTTCTATATTCATTTTTTATCAAATCTTTGTTAATTCAATTAAATTAGCGTTGATTACTTTTTTACCAACATTTTCAAAATTTACAGTAACTTTTTCTTTTATAATTGATTGTACTTGGCCAATTCCCCAATCTTTATTTTTAGGATTAATCACTTTGTCACCTGGCTCATAATCTAAAATCATTTAATTTAGTTTTTTAAATAAAAATAGTATAATTTTAAAGTTTATGAAAAACAATTTAAACTCAATCGGAATTGATAAAAAGACAAAAGATACAGTCGTAGTTGTTGCAATGTCAGGAGGAGTAGACTCTTCAACAGTTGCTGGATTAATGAAAAAAGAAGGTTACAAAGTTATAGGTATTACACTTAAACTTTACGATGATACCAAGCAAGTCTCCCAATCAAAACAATGTTGCGCTGGACAAGACATATTAGATGCAAAAAGAGTTGCCCATAAACTGGATATTGATCATAAAATTCTTTATTACCAAAATAAATTTAAAGAGGGAGTTATTGATAATTTTGTTGAGAGCTACTTAAAAGGTGAAACTCCAATACCATGTGTTCAGTGTAATCAAACAGTAAAATTCAAAGATCTTTTTATGGAAGCTAAAGATTTAAAAGCAGATGCCTTGATAACTGGTCATTATGTAAGATCGATATTTGATGGAAAAAAAAATGAAATGTATCGTGCAGAGGATCATAATAGGGATCAAAGCTATTTTCTTTTTAATACAAAGAGGGATCAGCTTAATTTTCTAAGATTTCCTCTAGGAAACTTACTGAAAGATGAGACAAGAGAAATTGCAAAAAAACTTGATTTAAATGTAGCAGATAAACCAGATAGTCAGGATATTTGTTTTGTTCCAAATGGTGACTATTCATCTGTAATTAAAAAATTTGAACCTAAAGCGTTTGTAAAAGGAAATATCAAAAACATTGAGGGAAAGGTAATTGGGGTTCATGATGGAATAGTAAATTTTACAATCGGTCAAAGAAGAGGTATTAAGGTTTCCGATAAAGATCCATTGTATGTTATAGAAATTGATCCAAAGAGGAATGAGATAATTGTTGGGCATAAAAAATACTTAGCAAAAAGAATTATTAATTTAAATAATCTTAATATTTTATGTGATGGTAACGAATTAAATGAAAAAGTTTACGTAAAGATAAGATCAACAGGGAAGTTAATTCCTTCAAAAGTTGAGGTATCAGGTTCAAAAGCAAAAGTAAATTTAATGGAGGATGAATATGGTGTTTCACCAGGTCAAGCATGTGTTTTTTATCAAAAAAATAAAAATGGTTATAAAGTTTTAGGCGGAGGTTGGATAAAAAACTAATTACTCTTTTTTTTCCATAATAAAAAAGTAAATATATAAAAAGTAATTACCCCTAAAAAATAATCCCATTCCAACGCATGTTTAAGGTGTTTATTACCTGGCATAGAAACTAAGGGCAATGCAATAATACCTACAAAAATTAAAATTGATACTAAAACAGCCTTACATTTTAGATATGTTTCATTAATAAATAATTTAAGTTTTGACTTGATGGAGTAAAAAATTAAAACAAAATAAGTTTGGGCAGCTATCTCAAATATTATGAATGCCAACATTATTACTCGTCTAAAAAGTTTATACGCGTCAACATCAAATTTTATGCCTAGAAAAATTGAATGGATTATAAGACAAATTGCAGATCCAATTCCAAAGAAAAGCATTTTTTTTAAGTGTTTATGATTTCCATGTATGTTTAATATAATTTGTTTATTAAAGATCCAATATTTAATTAATAAATAAGCGGTTAAAAACATAGCAGGTTTAAATACTAAATAAGTTGGAAAGTATCTTGCTGTTCTACTAATAGAAGCCCCACCATCTATGTAGGGAAATGTGAAATGTATAATGTTTTCTTTATTAGGAAAAAGTTCGTGAAATTGAGTTATTAAAATTAAACAAGTATTTGTAGCAACAAATGGAACTATAAAAATCCAAACACTCAAGGCCTTGACTTTTTTTATATTATCCATTTTGAGCAGAATTATTTCTTTTTATTTTTTTTTCTTGCTCTTCTTTTTTTTGAGCCCATTTTCCTTCGGCCTCTGTGTTTCTTTGGATAACCCATCATTATCTCCTATTTATTATTTTATTGACTTATACATGGGATATAGCATTGTCCCCATAAGTATTCAATTTTTTTATGGGCTACTCTTTTAAAACATTTTTAAAACACACTGCAAAAGATTTTCATAATCAATCGGTAAATCCGCCTGTAGTAAGGGCATCAACTATTATTTTTAAATCTATGCAAGATATTAGAAAAACTCAAAAGAGAAATATTAAAGATCCAACTGGTGGCCACCATGATTATGGAAGACAGGGAACATCAACAACACATGTTCTCTCAAAAATTTTAACAAAATTGGAAGAATCTTATCATGTTTTTCTAACGCCAACTGGTTTTGGCTCTGTTTTTTTAGCAATATTCAGTGTTGTAAGACCTGGGGATGAAATAATAGTTGCTGATCCAGTTTATAGTCCTACACGATTGTTAACTAAAGATTATTTAAAAGAATTTAATATTAATACGAAATTTTATAATCCTCATGACCTAAATACGATCAAAAAAAATATAAGTAAAAAAACAAAACTTATATTTGTTGAGTGTCCTGGTAGTAATTCCTTTGAGTTTCAAGACCTATCAAAAATAATCTCTATAGCAAATAAAAAAAAGATTTTTACAGCAATTGATAATACGTGGGGAACACCATATTTTCTTAAGCCAATTAAGTTAGGTTTTGATATGTCTATTGTTTCAGCCACCAAATATTATTCTGGGCACTCTGATGTAATGGGTGGCAGCTTAGCAGTAAACAAAAAAGTTTTTAAAAAAGTCCAATTAGCCGAAAAAATTACAGGACTTAGAATGGGCCCCGACGATGCTTATTTAGTAACTAGAGGTTTAAGAACTCTAGATGTGAGATTGGATAGACATCAATCGAATGCTATGAAAGTTGCAAGTTTCTTGTCCAAGCACAAAAAAATTAAACTTTTATATCCATTTAAAAAAGGTTCCTTAAACTACAGCCTTTGGAAAAAATATTATAAAGGAGCATCTGGTTTAATGGGTTTAAGAATTAAATCATCAAAAAAGAATGTTATAAAGTTTGTTAATTCTCTAAAATTATTTGGATATGGATATAGTTGGGGAGGTTTTGAAAGTTTGGCATTACATCAAGAAATTAAAGAACAAGGAGATAGATCTTACTTAAATTTATCAAAAGATGAGCATATAGTAAGATTACATATCGGATTAGAGGATCCAAAAGATTTGATTGAAGATTTAAGAAGATCTCTTAAATTCATCAAATGAGTTCAGAAAAATTTATTCAAAATAAACTAGCTCTGACGACATTGATTTGCGCGTGTGTAGTAGTTTTAATGTCTTTGAGTGTAAGACAAGTTTTTGGAATGTTTTTCATTGACTTTAATAATGATTTAGGAATTTCAAATACTGAATTTGGTTTAGCTATAGGTATTCAAATGTTAGGTTGGGGACTATCTGGCCCAATTTTTGGAGTTCTCGCAGACAAATATGGAGGTCACAAATCAATTATCCTTGCATTTCTTTTTTATATCCTTGGAGTTTATTTTTTATATGCAGGTCCTAATACTGGGATTTACTTTCAAATCAGTTTAGGAGTTTTAATTGGTATTGGTTGTGGAGGTACAGCAATTAGTATCCCAATGTCAATTGTTGGTAAACACTTTCCATTATCTAATAGAACAATTGCAATGAGCATAGTTACAGCTGTAGGTTCTTTTGGTTATTTCCTTTCACCACTTTTTACAAATTATTCCTTACAAAGTAATGGATGGGTAAATACCCTTTTTTATTTCATGATATTTTTATCTATAGGATTAATATTTGCTTATTTTGTTAGATCGCCACAGCTAGACAAAACGATTGATGCTATCAATGATCAAGGATCTTTAGATGCTCTTAAAGAAGCATTTCGAAACAAAAGTTATGTTTTGTTGGTTTCAGGATTTTTCGTATGCGGTTTTCATATTACTTTAGTTGGAACTCATGTGCCAAAATATGTAGCAGACAGAGGTCTAGATGATTGGACTGCAGCGATGATTTTATCTTTAATAGGTTTTTTTAATATCATTGGTTCTTTGTTAAGTGGCTATTTATCTACAAAGATGAGTAAAAAAATTATCTTAAGTTCTATTTATTTTTTAAGAGGTGTCTCAATTTGTTTTTTTATTTTTTTACCTCCAAGTACTATTTCATCAATAATATTTGGTGCTAGCTTTGGTTTTCTATGGTTATCCACTGTTCCAGCTACAAGTGGAATTGTAGCTCATATTTTTGGGACTAAGTATCTTGGCCTTTTATATGGTTTAGTTTTTTTAAGTCATCAATTTGGATCTTTTTTTGGAGCATATCTTGGCGGACTTTTCTATGACATATATGGCTCTTATAACTATGCGTGGTATTTAGCAATTGCATTATCTGTTTTTGCAGGCTTAATACACTTACCAATTAAAGAGCAAGCAATTGATAGATTACAAAAAGCATAAATCGAATTTTAATCCTTATCTGGAGAAATTATATCAATCAGATAAACCTATGATCATCTATAAATATGAAGATGGATATAAAATATTTACAGATTTTTCAAAGAGAATAGTACTTAACAACTCAAACATAGAAAATTTTTTAAACAATATAACAAAAAAAAAATTTAAAAGGGAACAAGACCTTTATATAGGTTTTTTTGGTTACGAAATATTATGCAACTTGCTAAATATTAGAATCAAAAATCAAAAGAATAATGGATTTTATAAGGGCCTTTTCTATAAACCAGAAACTATAATTACTTTATCAAAAAAAATTAAAATATCTTCAACATTAAAGAAACAGAGTTTTAATTACCACTTTAATCAAACCAAAATATTAAAACCATTTAAAGTCAATATTAACTTTGAAAAGTATAAAAGAATCTTCAACATTTTTTCAAAAAAAATCAGAGCTGGTGAGACCTATCAAATAAAAATTTGCACAAAGTATAAAAATAAATCTGAGATAGATCCGGTCGGTTTTTTTTGGAAATTAATGAAGGTAAACTCTTCTCCAGAGGCTTTTATGATTAGAGATAAGAATTACTCTATTGTTAGTTGTTCTCCTGAAACTTTAATAGAAAAAAAGGGATTAAAGGTAACGACGAAACCAATAGCCGGAACACTAAAAAAAAATCAAAAATTAAACAAATCTAAAGCTCTCAATTTCTTTAAGAATAACAATAAAGAGACAAAAGAACATAATATGATTGTAGATATGGAGAGAAACGATTTATCAAAAATTTGTAAACCAGGAAGTGTAATAATCAAAAGAAAAAAATATGTAGAGGAATATAAACATTTGTATCACTACGTATCTACAGTAGAGGGTAAATTAAAAAATAATATCAATCTTAAAAACATTATTA
>CACKFV010000019.1 GCA_902599605.1 uncultured Pelagibacteraceae bacterium
TTGCAAATAGCATTACTCCAACTAATATAAAACCAAGTATTGCTGGATCTATTAGTTCAGCTATCATTTTTTCGCTCCAGGCCACTCACCTTTTTTTGCGGCCCAATAACTTTTTAATAATTCAGAAAAACCTTGAACTAATAAAAAGATAATTCCAACTAACAAACACGTCTTGATAGGCCACATATATGGCATCCATGTAGTATCCATGCCTCTTTCACCTCTTCTAATAGACTCTTCAACAAAGCCAATTGTCATATAAAGAAATACGATTAAACCTGGAAAATAAAATAAAATATACAACCAGAAATCAATTAAACCTTGCGTTTTAGTTTTAAAGTTTCTGTATAAAAAATCTGCTCTTATGTGAACTCCTTTTGATAAAGCGTAACCTGCTCCCAACATAAACAAGGCTCCATAAAGAAACCTGCTAATGTCATAAGCCCAAATTGTTGGTGCTAAAAATAATTTTCTCGCAAGCACCTCATAGGTCATAGCAAATATTAAAGGCATCAATATCCAACAAACAATATTTCCTATTAACTTGCTAAACTTATCTATCTTGACGATAGAATTTGCCATCCAAGATGGCATATCATCGGGCATTTTATCTAAACCCCCTCGCCTTTCAGCGATCATTTCATCTGAAATATCTATTTTTGGAGGTTGATCATTCATATATAGATTCTAAACAAAAAGAGCGGACTGTAAAGCCCGCTCTTTATAAATTTAAAGTTTATATTTTTACTTTAACGTCGCTGCGTGAGCCATTCCTAGCTTAGCATTTGACATTTGAGCACCGCTCCAGAATGGAACAGCAACATCAGCAAACTCTTTCATTGAATCGTATACTTCTTTGAAGAACTTGTTTTGTTCCGCATTTTTATTCAATGTAGCTTTTGCGGCTGCCATGTACTCTTTAAAGTAATCTGAAGGTGTATCTTCTAAAATAACTCCATGCTTTGTAGTTAATTCTTGTAAAGCTTTTCCATTTTCATAGATTCTGTAGCTTAAAGATTTAGCTAATGAAGCATTAGCAGCAACCTCAAGAGATTTTTTCTCATGAGCTGTCATTGCTTTGTAAGTTTTTCCAGTGATATAAAAGTCAGCATTAACTACTACTTGGTGTAATCCTTGTAGATAATAATGTTTTAAAACTTTTTGAAAACCAAATGTTAAATCTGGTTTTGGACAACACCACTCAGCTGCATCGATTGTACCTGCTTCTAAGGCTGGAAGAATATCTCCACCACCCATTGCAACAGATGCTATACCAATGTCTTTGTAAGTTTGTCCCGGAATTCCTGGAGGAGTTCTGAATTTATATTTTCTAAAGTCAGCCATATCTTTAATTGGTTTTGGAAACCAACCTAAAGCTTCTGGGCCAACTGGTTGAAGCATAAATCCTTTGATGTCTCTTCCCATTTCTTTCCACAATTGGTCATACAACTCTTTACCACCTCCATATTGGAACCATGATAAAAACGCTAAGTTATCAATACCTACTCCACCACCTGCTACTGGTGAACCAAATAACATAGCTGCAGGGTGATCACCTGACCAATAATGTGTCCAAGCAAATCCACAGTCAATTAAACCTTTATCAACTGCATCTAATGTTTCTTTTACTCCAACAACTGCGCCTGCTGGCAAAATTTCAAATTTTAACGAGCCATCAGTAAGAGCTGTTACAGTGTCAGTAAAGTCTTTTAACATTTTAACTTCATCAGCTTTAGTGTTAAGAACAGTCTGACATTTCAATGTTTTAGCATTAGCATTTGATATAAAACCAAGAACTAAAAATGCTGCAAACATTAATGAAATGATTTTTTTCATTATTTCCTCTCTTAAGTTAAATTTAATAAGGCATATCCAACCAAAAAAAGTGAAGATATACAAGTTGCATTTGACTTTATTAGTAATAAAAAAAGCTTTAATTAAGTAATAAATACCTAAAAATTTTGTTATAAAACTCAAAATGGAAAGATTTGATTTTATTATTATTGGTGCTGGTTCTGCAGGATGTGTTTTAGCAAATCGGATAGTGAAATCTGGTAAGTATAAAGTTATGTTAATTGAAGCAGGTGGTAAAGACAGCTATCCCTGGATACATATACCAGTAGGTTATTACAAAACCATGCATAATCCTAAAACAGACTGGTGTTTTAAAACTGAGCCTGATGAGACTATGGAAAACGTTTCGATACCATATCCGAGAGGAAAAACATTAGGTGGAAGCTCCTCGATCAATGGACTTTTATACATAAGGGGTCAAGAGCAAGATTATGATTTATGGCGACAACTCGGAAATGTTGGTTGGGCTTGGAAAGATGTCCTGCCCTACTTTATCAAAGCTGAAGACCAAGAAAGAGGTAAAGATCAGTTTCATGGTGTCGGAGGGCCATTAGCTGTATCAGATCAGAGAATTAAATTAGATATTTTAGATGTTTTTATGAATGCAGCTGAGGAAGTTGGCATTCCAAAGGTAAATGATTTTAATAAAGGAGATAATTTTGGATGTGGATATTTTCAGGTTACAGAGAGGAATGGATTAAGATGCAGCACTGCAGTTGGATATCTAAATCCTATAAAAAAAAATAAAAACTTAAAAATCGAAACAAACTGTCATGTTAAAAAAATTAATTTCGCTGGAATTAACGCAGAGAGTGTTACTTATTCAAAAGGAAATGAAACTTTTACTGTTAGAGCTGAGAAGGAAATTTTACTATGTGCGGGATCAATTGGAAGCCCTCATATACTTCAAACTTCAGGTGTTGGAGAAGCATCAAAAATAAAAGATTTGGGAATTAATATTGTCAAAGATCTTAAGGGTGTTGGTAAAAACCTTCAAGACCACCTGATGTTCAGGCCAGTTTACAAAGTTAAAAATATAAAAACTTTAAACAAGAAAATTAATAGTGTGTTTGGTAAGCTGTTAATTGGACTTGAGTATGTCTTTAAAAGAAGAGGACCAATGACTATGGGTGCAAGTCAACTTTGTGGTTTTGCAAAAAGTGATCCAAGCAGAGATACACCAAATTTACAATTTCATATTCAACCAATTAGTACTGACAAATTGGGAGGTGCAAACCTTCATGATTTCCATGCTTTCACTCCAACTGTTGCAAACATAAGACCAACAAGTAGAGGCGAAATATCAATAAGTAGTAGTGACACAAAAGTTAACCCAAAAATTAAGATGAATTATTTATCAACTGATGAGGATAGAAAGGTTGCAGCTGACGGAATTAAATTGATTAGGAAAATTGTAATGGAAACCAATGAGTTTAAAAAATATGAGCCCGAAGAATTTAGGCCTGGTTCACATCTTAATGATAAAGAAGAAATAGTAAAAGCTTGTAGTCATTACGCACAAACAATTTTTCATCCAGTCGGCACTTGTAAGATGGGAAATGACGACTCAGCTGTGGTTTCCGATAAATTAAAAGTTCATGGCCTTAATAAACTGAGAGTGATCGATGCCTCTATTATGCCAAATATAACTTCTGGGAATACTAATGCACCTACTATTATGATTGCTGAAAAGGGTGCGGATATGATATTGAACCCATAATGTTATCAGAACAAGTTTTAATTTTTTTTCAAATCATTTTCATTGATTTAGTTCTTGCGGGGGACAATGCAATTATTATTGGAATGGTTGCTTCACAATTTCCACCTGAACAAAGAAAAAAAATAATTTTTTGGGGGATTGGTGCAGCTGTAATTTTGAGAATTCTATTTACGCTTATCACAGCTTATCTATTGCAAATTTCTGGATTAAGACTAGTTGGTGGAATTTTACTGTTATACATTTGCTATAAACTCTATGTTGATGTCGTTAAACAAAGCGAAAAAAAGGATGATATTAAAATAGATAACTCATCTTTTCTAAAGGCTATTACAACTGTTATCCTTGCGGATATTACTATGAGTTTAGACAATGTTTTAGGAGTTGCTGGGGCCGCAAGAGATCACTACTACTTATTAGTTTTTGGGCTTGCCCTTTCAATAATATTAATGGCAACTGCTGCAACATTAATTTCTGGGTGGATAAAAAAATATAAATGGATTGCTTGGGTAGGTTTGTTAGCAGTTTTAATAGTTGCAATAGAATTGATTTATACTGATATAAAAGTACTATTATTTTAAAAATGTTTCTTAAAAAACAAAACTTAAAAAATAAAGTTGCTCTTGTTACTGGTGCTGGAAAAGGTATCGGAAAAGCATGCGCTATAGCTCTTGCTGAAGCTGGGGCAAGTTTAATTATTGTTAGTCGAACAAAAAAAGATTTAGACCAAGTTTCAAAAATTGTTAAGAAATTTAGATCAAAGTGTAAATCGTATGTTTGTGACGTTACAAAATATTCTGAAATTAAATCAGTAATAGACTCTCAAAAAAGAATTGACATTTTAGTTAACAACGCAGGAACAAATATTCCAGAGCATTTTACTAAAGTAAAAAGAAAAGATATGGAATATGTTGTAAAAATAAACACTATGGCGACTTTTAATATTGCTCAATTATCTGCTTTAAAAATGATCGAATTAAAGAATAGAAAAAAAGTTGGAGGTGTAATTATTAATATGTCTTCACAAATGGGTCATGTAGGTGGCCCCATAAGAAGTGTTTACAATATGACCAAGTTTGGTTTTGAGGGACTTACAAAAGGAATGTCTATTGATCTTGCAAAACATAATATAAGAGTAAACACAGTATGCCCTACTTTTGTTGTTACTCCAATGACAAGTAAATTTTTAAAAGACAAAAAATTTATGAGGGAAGTGCTAGGGAATATTCCACTAGGGAGATTTGCTGAGCTTTCTGATGTTGCGAGTGCTGTAGTATTTCTTGCTTCTGATCAGGCATCAATGATTACTGGTACATCTTTATTGGTTGATGGTGGATGGACTTCAAAATAATCAAATACCTATTAATTTTTTTTCTTATTCAATTTAATAGCCAAGCAATTGAATTCGAGGGAAAGTTCATTCAAGGACACTTTATATTAGGTAAAACCAATCCTGGAGCAAAAATACAAATAGATAAAAAAAACGTTAGAGTTTCAAAGGATGGTTTTTTTGCATTTGGCCTTGGAAGAGATAGGAAAAATGATGTTATTATAACTGAAACTCTTAATGGAGTTAAAAATCAATTTGTTAAGAAAGTTTTAAAAAGAGAATATAAGATACAAAGAATAGATGGTTTGCCTGAAAAAAAAGTAACACCACCCAAAGAAGTTTACGATAGAATTAGGAAAGAAAATAAACTTATTGGAAAAGCAAGAGCTATTGATACCGATCTAATATATTTTAAAGATAAATTTATAACTCCAGTTGATGACGCAATTATAACTGGGGTTTATGGCAGTCAAAGAATTCTAAACGGAAAACCAAGGTGGCCACATTACGGTTTAGATTACGCCCAAAAAACTGGAACTCCAATAAAAGCAATGTTGAGTGGAGTAGTTACCCTTGCTGAAAAAGATCTTTATTATACTGGAGCTACATTAATTTTTGATCATGGCCACGGAATTTCAACTTTATATATGCATATGAATGAAATTTTTGTTGAAATGGGGCAAGAAGTCAAAAAAGGGGATATAATAGGTACCGTTGGGAAATCTGGTCGCGCTACAGGACCTCATTTAGATGTTAGGTTAAATTGGTTTGATGTTAAATTAGATCCAGGAAGTGTATTAAATTAATGAAAAAAGAAATCGAAAAATTTGCTAATAAGTTGGTAATCGCTTACAAAAAAAACAAATTGATAAGCCCGCTTCCAATAAAATATACAAAAAATATTAAAAATGCGACAAGGCTTAGAAAAATTTGTGAGTCTAAAATTAAAACAAAAATTGTTGGGTTTAAAGCAGGTGGTACTGCTTTGCCAGTTTTAAAAAAGTTAAAGGAAAAAGAGCCTTTTTACTCTGCTATTTTTAAAAATAATGTTTTAAAAAGTGGCAGAGGTGTCAAAATTAATAGCTCAACATTGGGTATAGAAGTAGAGGTTGGATATTTAATAAATAAGAATTTTTTTGATAACAAAAGTTTAATTACCATGAAAAATGTAAGTAAATATATAACTCATATGATGCCATGCATTGAGGTAGTTGGTTATAGACAAAAAAAACAAGGTATAAAATATTTAGGTGATCTAGCAAGTGATTTCGGCGCCAATATAAAATTTCTTGTTGGTTCAAAAAAGAAATTCAAAAGGTTAAATATAGGTAATCTAAAGTGCAGTATTAAAAATATAAAGACTGGAAATATTGTAAAAGGAAATACTAATACAGTATATATTAATCCACTAAATTCCTTGAGATTTGTTTTGAATAAAATAAAAAAAGATAAGATTAAATTAAATTCAAACTTTTTTGTTTTTACTGGTTCTACGGTAGGCGTAGTTCCACTTAAAAACAAAGGAATGTACGTAGCAAAAATTGATAAAATTGGGACTGTTAGATCTACGATCCATTAATGTTAGTAATAAGAAAATTTCTTAAAGAAAGTAAAGTAGGTAGATATATAATTGCTGGAAGTTTTATTTTCTTTCTAATTAAAGGATTAGTTTGGTTAGTAGTTATTGCTTTTGCCTGGTTTGGTTTAGGAAATTTATAATTAAATAATTACTAAAAATATCATCGTTCCTAGAATTATTGCAGTAAAGTAAAGAGCAGATTGATCTTACATTAAATAACTACTTCAAATCCCTCAAAATTTGGGTGACCTAAATATAGCCCTTTATGTTGCCCAGAATTTTTATGAGCTAATCTAAATGCCTCAGATTTAGTCCAATTTATAAAATCATTTTTTGTTGCCCAAATACTGTGTGATGCATACAAAGTGTGCTCATCATTTGTATCGCCTTTAACTAAGTGAAATTCTTTGAATCCAGGTACATCTTTTAAATGTGTGTCTCTATTTTTCCAAACATTCTCAAAATCTTTTTCTTTTCCAAGAACAATTTTAAAACGATTCATTGCTATAAACATATATTGCCTTATATAATTTTTATCCTAGGTTTAACACATTAATTAGTGTGACACTCTGTTGCTTAATTAAAATTTTAAAGTGCTTATATAGAATTTAACGAAAGGATTATTATGAAAAAATTAGCTTTAATTTTATCATTTATAATATTCACAGGTTCAGCATTTGCTGGTTCTTGCCCGATGATGGCAAAAGGTGTTGACGCGAAAATTGCTGAAGCTCAAAAACTAAGAGACGCTGGTATGAAGGCTCATGACAATGGTGATCATGCTAAATCAGAAGAGTTACTTAGTAAAGCATTAGAAATGTTTAAAAGATAAATTCAATCAAGGGGTGTTTGAAAAAAACACCCCTATAGAAATAAATAATTAAATAATATAAACTTTACTCTACGAAAGGAGTCGTTATGGGTGGAGAACTTGCAATAATATTGCTTATAATTTTAATGGCTAATAGTTAATAAGATTTGGGGTGTGGGGCACCTGGCAACAGAACGCCCCTTACTTAATCATTTAATTCACAGATTTTATTTTAAGAATTAATACTTAAATTATTTAGCTTCAGAATAGAGACGGAATTTATTTCTTTTTAATAGGATTACCAACTGCTCTGGCTGCCTGTCTATTTATTGGTTGAGGTCGATAGCTTCTTGCTGCCATAATTTGAAAACTTGTTTTTATTTTAACTCCTCCTTTAGTTTGTTTTCTAAAATTTTTTCTATATTTTTTCTTTTTCCTTTTCTTTTTCTTTTTCTTTAGGAGTCGTTTAATATCTATTTTTTTATTATAACTTTCGCTAAGTTTTTTAAGTTTCTTACTCTGTTCACTTGAATAGGAGATTTTAGTTGAATAAATAGGTAGTTTTTTTTTTTCTAGATTGATCTTTTTTTCTATTTCGACCTTAAGCTTAATTTCGTTTAAAATTTTTAATTCCTCATCAATTAATTCATTAATTTGATGAGGATAATTGGGGCTTTTCCTCTTAAGTTTGAGAATTTTTTTCCTTATTCCTTTTATCTTTTTTTGTAGTTCTTGTATCTCGGTCATTTTTCAACAGTACTAGCATAGAAATTTTACCTCTAAATATTTTTTAAAATCTTTATTTACCCCTACAAACACTTTCTATACGTGATGTTCCTGCACCGTCTCTTTTCATGTCTCTTTTGCAACTGTGATAAGGTGATAAATACTGGTAAACTATAATGAATAAAATTATACCAGCGCCAATTTTTATTATTTTTTTATTAGCTAATAAATTCTTATTAATTACTTTACCTGTCTTCAAAGCAGCTTTTTGAATTTCGTCAGAACCATCATCTTTTCCGGTGATCCCCTTCTTAGCTCTTAAATATTTAATTATTAACCAAATACCTCCTACAACAAGTATTAATGGAATAAATTGTTCGAGTTCTCGACTCATAATGCTGTTAACAATACCATAGATTTGGGTCGTAGCTAGGTCGTAATTTCCCTCAAAGTTTTGATATTATGGGATTGCAAATAGCGTATAATAGGGATTAATGTTAAAAGGTTAAGGCACCTGGCAACAGAACGCCCCTTAAAATCCTATATAATCATTTAAAAATATTTAATTTTATATTCTTAGGCGTCCTGGTGGCGTCATCATGTTTATAAAAATATTAATGCGGTCCACCGATCCGTGTGGCAAAAACAATCAATAAAGCAATTCCCCCAATTAAACTTGCAATTTCTACACCAAAAATAAAATAACTAATTAATGTAACTACACCAACAATTAAAAAAAAAGGATTTAACATTAATCCAAGAATTAAAATTGCAAAACCTATTGACCAAAATAAAAATAGTGGGTCCATTAACTTATTTTCTTTTTAAAATTTAGCTCTGCACCCTCAAGATAGTAGCACCTAGAACCAAAATTCAATGCTTTTATTCTATCGTTTTTTGATAACCATATTCTTGGATATTCTCCTTTATAATCTTTAATAACTTTATCTACTTTCCAACCATTATATACATATCTGTATAAATCATTTTCATTTGAACATTCTACCCACGCAGGATCTTCTGGTGCAAAAACTCCAATCAGAGTAATTAAAGAAATAATTGATAAGAAAAAATATTTAAGAAATCTTCTCATATATATATTTTAATTTTAATTTATGACTTTCTTTTGGCGTCCTATTGGCGTCATTTGAATGCTAAAACTTACTTTTAGATTCAAATTATTCGCGAATAATGGTACAAAGTTTAGGGCACCTGGAAACAGAACGCCCCCTTAGTTACTTGTTTTTCTTTTTTTCTCTTCTAAGCTTTCTTTTTTCTTTCAATGTTAATTTCGGTTTTTTCATTACGCTTGAGTCCTTAAATGATTTTCCGCTGTACCGCTTAGACATATATCCAAATATTTTTAGTTATAATTTGACAACCATAATGTTTCATATGGTTGAAGCTCAAACTTACGATTTATTTTTGATTTGTTCAGTAAGTTTTTAAAATTTTTAAAATTACAATTTAAGTTAAATTTTTGATTTTTTGACGATAAATTAGTTATATTATATATAACCTGTTTTTTATCTAAGCTCGTCCTTTTAAAACAAAATATTTTTTTTCCTATATTTAAATTTTCTCTTTTAGCATTAGGATGAAACGCTTTGTTTTGTTTTTTGATAGAAAGTAAATTCATAATTTTGTGATAAAATATACTCTGTTTAGTGTTTTTGTTTTTTAGTAAGTTTTCTAATCTTTTTTTATTCCATTTATACCTGTTTAGATCTCTTTTATTCCCAGAAATAATATATTTATATTCATCGTTTGAAGTTCCAAATATTGAATTAAAATAAATAGCTGGAATTCCCTCAAATGCTACCATAATAGCATGTGCGGATATATATCTCTCTAAGAAGTATTTTCCTCTTTTATCATAATCAGTTTTTTGGAAAGCATTAAAAAGTGTAATATTTGCCTCATAAACCTTTTTTGAGGAATTTTGAACTTTCCTATATGATAGTTGTCCTCCATTTTTTTTTAGACGTTTAAA
Source organism: uncultured Pelagibacteraceae bacterium (assembly GCA_902599605.1). Taxonomy (GTDB): domain Bacteria; phylum Pseudomonadota; class Alphaproteobacteria; order Pelagibacterales; family Pelagibacteraceae; genus Pelagibacter. Next base: position 10,011 of record CACKFV010000019.1, read on the forward strand.
AAATTTTGACAATTTTTTCTTGTCTAAATATCCTTCAACTGGTCTCATACCTATTCCATCATGAGAGGCAATAAAATTTAAATAGTTATTACCAATTTTTGTTTGTGGAAGATTTTTACTCCATTTATTTAAGTATGTACTATCTTCAAAAAGAAAGGAATGAACTAGTAATGGTGGCAAAGAAAAATTATAGATCCAGTGAGACTCATTATTTCTTTTTCCAAAATAACTTAAATTTTCATTTTCCGGTAAATTAGTTTCTGTAATGATGGTTGGTTTTGATTTTAAAGAATCACAAACTATCCTCAACAATCTTATAATTTCATGAGTTTCTTTTAGGTTAACACATTTTGATCCACTTTTTTTCCATAAATAAGCAATTGCATCCAATCTAAA
>CACKFV010000020.1 GCA_902599605.1 uncultured Pelagibacteraceae bacterium
TTCTTGTGCTTATTTTAAAAATGATAACGACACCTTGGATGCTGCGCAAAATAATAAAATTAATCATATAATAAAAAAATTGAATATTAAGGATAATCAAACAGTTCTTGATATTGGTTCAGGGTGGGGTGACATGGCAATTGAAATTGCCAAAAAAACAAAAGCCAGAGTCCTTGGTATAACTTTATCAGAAAACCAACTCAAGTATAGCAGACAAAAAGCGAAGGAAATGAATCTTGAAAACCAAGTGGAGTTCAAACTAATTGATTACAGAGAATTAAAATCAAAATTTGATAGAATTGTAAGTGTTGGTATGTTTGAACATGTTGGAAAAAAATTTTATAAAAAATACTTTAAATGTGTCCACGATCTTTTAAATGAAAATGGAGCTGCATTAATCCATACTATTGGTTCTACTGATAAGCCTAGAGACCCACAACCTTGGATTTCTAAATACATTTTTCCAGGTGGCTACACACCTAGTTTAAGCGAAATTGCAAGACCGATAGAGGACTCAAACTTAATTCTTAATGATTTAGAGGTTTTAAGGTTGCATTACGCACATACTTTAAGAAATTGGAGAGAAAGATTTCTGAATAAAAAAGATAAAGTATTAGAAATGTTTGATGAAAGATTTTTAAGAATGTGGGAATTTTATTTAGCCGGTTGTGAGATGGCTTTTAAATGGGGAGATCAGGTTGTATTTCAATTACAATTGAGCAAGAATAAAACCACAATACCACCTACAAGAGACTATATTTATCAATAAATTACTGATAATTTTGAAATCTCCTGATGAAAAAAAATAAAAAAAGAAAAAAAAGGATCATAAAGAAAAAAAAATCACAGAAAAAAGCAAAAAAAAGTCTTAAGCGAGCCAAAATAAGAAAAAAGAGTAAAAAAAAAATAAAAAAGGTCACAAAAAAAAGGTCTCAAAAACAGACGGGTTTTTTAGCAAAATTCATTTTTTTACAAGAAAGTATAAAAAGTAAGCTACGTTTCAAAATTAACCTTAATCCTGAAAAAAAAATTCAGGGTTTTTTTGATTTAATTGAAAAGAAAATTATTGATACGAGGAAGTTAATTATTGAAGAAAAGCAGAAGTTTAAAATACGAGAGGTTGAGAGGGAAAGACAACAAAAAAGAGCGGAGGAAAAAGCTAAAATAGATTTATTAAAGAAACAGGTTGAGCTTAAAAAAACAGAGTTAAAAGAGGAAAAACAGCTACAAATAGAGAGAGCAAGAGACCTTAAGAAATTTTTAAGACAAGAGCAGGCACTTTTAAGAGAAGAACAGGCACAAGTTCAAAAGAAATTTCTTGAAGAAATTAAGTTAGAAAAACAAATTGAAAAATTTAGAATAAGAGAGGTAAAAGAGCTAGAGACTCTAGAGCGAATTTCATTAAAAGAAAAAAGAGACGATTATAGCGAAATACAAGAGAGAATAGATAAGTTAAAAGAAAAATATAGGCTAATTAGAGATCAAAAAATTCGCGAGCGATTAGAAGCGTTAGGAATAAAAACTCTAGATGAAGATGATAGAGAAACTTTATTAAAAAAGGAAAAAAATTATATTGCTGCCAGACAACTAGTAGAAACATCTTTAGAAAGCTTTTATAGAAGTGCCTCAAGTTTAGTTTTTCAATTAAACAAAAGACATCTTACAAGAGACATGTCTATATTCAGATGTATTGATAGAAGGTTTGAAACAGGTGAGATATTTATAAAGTGGGATGAGTCTAATGATGATGAATGGCTTATACTGATTTATATTAAAGATAATTCACCAGAGGGAAAAATAATTATTGAAGATAAATGCAATCACGAAAAATATTTTTCAGATGAATATCAGTCAAATGAAATATTTAAGGCATCGGATAAAATGGTAGACTCACTCACTCAACTTTTGTATCGTGAGCGAAGTAAGAATATTAATCAATCACTTACGTAAACAGACACGCCTCTAGCATTTACATCAACATCAAATTTTTTGTGAAGAGGAGGGAAAGCTCTTTGTGAACAATCAAGTCTATCACAAGTTCTGCAGGATACACCAATTGGAATTTCTGTTTTCTTGTCACTTAAACTTAAATTTTCAGTGTAAACGAAATCTTTGGCATACTTGGCCTCACAACCTAAACCTATTGAAAGCATACTTTTTTTTTGTCCGTATCTTCCAACACCTTTTTCAACAGTTCTTGCAATACAAACATATTTTTCTCCATTTGTCATTTTACTTACAGCAGCTTGTATCACGCCAGGTCTTGAAAATGCTGAATATACATTCCATCTTGGACAAGCACCTCCATATCTTGGAATTTCTATGCCAGACAAAGAAAACCTTTTTGAGATGTTTCCGGCAACATCTACCCTTAAAAAATGAAAGGGAATACCCGGTAACTTAGGATCCTGCAAACTTGTTACCCTATGCGCAACTTGTTCAAACGAAGTTGCAAAAGTATTTTGAAGTAATTCTAAGTCATATTTCAATTTTTTACATTCAGAATGGAATAATTTGTAAGGCATCAAAATCGCTGCACCACAATAATTCAATAACGCAATTTGAGTAAGCCTTTTGGACTCCTCTGTTGGAAATTTAAATTCAGATAAATAATCATTTATTTCTTTCATTGCTCCTTCCTGAGCTATTTGAGCTGCAGCGTGTAATTTCTTAGTTTCTAGTGAATTATAATCGCTTAACAAAAGTTCTTTTTTATTATTATCAAAAATTTTTGAAAACGGCTTACCCTCATCAGGAATTACATCTTTTACTGTAATAGAATATTCTGTTTTTAAAAACTCACACAACGCAACGTATCTTGTACGATTATTCTTTTGAACTTTTTCAAAAACATTATTTGCAAATTCCTCTAATTTTGGAAAATAATTTTTCTTTTCTTGTAAAAAATCAGAAATTACTTCACCGGGGAAAGCAGTCTTTCTGCTATCAATAATCTTTCCAGATAAATTTTCTACCTTGTTAATTATTTCATGATCTTTTTGCTTAAAATTGTCCCCTAATTTTATCAGAGCTTTTGCAATTTTTGGGTTTGTATTTACAAGGTCTTTAACCTCTGGTCCCACAATATCTAAATCTTCAAATAACTTATCGTCCAGCAATTCTGATATGTCGTTAACGAGGTTTAAGTCAGATTTATTGGTTAAATCTGAAAGCTCAATTTTTAATTCTTCACAAACTTTTAGTAATAAATCTCCATCAATTTTTCGTTTTCCACTTTCAATTAAATTAAGATAGCTTGCAGAAATTCCTAATTGTTCTGCTAATTTATTCGCTTGAAGCCCTAATTGACGTCTAAATGACTTAATTTTTGGCCCTATTTTAAGATCAACTTGACTCATATTTTCTATTTGTAAACTTTGTAAATTATTATTTACAACAAATTTCTATATTTTACAAGGGTTTTATTTTATTTAATTGATTTTGTAAACTTTGTAAATTATAAAGTGTGTATGGACAACAAAAACAAAAAAAACTACTTAAAAAGCCAAGAAAATACATCAGAGAATATGCCCTCTAACAGCAGTTCAGGTATTTATTTAAGAGATGATCACTGTGATTGGGGTTCTAGCGGAATGAACGAATTCACTCAAGAATTCAGTGAAAATAACTAATTTCGCTTTAATCTGACAACATCAACAAAGGGTAATTTAATGGGTGCTGAAAAAAAGGTTTCTTACGATTTAAAAAGATTTGCAGGTATTAAAAGGGATTACAATCAAGACGATGTTGAGAGATTAAGAGGTTCAATAAAAATTGAATATTCAATATGTAAACAACAATCCACAAAATTGTGGAATTTATTAAATTCTGAGCCATACGTTAACACACTTGGCTCTTTGTCAGGTAATCATGCAGTGCAACATGCAAAAGCAGGTTTAAAGGCAATTTACTTAAGTGGATGGCAAGTTGCAGCAGATGCTAACAGTGCCGGAGAAATGTATCCTGATCAATCTCTTTATCCATATGACAGTGCACCAAAATTGGTTGAGGCAATGAATAATGCTTTGCTAAGAGCTGACCAAATTCAGCATATGGAAATTAAAGATGGTGATCAGAAAAAAGAAAAAAGAATAGACTATATGCTTCCAATAATTGCTGATGGCGAAGCTGGATTTGGAGGGCCGCTAAATGTTTTTGAATTAACTAAAAAATTCATTAAAGCAGGGGCAGCTGGGGTTCACTTCGAAGATCAGTTAGCAAGTGAAAAAAAATGTGGTCACATGGGTGGTAAAGTTTTGATACCAACAAGCCAAGCAGTAAAAAATTTGAAAGCCGCAAGGTTAGCAGCCGATATAGCTGATGTTCCATTGATTATTCTTGCTAGAACAGACGCAAACGCAGCAAAACTAATTACAAATGATCACGATGAAAATGATAAGCCTTTCCTGACGGGGGAAAGATCTCCAGAGGGATTTTATTATGTAAAATCTGGAATTGATCAAGCAATTTCAAGAGGTCTTGCTTATGCACCATATTCAGATCTTATATGGTGTGAGACCGCAACACCAAATTTAGATGAAGCAAAAAAATTTGCTGATGCTATTCACAAAAAATATCCTGGAAAATTATTAGCGTATAATTGCTCACCATCTTTTAACTGGAAAAAACATTTATCCGATAATGAAATTGCAACTTTCCAGAAAAAAATTAGTGAGATAGGCTATAAATTTCAATTTATTACTTTAGCAGGTTTCCATACTCAAAACATAGCAATATTTGAATTAGCAGAAAAATACAAAGCCGAAGGTATGTCAGCCTATTCAAAAATTCAAGAACGTGAATTTGCAAGAGAAAAGGATGGATACACTAGCGTTAAACATCAAAGAGAAGTAGGAACTTCCTATTTCGATGCAGTTTCAAATACAATAAGTTCTGGAAAAAGTTCAACAACAGCAATGGAAGGATCAACTGAGTCCGAACAATTTTAAATGATTACAAGTGGATTAATTCTAATCGTTTTATATTTATTATTATTGTACGCTTTTGAATGTATAAAATATTTCAATAAGATAGATGAAAGATTTGGAAACTCTTTATGGAGATGGTCGTATGATTACCCCGTAAAAGGAAAACAAGATATTTCCAATATAGATGATCCAGAATTTGTGGCGTTAAGAAGAAGAAGAAATACTGCCGTAACTTGTATGTATTGGATATTTTTCATAGGTTTTTTTGTACTAATGAATTTTATCAGTCAAGTATTGTTAAAAATTTTTATTTAATTAAATTTTTCGATATTTTTAACAATATACTCCCAATTGCCAAGTTTAGAATAAGATACTTTTAGGATAATCTTTGATTTTTCATCTAACCAAACATTAAATTCCTCCTTTTTTTTATCATCTTTTTTTTTCTTCATCACAATTTTAAATCGACTTGTGTCGTAAATTTTTTTTTCTATTTTAAGGATTTCATTCGATAAAAAGTAAACTTCCTGAAATTTTAAACTCCCAGAAAGCGGACTTATAATTATTTCAGATTGAAGAATGTTATGATTCCACCAATTTCCGATTAAAGCGTTATATGGAGCTATGCCGCTAAAGGAGGACCCTTTTATATTGAAAATTTTATTTTTTTCATTAACTGATAAATCATTGTACTTAGTTTTCTTATTTTGAATGGTTCTAGACTTATATTTTACTAATTTTCCATTTTTATAAGTTTCAGTAGAAAAGCTATCTATACTCAATAGGTTTAAACCTATTATTTTTGCAACAAAATTTGTTTCATTTTTTACTATAAAAAAATTATTTTTAGCAATCATGTTATATTTACTATAACCTATTTTTTTACCATTTCTTAAAATATCCATTTCAATAGATTTTATTTTATTATAATGATTTACATGTGAATAAAGAAATGAAGGATATATGAGAAAAAGAAAAAGAAAAAAAAATTTCCATTTCATTTTCTATTTTCCCACATGCTTAACTTAATCCCACCTTCTAAAATTCTTTCATTTAAAACGTCGATTTTCATCAATGGTTTGAAACATTGATTTGGTATGTTAATAAAACAGATGTTCCAAACTTTACCCTCATAATTTTCAAGATTATTACCTAAAAGATTAATTTCGTATTCTTCGTTCTCTACGATCGTTTGCACATAATTAAATAACACTTGACCACTATAATCAGGTTCATTTTTATTCCCCTTTTCTCTGTAAAGAATAACATTGTTTGTTTCAGAATTATTTATTATTTCAAAAGCTCCAATAAAATCTGGCTTAAATTTCTTTCTTTCATTAAAAAATTGTTTGAAAGTACTTTCTGTAAAATGATTTCCTAAATTTAAAAATACTAAAAAAAATATTAAAAATTTTTTTAAATTTTTATTTTCTAAATAAAAAATTAAAATAGAAATTATTAAAATAATTGGAATTAGAACAAACATTATGTATCTAGGAAAAATAATTGGTTTTAAAAAATAACCATAAATCAAAGGAACAAAATATGATAAAAATAACATTATATATAGAAAGATTATTTTTTTATTATTAACAATTTTTTTCCATAAATAGAAAGATAAGAAAACCAAAATAATTAAATGAATAATACCTAATAACCTTGATCCAAAAAATTTTGCAAAATAAAAATTTGTATAGAATTTTAAATCAGGTTGTTTTATCCAATTAATGTCATCTGTAATTAAGGAGACATATTCCAAGTAATGGAACAAGAAAAAAAAAGTGAAAAGAGAAATTAGTATTAACGAGATATTTATTTTTTTGTTTTTTACTTTAAAAAAAAAATAGTCTACAAATGTAAAACAGATTAAAGAACCTAAAATAATGATACTAAAAGGGTGACTAAAAATAGCCAGAAGCATTAAAAGAGAAAAAAAGAAAAAATTTTTTGTAAAAATTTTAGACTTATACTCGTCATATAGATTAAAGAAAAATATCAAAGAAAGCGAAACTAAAAAAAAGGTGAAAATATAAACTCTCATTTCCTGAGAATATATTATTAAATATATATTTAAACTTGCCAAACAGAGTGTGAGTAAATAACATTTATTATTAACGAATTTCTTACACAAAATACCTACTGTAAAAATACTTAAAAAACCAAAAACGGCAGAAAAAATTCTTCCTACTATTGGCTCATAACCAAAAAATGAATTACAAATTTTTATTATATAATAATGTAGAAAAGGTATGTATTCAGTTGATTTTACTCTCGAAAATGTTTCAGTTAATGATAAATTTGGGTCTGTGACCCAAAAAGTGAAAATTTCATCAAGCCAAAGACTTTCATATCCAATGTTATAAAATCTAAAAATTAATCCTAGTAAAACTATTAATGAAACTGAAAAATATATAAAAATATTATTTTCTTGAAACTTTAAAATTTTGAACATATTTAAAAATAAAAAGTTTTAATTTTTTTAAAAACTTAAACTTTATTATTTTGACTAAAAATATGTTTTTAACAATTAAAAAAATCCCAAAAAATTACTGGAGTTCAAAAAAATCCCTAAACTTAAAACCTAAACCTTTAACAATTTTTTATCTTATATTAGGTTTAATGATATTTGGCTTAGGTGAAGGGTTGTTAATCGTATCATATTCAGGTGCATCTCCCTGGAGCGTTCTTGCTCAAGGGATCTCTTTAAACATTAATTTATCAATTGGAGTTGTAACTTTTATTGTAAGTGTCTGTACTCTTAGTCTATGGTTTTTTCTAAAACAAAAACCAGGGATTGGAACATTATTTAACATAATAATAATTGCTGCAATGATCGATTTAACAATTTATTCTTTTGTTACACCAGAAACATATTTTGGGAAGTTAACTATGGCTATATTTGCAGTTTTATTAGTAGGTATCGGGAGTGGCTTTTATCTAATTGCAAATTTAGGTCCCGGTCCTAGAGACGGATTGATGACAGGTATTCAAAGAATAACAAATTTTCCTATAGCCTCAGTTAGAGCAGGAATTGAGATAACGGTTGTTTCAATTGGTTGGTATTTAGGGGGTACTGTTGGAGTGGGAACATTATTATTTGCTTTTGGAATTGGTCCTGCTGTAGCACTTGGTCTATATTTAGTTGGAAAATTCTTTAATTGATTTTTGTCCTAAAAAAAACTATTAATTTTTAATGTCATTAAAAAATTTTATGATCGAATCTGCAAACATTTTGTTTGATGATAGTAAAAACGATTTGAGAGCTTTACCTAAAACTGTAAGACTTCAAATTTTGCTAGTTTTGAGTTTCATATGGTCCGTAGTATTTAGTTTATATATTTTTACATACACAACATTTATTTTTGGTTGGGCGGGAGTATTTCTTGCTCACCTAGGACTAATTTTTGCAGTTTATCACACTTTTAAGCAGTTTCACAAAGCCGAAGAAAAGTCAGCAAGTGTTTTTGAAACTAAAAATTTCAACCCTTTTAAAATTATGGCAATAGTTTTTGTTATAGTTTTTATATTTGTTTTTTCAAAGGGTATTGAGGTACTAACAAATACCAATTCTTATAAAATACCTTATGGCGGACCGGATAAATCTGCTATAGAAAAATGGTTACCATTTACTCAAAAAAAATCAGAAGATTAGACATATATTTTAAGTTTAGAATCAGCTATATTTAAATCAATGAAAAATCTTGTCAAAAATTTGCAGCTTCTTTTATTGGGAATAATTTTACTTAGTACAATCATCGCGGTGGTACTTGAAATAAGAACGATGTTCTTAAATCAAACTGTCACATTGGCTGATTTATTATTAATGTTTCTATACTTAGAGGTTATGGCCATGGTAAGAGTTTTCTGGGAAGAACAATCAATTAGTATTTCTCTTCCTTTGTTAATTGCAATAACTGCACTAAGCAGATTTATAATTTTGCAAGGTAAACAAATGGATGCTTCACAACTTCTGTACGAGTCAATTGCAATAGTTTTAATCGCTCTCGCCATAGTAGTATTAAGATTAAGGCACAGTGATAAATTAGGCTTATCTAAAAAGAAAAAAAGAAAATAAATATTTAATACAACCTAATTAATTGTTAAGATTAAATATGTGGTTTATCAGAATCAGGCTACATAAATTTGTAAGACTAACCTTTCATCCACCATGAATTAAGTAAAGTTTAAAAAATTTAGACAAAAAAAACCCTCTTTCGAGGGTTTTTTTTTAAATTATTTTAGTGGAAACTTTACATTCGCCTACATTCGCATTTCTAGTACGCCAATACTCATTTATATAAGAACTTCATTGAAAACTTCATTGAGAAAAACCTCCAATTTAAAAGCAAGTTAAAAGATGATTGAAAAGTAATACAATACTTCAATTTAAATCTTTGTTTGTATTTCTGAAAATATAGTTCAGATATTTAAATAAGTAAGAATTTTCGTATATTAAATGCTCTTTATTATTTAAGAAATATTCTGGGTCGTAATGCGTATCTAAAATATTACAAATGAGTTTTTCTATTCTTCTTTTCATAATTTTGATGATTTTTAGTCATTATTATAGACTATATCTTCATTTTTTAAAGTTGTTAAAAAATTTTCCACTTCATCGTATAAATTATTTTTTTTCGACCAAGTTACTATTTTACCCCAATTTTTTGAATGTCTTTCGTAAGATTTACCCTCATAAGTTATACAACCACAAAATGATCCACCTATACACTCTGATGGAGGTTTAGGAGGTTC
>CACKFV010000021.1 GCA_902599605.1 uncultured Pelagibacteraceae bacterium
TATGAGGCCATGAACAATGCGGGCATATCAAAAACTAAAATGATAGTAATTTTAAATGATAATGACATGTCAATTGCAGAACCTGTGGGAGCAATGAGAAGTTATTTAGCAAAATTATTGACTGGGAAAATATATTTCAGTCTAAGAGAGACTTTTAAATTAATTATTTCTGCCTTTTCCAAAAGATTTTCAAAAAAAGCTGGTAAAGCAGAAGATTTTCTTAGGTCAGCAGTTACAGGTGGAACACTTTTTAATTCACTAGGTTTTTATTATGTTGGACCAATAGACGGACATGATATTGATACTCTTGTCTCAGTTTTAAAAAATGCAAAAGATACTAACTTTGACGGTCCAATAATGATACATATTAAAACTGAAAAAGGAAAAGGTTATCAATTTGCAGAAAATTCAAAAGACAAATACCATGGTGTTTCGAAGTTTAATATAAAAACTGGAGTACAAGAAAAATCAAGTTCTAAAATTCCATCATATACAAAAGTTTTTGCAAATACATTAATTAAACACGCTGAGAGAGATAGTAAAATAATTGGTATCACTGCTGCGATGCCATCTGGTACTGGAATGGATTTATTTGCAAAAAAATTTCCAAATAGAATGTTCGATGTTGGTATTGCTGAACAACATGCAGTGACATTTTCTGCTGGTTTAGCTACAGAAGGATTCAAGCCTTATGCAGCAATTTACTCTACCTTTTTACAAAGAGCCTATGATCAGGTTGTTCACGATGTTGCAATTCAAAGTTTACCTGTTAGATTCGCTATAGACCGTGCAGGTCTTGTTGGTGCGGACGGTCCTACACATGCCGGATCTTTTGATATAACCTACTTATCAACTTTACCTAATTTTGTAGTTATGGCTCCAAGCGATGAGTCGGAATTAGTTAAAATGATTAATACTTCAGTTGACATTAATGATAAACCTTCAGCTTTTAGATACCCTCGTGGAACTGGTATTGGAATTAAACTTCCTGAAATTCATGAAAAAATTGAAATTGGAAAAGGCAGGGTTATTAAAGAAGGTAAAGAAATTGCTTTGATTAACTTTGGTGCCCGTTTGCAAGAATGCCAAAAAGCTTTAAACAATCTTGAAAAAAAAGGTTTAAATCTTACTTTAATTGACGCAAGATTTTGTAAACCATTAGATGAAAATTTAATGTGGAATACAGCAAAAAACCATGAAGTTGTTATTTCAATTGAAGAAGGTTCAATTGGAGGTTTTGGATCTCATTTAAGTAAATTTTTATCAGAAAAAGGTTTATTAGAAAAAATTAAATTTAGGTCGATGACTTTTCCTGACAAATTTATTGATCAAGATAAACCTGATCTAATGTATCAGATTGCTGGCTTGGATAGCAAAGCTATCGAAGAAAAAGTTTATGGGGTTTTAGACTCTAAAATTGTTGTTCAGAAAAAAAATTAAGACTCGCACTGGGCTTTGTGCATCAAAAAATGATCCAATAAAACACAATGCATCATCGCTTCACCTATTGGGACAGCTCTAATTCCAACACAAGGATCATGTCGACCTCGCACTGATATATTTGTATTTTTCCCAAATTTATCAATAGTTTTTCTTGAGTTAAGAATTGAAGATGTAGGTTTTACTGCAAAAGATACTTTTATTTGTTGACCACTTGAAATACCACCAAGAATTCCACCCGCATTGTTAGATTTGAAAACTGTTTTATTCCCTTTTTGTCTAATCTCATCAGAATTCTGTTCACCTGTTAATTGTGCAACATCCATTCCAGTTCCGATGTTGACACCTTTTACAGCATTGATACTCATCATAGCTGAAGCTAAATCCATATCTAATTTTGAGTAAATAGGCGCACCTAGGCCAGATGGCACTCCGTTAGCTCTTAATTCTATGACCGCGCCACAAGATGAGCCAGACTTTCTAATAGCTAATAAATATTTTTCCCACAATTTTAAAACTTTTTTGTCAGGACAGAAAAATGGATTTTTTTCTATAAATTTATTGTTCCATGCAGATACATCACAACCCAAAATTCCAAGTTGGATAACCGCACCTTTAACGTAATATTTTTTCCCAATTTTTTTTTCTAAAACTTTTTTTGCAATTGCACCCGCAGCTACTCTAGCTGCAGTCTCTCTCGCTGATTGCCTGCCACCTCCTCTGAAGTCTCTTATGCCGTATTTTTTAAAATAAGTTAGATCAGCGTGTCCAGGACGAAATTTATTTTTGATAGTCTCATAGTCTCTTGATTTCATATCCTTATTGTAAATAATCATTAATATTGGTGTACCAGTTGTCTCACCATTAAATACTCCTGACAAAATTTCAACTTTATCATCTTCTTTTCTTTGAGTAGTAAATTTAGATTGACCAGGTTTTCTTTTATTTAGTTCTTTTTGTATGTCTTTTTCAGATATTTTTATTCTCGGAGGACATCCATCAACTACACATCCAATAGCTGGTCCATGAGATTCACCCCAAGTAGTGAAACGAAATAACTTTCCAAATGTATTAAATGACATTATTCTATTATATAAATTATTTTGTTAAAATTATGAATGAAAAAAATTCACTTGGACTAGATATTTGTTTTAAAGATGAGGATAACCCAGTAAATCTCTTCAAAGAATGGTTTAATAAGGCTGAAACCACTGAACCTAATGATCCAAATGCATTATCATTAGCAACAGCTGATAAAAGCGGAAAACCTAAAGTGAGAATGGTTCTCTTAAAAGGCTTTAGTGATAATGGTTTTACTTTTTACACAAACTTCAATAGTTCTAAAGGCAAGGATCTTAAAGAAAACCCTAAGGCATCAATGTGTTTTCATTGGAAAAGCCTTTTAAGACAAATAAGGATTTACGGTAATGTTGTTCAGGTTTCTGACAAAGAAGCTGATGAATATTATAATTCAAGAGCATATGGGAGCAGAATAGGAGCGTGGGCCTCAAATCAAAGTGAAGTTTTAGAAAGCAGAAAGTCACTTGATGACTCAATTGAAAAATTTAAAAAAAAGTTTCATGATGAGAAAAAAGTTCCAAGACCACCTAATTGGTCTGGTTGGAGATTGGAACCTGAAGAAATTGAGTTTTGGCGTGACGGAGATAATAGAATTCATGAAAGATTGAAATACGTAAAGAATAATGGAAAAGGCTGGAAAAGATTTTTATTAAATCCCTAAAAAGATCTTTCAATACTAAAAGATGTCAAATTTTTTAGAATATTTTTTTGCTCAGAACTTTCAAAGACATTTAAAGAACTAGATGCTAAAGAAATAAAATGATCAGCTTTTTTGTAACATTGTTTAATGATATCATATTTTTTTATGATATCTAATGTGTACTTTAGGTCGTTTTCAGTTCTTTCTCTTTTGGAAAAAAATTCTTTAAGCATATCTCTCTCACCACTTTTACATTGCTGATTTAAAATAATTATAGGCAAAGTGATTTTACCCTCATAAAAATCTTTTCCAATTGTTTTTCCAAATTTTTTCAGATCAGAATTATAATCTAATGTATCATCGGCTATCTGAAAAGTTACTCCAAGATTTTTTCCATAAGAAGATAATGCTTCTTTTACTTTTTCATCTTTATTTCCTAATATTGCTCCAACCTTGCATGCAGCAGAAAATAGCGCTGCAGTTTTGGAGGTGATAATCTTTAAGTAGGTCTCTTCGACTGTATCAATTTCTGATTTGTGTTGAAGTTGTAAAACTTCACCTTGAGCTATTTTTGCAGAAGTTGCTGATAACAACCTCAAAACCTCCAAGTTTCCATCTTCAACCATCATTTCAAAACATCTACTTAAAAGGTAATCACCAACTAAGATTGATGCATGATTTCCCCAAATAGAATTTATTGTTTTTTTTCCTCTTCTGATCTCCCCGTTATCGAGAACATCATCGTGCATTAATGTTGCAGCGTGAATTAATTCTACGCATGCAGCTAAGTTTATATCACGACCACCTTTTAAGTACCCACATAGTTTTGAACTAATTAAAGTCAACATGGCTCTTAATTTTTTTCCACCAGTTTCTAAATTATAACTAGTCATCTTTTCTACTAAAGACACGTCACTAATAAGTTTATTCTTTATCTTTTCTTCTACTAAAATAATTTTATCATCGACTGAATTTTTTAAATCCAGGTAAGCGTTATTAACTTTATTTTTTAATTGAATTACTGAACCCATTGCTAAGAAACTAATATAATTGGAGATATTTTATACTTATCAATTGACGCACCTAAAACTTCAACTATTAGTAGACTTTATATTAATCTAAAAATTCTGTAAGCATACTTCATGTTATCTTTTTTCAAAAAAAAAAAAATTGTTCCCCACATAAGATTAACTGGTGTTATTGGAAACGCTGGAAGATTTAAGCAAGGAATTGATTTTGCTGGCCAAGAGGAATTAATAAAAAAAGCATTTTCTATAAAAAAATCTCTAGCAGTTGCTTTATCGATTAATTCTCCAGGCGGTTCACCAGTCCAATCTCACTTAATATACGACTTCATTAGAGCTCAGGCCAAAAAAAATAAAAAAAAGGTAATTGTTTTCGCAGAAGATGTTGCTGCTTCAGGAGGTTACTTGATTGCTTGTGCTGGAGATGAGATTTATGCTAATTCAAGTTCAATTGTTGGTTCAATTGGTGTTATTTATGCTTCTTTTGGTTTCAAGGATCTTATTCAAAAGGTAGGTGTAGAAAGAAGAGTTTATACTGCAGGAAAAAACAAAAGTACTTTAGATCCTTTTGTGGATGCGAAAGAAGAAGATATAAATAGACTAAAAAATATTCAACTTGATTTACACAAAGATTTTATAAACGTAGTGGAGACAAGCAGGGGTGCAAAACTTAAAAAAGATAAAGGAATAGAGTTATTTTCCGGAGAGTTTTGGTCCGGGTCTAAATCAAAAGAACTTGGCTTAATTGACGGTATAGGAAATGCAAATCAAATTTTAAAAGATAAGTTTGGTGAGGATGTTATTATTAAAAAGTTTGAAAAAAGTAAAGGATGGTTGGCAAAAAGAATTTCATCAGAGAATCAAATCGATAAGATAGCAAACGTAATTGAAGAAAGATCTATCTGGCAAAGATATGGCCTCTAAAAAAAAAAACTCAAAAATACAAACATTCCAGGATACAATTTTAAATCTGCAGAAATTTTGGGCAAAAAATGGTTGTGTAATTTTACAACCATATGACATAGAAGTTGGTGCTGGGACATTTCACCCCGCAACCACCTTAAGATCTTTAGGGCCCAAACCATGGAGATCAGCTTATGTGCAACCTTCGAGAAGACCAACTGATGGAAGATATGGAGAAAATCCAAATAGACTTCAACATTATTATCAGTTCCAAGTGATTATAAAACCGTCTCCAAAAAATATTAAAAAATTATATCTAAGCAGTCTTAATGCCATTGGAATAAAACATAATGATCATGATATTAGATTTGTTGAAGATGATTGGGAAAGTCCTACATTGGGTGCAGCCGGACTGGGTTGGGAAGTTTGGTGCGATGGAATGGAAATTACTCAATTTACTTATTTTCAAAAAATGGCTGGGATGGATTGTAAACCTATTTCTGTGGAGCTTACTTATGGTTTAGAAAGATTATGTATGTTTACCCAAAAGAAAAAAAATGTATTTGACTTGGTATGGAACGATGAAGGTATTCTTTATAAAGATGTTTTTTTACAGGCCGAAAAAGAATTTTCATCTTACAATTTTGATTTTGCAAACGTTGGGAACTTGTTTAAATTTTTTGATATGTTAGAACAAGAAACCAAATCTTTGCTAGAAAAAAAACTCTCACTTCCTGCCTATGATCAATGTTTAAAAGCAAGTCATGTTTTTAATATTTTAGATGCCAGAGGAGCAATTAGTGTAGCGCAAAGAGCAGAATTTATCGCCAGAATTAGAGATTTGACCAAAGGTGTTGGTCAAGTGTGGATAGATAGCCAAAAATAAAATGTCTGAATTTTTTTTAGAATTATTTAGTGAGGAAATTCCTGCAACTTTACAGAAATCAGCTAGAGAAAATTTCCAAAAAAATTTTGTAGATTTTTTGAAAAAAGAGGAAATTAAATTTAAAGATAGTATTTCTGTTCTATCAACTCCAAATAGATTGATTGTTTACTGTGAAAACATTTCTCAAAAAATTACAAAAGCAGAGGCCGAAATAAGAGGTCCTAGTGTAAATGCGCCTGAACAAGCGCTAAATGGTTTTATAAAATCTAATAATATAACTAAAGAAGAAACCTTTATAAGAAAAACAGATAAAGGAGAGTTTTATTTTTTTAAAAAACCCGCTCAAACAGTAGAGACAAAATCTATTTTGCAAAAAAATTTACCAAAAATTCTTGATGAAATCTCTTGGAAAAAATCAATGAGATGGGGTGATAATGATTTGTACTGGGGTAGACCATTAAAATCCATCCTTGCTTGTTTTGATAATAAAGTTTTAGAATTTAACTATCATCATTTAAATTCGTCCAATTTTACTTATCTGGACAAAGACTTTGAGGAAAAAACAAGTAAATTTTTAAGTTTTAAAACTTACAAGGAATTTTTCAAAAGCAAAGGTATTATATTGGATCATAATAAAAGAGAGGAATTTATTGAAAATCAATTATTAAAAAAAACTAAATTAGATAGGTTAAAATTAACCCCAAACAAAAAATTACTAAGTGAAGTAACAAATATTGTTGAAAAACCCAATATAATTAAATGTAAGTTTGACAAAAAATTTTTAAAAATTCCTAAAGAAATATTGGTCACAACTATGGAAGTTCATCAAAAGTATTTCCCAACCTTTGACAATAAAGAAAATTTAACGAATGTTTTTTTTGTGGTTGCAGACAATAAGGACCCAAAAGGATTAATTAAATTAGGAAATGAGCGAGTAGTAGAAGCCCGTTTAAATGATGCTCAATTTTTCTGGGATAAAAATAAAACAAAAAATTTAGTTAAAGGAATATCAGATCTAAAAAAAATAAATTATTTTGAAGGATTAGGAACTTACTTTGATAAAACCCAAAGATTAAGAAAGCTCGGATCGCTAATATCTGATGAACTTTTAATTAGTAAAGAAAAAGTTGAAGTGGCATCATCCATTTGCAAAGTAGACTTGGTGTCTGATTTAGTTGGAGAATTCCCGGAACTTCAAGGTATAATGGGCGGCCACTTTGCTAAAGCTCAAGGTTTCGATAATGAAATCTGTTTGGCCATTGGTGAACATTACTTACCAATAGGCCCGGAGACAAAGACACCAAAAAAACCTTACTCAGTCACTTTAGCTTTAAGTGATAAAATAGATACCTTAGTTGGTTTTTTTACAATAAATTTAAAACCATCTAGTTCAAAGGATCCGTTCGCATTAAGAAGGTCAGCAATTGGTCTTATAAGACTAATAATAGAAAATAAATTAGAGATTAAATTAAAAGATTTAATAAATTATTCTTGTGTTTTGTTTGCTGAACAAGATTTAGATTTTGATATTAAGACTGTCCAACAAGATCTGTTTAATTTTTTTTCTGAAAGGCTTAAATTCTATATGAAAGAAAAAAAAGTAAGATCAGATATTATAGAATGCTCAATAAATAGTTATAGCGCAGATCAAATTTATAAAATTTATAACAAGGCATTTATTTTAAATAAATTAATAGATAAAAATATTGGTCAAGATGTAATTTTTTCTTACAAAAGAGCATCCAATATCCTATCAAACGAAATATCAAAAAATAAGATTGAATTAGAAAATTCGACTGATCCAGGATTATTCAAAAATGATTTTGAGAAGAAATTATACAAAAAGATACAAGAAATAAGAAAATATTTTACAAGCCTAGGTAGTCGTGAAGACTGTAAAAAAACTTTAGAGATTTTAGCTGATGCAAAAACTGATGTTTCTAACTTCTTTGACAATGTAATAGTAAATGATGAAGATGAAGCAGTCAAAAAAAATCGTTTGGAACTTATGCAATTGTTATGTAAAACGTTCAATAATTATTTAAATTTTTCTGATATTGAAAGTGCATAATGAGCAATTTAGTTTTTAATTTTAAATCAAAAAAAATAAAAAATATAAAGAACCCAAAGTTCATTTTAGGTGGAAAAGGAGCAAATCTTGCTCAAATGGGGAAACTTGGTTTACCCGTTCCTCCTGGATTTACAATATCAACAGGGGTTTGTGAAATATTTTATAAAAACAATAAAAAACTTAATTCAAAACTTATTAAATCTATTAAGCAAGAATTAAAACAAATTGAAAAAGAATGTGGAAAAAAATTTGGTGATTTAGATA
>CACKFV010000022.1 GCA_902599605.1 uncultured Pelagibacteraceae bacterium
GATTTAATAATTGAGTATATAACTAAAAACATAGATATAATATCAAATGAAAATTTGGTTAAATTTGTTTTAAATGAATATTTATCTAAAGCAGAAATAAAAGAGGCATGTAGTTTATTTAAAAAGATAAATCAAAATTTTAATGATTATTATCTGAAAAACTTTTCGATATATTGCTTGATACATAGTAAGCAGGATGATCTTGCCATGATGCGTTTTGATTTAGAGAAGGAGTCTGGTTATTCAGATCCTTTTTTTGAGAAAAAATTTAATTTATTAATGGGACTTTCAAAAAATGATAATACTTCGTCAGACAAAAATCTTTTAAATTTACATCTCTCTTTTAATACAATTAAAGATTTTAAGTATGTACCTACAAAAAAAACTTCAAAGCTATTTTGGACTTATTTAAGATCTAACAACTTACTAGATAGCACTAGTGATATCGATATTACTGATGAAGAAAAAATCTCATTACTAGAAAAAGCTACACATGAGAGAAACTATAATGAGAAAGATTTACTAAATATTTATAAAAAATTTCAATTTTCCGTTGATCAACTTCTTAACATAGAGAGGGAAAAAGAGGGTTTAACAAACATAAAAGCCAGAGCCCTAATGTATCAAGGTATTTTATTGAATGATGACCCCAACAAGGTAACTAAACTTTCTAAAGATTTAAAATTATCCTTTATTAATGATGGTATAGAAGATGCCTTTAAAGACGAACTAAGGTTTATTTTGGAGAGATTTAAAGAAACTGAATTAAGTTCAGATTTAACAGACTTTTATGTTTCAAATTCTAAAGTAGAAAATCCAAATAAAAAAATAAAATATAACAATAAAATTTTACATCAATCAAAAATAATAAATTATTTTATACAAGAAAAACCTTCTAGGAAAAAAATAGAAAAAGATTTAAATAATTTTTTAAAAAAAATTAAAAAAAGTAAAAAAAATTATTTAATAACTAAAGATATAATTGTTATAGAGTCGTTAAAATTTGATGGTATTGAAATTAATGAGGAATACAGTGATCTTTATGCAATTAATGAGAATACTATGCCTATAGATATACAGGTTTTAATTAATGACGGAGAAATTGGTTTAGCAATGTTAAGAATTATAGAAATAATTGGTGAAGATGAACTTAAAAATCTTGGCTCGGAAACTCTTTATTTCTTGGTAAATGCACTAAATCAAATGGACATCGATCTAATAAGAAATGAAATCCTTTCTACAATCTTACCAGTTAGAGTATAATTTTTGTAATGACAAAAAGAAAAATCATACTGGTTCCAGATGAAATACTTAAAAAAAAATCTGAAAAAATTGAAAAAATAACCATAAAAGAAAAACAGTTAGCAGATGATTTGTTTGAAACAATGTACAAAAATAATGGCATAGGTCTTGCTGCTGTTCAAGTTGGTGTTTTGAGAAGAATGATTGTAATTGATGTTTCAAAAAAAGATGAAAAAAAAAAACCTCTTTGTTTAATAAATCCAGTCATAAAATCATTTGGTAAAGATAGATCGACATATGAAGAAGGTTGTTTATCAATACCCGAAACATTTATAGAAATTGAGAGACCAAAGACCTGTATTGTTGAATATGTAGATATCTCAGGAAATAAAACAAATATGGAATGTGATGATTTACTATCTACATGCATCCAGCATGAAATTAATCATTTAGATGGTAAGTTGATTATTGATTTTTTATCAAAGCTTAAAAAAGATATTCTAATAAAAAAATTATCTAAAAACAAAAATACATCTAGTAGAGTTATTGTGTAAATGTCAGATAATATTATTTTTATGGGTACTTCAAAATTTGCTGTGCCTATTCTTGAAAAAATTAGTGAGAGTGACTTCAATATTTCTGTTGTTTACACACAGTCGCCAAAAAAATCTAGCAGGGGAATGAAAATTCAAAAAACTCCAATTCATGCTAAATCTGAATTACTTGGCCTACCAATTAGAACTCCAAATAGTCTTAAAAATAATATTGATGAGTATAACTTTATAAAAAAAATAAAACCAATAATTGTTGTAGTAATTTCATATGGTCAAATTATACCGAAGGAATTTTTGGACCTTTCCAAAAATGGTTTTTTAAATATTCATGCATCCATCTTGCCCAAATTTAGGGGCGCTGCACCAATACAGAGAGCAATAATGAGCCAGGATATTGAAACAGGAATTAGTTTTATGAAAATTAATGAATATTTAGATGCTGGTCCCGTTCTTGAGACTTATAAAATGAAAATTGACTTAAATTTAAATGCAACTGAGCTCCAAGAAAAATTATCTCAACTTGCAGCCTTAAAAATTATTGAAAACATTAATAGTATTGTAAGTGGTAAAGCGAATTTTAAGGAACAAGACCATTCCGAGGCAACATACGCTGAAAAAATAAATAAAGCAGAGGGGAAGATATTTTGGAATGATAGTGCCAAGAAAATCATTGGAAAAATAAATGGTTTGCACCCTAATCCAGGAGCATATTTTATATTTAAAGGAGAAAGATATAAAATATTAAAAGCTGAAATTGGAAATGGAACAGGACCCTCCGGTAAAGTTCTTAATGATAAACTTGAAATAGCATGCTCAAATAATGAAAGCATAAAGGTTATTGAAATTCAAAAAGAGGGAAAAAAAATTCAAGAAATAAATGAATTTTTGAATGGTTCAAAAATAAGCAAAGGCCACATCCTTAATGAATAGATATCAAATTCTTATCGAATATGTTGGTACTAATTATAATGGTTGGCAGGTACAGAGAAAAGGGAAAACAATTCAAGGGAGAATTCAAAATACTTTTTCTAAAATTTTTAAAGAAAAGATAAATATAATAGGATCAGGCAGAACAGACTCCGGAGTACATGCTTTAGAACAATCAGCTCATTTTGATACAAGTACAAAAATAAAAGATAGCTATAAATTTTTAAAATCAGTAAATCATTTTTTATTCAGATATGGCATTAGTATTTTAGACTTAAAAAAAAGAAAGCTCACTTTTCACGCTCGATATTCTGCAAAAGCAAGAATATATAAATACGTTATTTTAAATCGTAAGTCTGTTTCAGTGTTGAAAAATAAAAGGTGTTGGCACATAATAAAAAAACTTAATTTAGAAATGATGAAAAAAGGAGCAAAAAAATTAATTGGTACAAAAGATTTTTCAACATTTAGATCATCAAGTTGTTCAGCGAAAACTCCAGTAAGAACAATTAAATCAATAAAATTTTTAACTAAAAAAGACATTATTGAGATTGAGATAAAAGCTCAGTCATTCCTTCAAAATCAGGTAAGATCGATGGTTGGTTGCTTGAAGTATGTGGGTGAGGATAAGTGGAGCATTCAAAAATTCGACAAGATAATCAAATCAAAAAAAAGAATTAATTGTGCACCCCCCGCTCCAGCTGAGGGATTATATTTAACTAAAGTGATTTATTAGTTTTTTTTTTACTAATAGCGAATTTTTTATTTATCCTAAACCTTGAACCTGCTCTTACAATATATCCACAACAATTTTTCGCACCACATTTACAAGGGAACTGTTTATAGTCTTTATCAAATCCAAAACCATAGTCGCAAGTAAGTTCTTCTCCTTTTGTTATATCTCTTATTGCTGATACCCAAACCTTAAAACCTTTTCCCTCATAGTCACAATTATTATTACATGAATGATTAATTAAACCTGCTGTGTTCCAATGAAAATCCCCGTCTAGGGTATATCTATTGTTAAGTGTGAATAAATAGATTGGTTTATTATTGTCGAATTTTGCTGACTCCTCAACCTCTTTATTAGTGATGATTTTTCCAATGTAATTAATTATTTTTGTTCCTTCTTTAATATCTTTAGCTGCGTATAAACCTCGTTTGTTGTCTATTTTAGACTTTTTGATCTTATACAGTTTCATTAATTATTTTCTACAAGGGCATTTACATGATTAAATGCACTATCTGCAAGGGCATTAAGGTCGTACCCTCCTTCTAACACTGATATAACTTTTCCATTGGTGAATTCGTTTGTTGCTTTAAGTGTTCTTTTTGTAATCTCATAAAAATCTTCTGATTTTAATTCAAACTGTGCTAGAGGATCAGCAATATTTGCATCAAAGCCCATACTTAGGATCAAAAATTCAGGTTTAAATTCAACCAGTTTATCTAAAACTCTGTCCAAAGCATTCATATATTTCTCTGATGTAGTCCCAGCAGGAAGGGGCACATTGAAAATATTATTATACTTACCTTTTTCTCTCTCGCTTCCAGTGCCTGGATAAAATGGATATTGATGTGTAGATAAGTATAAAACATTTTTATTATCGAAAAAAATATCTTGGGTTCCGTTTCCATGATGGACGTCAGGATCGAAAATTGCAATTTTTTTATATTTATACTTTTCCATGAGGTAATAAGCGGCAACAGCGCAATTATTATATATACAAAAACCCATCGCTTTATTTTTTTCTGCATGGTGACCAGGAGGTCTCACTGCACAAAAAGCATTTCTAAATTTTTTCTGTTCAACGCCGTCTATTGCTTTAATTACTGATCCAACTGCATCTACCGTTGCATCTTTGCTTCCAGGCGAAATTATAGTATCGCCATCTAAAAATTTTAATCCTTGACTAGGAAAACTTTTTTCAACCATACTAACATAATTTTCATCATGCGCTTTTTTTAGTATATTTTGATCAAAAGAAGCTGGCTTATCCCAAATTAAACTTTTATTTTTTTTAAGTCTTTCAGTTATCGCTGTAACTCTTTTAGGTTGTTCAGGATGACCATCACCCGTTAAATGATTTACCGACGTTTTTGAAGATATTATGGCTGTTTTCACGAAAAATAGTTATCTAAAATATTAGCATAAATTTTAGTTAATTTTTTTAGATCATTAAGAGATACTGCCTCATCCCGTTTATGCATGGTTCGACCTACAAGACCAAATTCTAAACATGGAGAAATATTTTTAATAAATCTGGCATCAGAAGTCCCACCAGTTGTCGAAAGTTTTGGCTTAATTTTAGTAATTTTCTTAATTACTTTTTGAACCATACCAGTAATTTTGTTGGGTTGAGTTAAAAAAGCTTCTCCTGAAACTCTGTAATCTATTTTAAATTTAGATTTGTTCTTTTTGCAAATTTTATCAAAAATTTTATTAAGTTTTCGTTTTAGTGAGCCTGAAGTATGTTTATTATTAAATCTTATATTAAAAGTTGCTTCAGCAGTTTTTGGAATAACATTATCAGCATCATTATTTATATTTATTTTAGTTACTTCTAAATTTGTTGGTTGAAAGTGTTTATTACCTTTATCAAATTTTAATTTTTTAATTTCATTAAGAATTTCAACTAATGTGGTTGATGGGTTATTCCCTCTATGGGGATAAGCTACATGAGTCATTTCACCTATAATTTTGAGCGCTCCAGTTATACTTCCTCTTCGACCAATTTTTATCATTTCTCCCAAAGTATCGGGGTTTGTTGGTTCACCAACCAAACAAAAATTAATTTTTTCCTTTCTCTTTTTTAAATAATCTACAACTTTCTTTGTACCGTTTACCGCATCTCCTTCTTCATCACCTGTTATTAAAAGACTAATTGAACCATTAAAACTTTTATTATTACTTAAAAAAATACTTACTGCTGAAACAAAAGCAGCTACTGAGCCCTTCATATCATTTGCACCTCTGCCAATTAAATGACCTTTCTTAATTGAGGGTCTGAAAGGATTAACCGTCCAGTCTTTTATATTTCCAGGGGGTACAACATCTAAATGACCGGCAAAACAAAAATTAGGTCCTTTACTTCCTAACCTGGCATATAAATTTTTTACTGGTTGAAAATTTTTTTCTTTAAAATTTAGAATTTTAGTTTTGAAACCCATTTTCTTAAGTTTTTTTTCTAAGAATCTCATAACACCAGCGTCTTTAGGTGTTATTGATGGGAATTTAATTAGCTCTTTGGCTAATTGTAATTCATTTATTTTTTGCATAATTATTCTCTTAAAAGATCGTTAATTGATGTCTTTGACCTCGTCTTTGCATCTACTGTTTTTATTATATGTACAGCATAAAGATCTTTATGAGTACCAGGTACAACAACTGAATAAGGGGGTATACGACCTTTTGTTATTTCTCCATTAGATCTGTTAATTATCTTTGTGCTTCTCCCGATAAAGCAGCCCATTGAAAGAACACTACCTTCCTCGACAATAACACCTTCAACAACTTCTGACATTGCTCCAACAAAAACATTATCCTCAATAATTGTTGGAAGTGCTTGCGCGGGTTCTAAAACTCCGCCAATTCCTGACCCAGCAGATATATGACAATTCTCTCCAATTTGACAACAACTTCCAGCTCTACTAAATGTATCCATCATTGTATTTGCCCCGATGTATGCACCTATGTTCACATAACAAGGCATAAGCACAGCATTTTTACCAATGAAAGATCCTGGTCTTACTGGACTATTTGGTGTCATTCGAAATCCAGCAGCCTCATGTTGTTCCTTTGTCCAATTAGCTGTTTTACCTTTTAATAAGTGAGCTTTATCGTACCAGCTACTATATGGTCCACTTAAATTATCCATCGGGTAAATTCTAAAACTTAGCATGATTGCCTTTTTAAGATGTTGGTGAGTTTTCCATTCTCCATTAATTTTTTCTGCTACACGAGACTTACCACTATCCAAATCTTTGATTACTTGATTTATTGCATCCTTCAAAGATTTTTCTGAGTTTTGATTTACTTGGTCTTTTTTTTCCCAGGCATCATTAATTATTTTTTCTAAAGACATAATTTATCTACTTTTTAATAACCTTATTTCTTTAAGAAATAAAGACAGATTTTCAATTTTATGAGAAATATAATCTTTATCAGAGTCAATTTTTCCAAAATGCTCATCATTGATTAACCAAACAGTTGTACAGCCTCTTTCAAAGCCAATACTTAAATTTTTAGCTATATCTTCAATATAAATTGTTTCTTTGGGTTTTATACCAAATTTTTTGACCATTAGATCAAATGTTTGTGCTTCTGGTTTTGGAACATATCCAGCATCTTTTATATCGAACACTTTTTCTTTTCCAAAAAGATCATATATACCTAATCTCGTTAAAATATTTTGAGCATGTTCTGCGCTACCATTAGTAAAAATAAATTTTTCCATATCTAAATTCTCTAGTTCATTTCTCATTATTTTGTCTTCTTTCATAAATGAAATGTCAATATCATGTACATATTTAAGAAACTCATCCCCAATAACATTGTGGTGCAACATTAGACCGTTAAGACTGGTATTGTATTTGTAAAAATAATTAGTTTGAAGTTCTTTTGCCTTTTTTTCATCTAAACCAAGTTTTTCCTGAATAAAAAGAGTCATTCTTTTTGATACAAGACCAAAGACTTTTTCTAAAGGATAACCATTGTGAGAACCATAGCAAACCCCATCAAGGTCCAAAAGCAGGTATTTCATTTCTTTTAAACTTTTCATTTTCTTATTAATGTACCTGATCCTTTATCGGAAAATAATTCGAACAAAACTGAACGAGGTTTACGACCGTCAATTATACCAACCGCAGTTACATCGTTTTTTACAGCATCCAGACAGGTATTAATTTTTGGTATCATACCCTCAGTAATTATTTTATCCTCTATCATTTCGATTATTTTTGAAGAATTGATTTCTGAAATGAGTTT
>CACKFV010000023.1 GCA_902599605.1 uncultured Pelagibacteraceae bacterium
TTTGAGGAATTAATTGAAAATTATAAATTAACTAAGGGTGTTTTGTTAGATACCGATCTAGATGAAAATGATTGGGACGGTCTTATTGATGACTTTAAAAAGGTTGTTAAAGAAAAGACTAAAAAACAATTCCCTCAAGATGTTTATGAACAACTGTTTGGAGCTATTTCAGCAGTTTTTTTGTCATGGGAAAGTAACCGTGCAAAAGTTTATAGAAAATTAAATCAAATACCTTCCACATGGGGAACAGCTGTAAACGTTCAATCAATGGTTTTTGGAAACATGGGTAATGATTGTGCAACAGGCGTTGTTTTTACTAGAAACCCATCAAATGGAAAAAATGAAATTTATGGAGAATATCTCATTAATGCTCAAGGGGAGGATGTTGTGGCTGGTACAAGAACACCAAACTATATAACAAAAAAAGCAAATAAAGACTCAAACTCAAAAGGTAAATCAATGGAAGAGGCCATGCCAAAAGTTTATACCCAACTTAAAAAAATTCTCAAACTTTTAGAAAGACATTATAAAGATATGCAGGATGTAGAATTCACAGTTGAAAATTCAAAATTGTGGATGCTTCAAACCAGATCTGGAAAAAGAACTGCAAAATCAGCTGTAAAAATAGCCGTAGACATGGTTAAAGAAAAATTAATAACAAAAAAAGAGGCAGTCTTAAGAGTGGACCCCAACACTTTAGACACACTTCTTCATCCGACATTAGACGAAACAAAAGAGGTTAAAACTATTGCCAAAGGTTTACCCGCGTCTCCAGGTGCAACAAGCGGAAAGGTTGTTTTTTCATCTGATGAAGCAGAAAGATTAAATGGGATGATGCAAGACACGATACTTGTAAGAGTAGAAACCTCACCTGAAGATATTCATGGCATGCATGCTGCAAAAGGTATTTTAACTGCTCGTGGAGGAATGACTAGTCATGCTGCTGTTGTTGCAAGAGGTATGGGAAGACCATGCGTTTCAGGTTCAAGTGAAATAGATATCAATTATGAGCAAAAAATATTTAGAACTTCCTCAAACGTAGAGGTAAGAGAAGGAGATGTAATTACAATTGACGGATCTACAGGTAGGGTAATCTTAGATAAAGTTCCAACTTTAAAGCCAGAGATCTCAGGTGATTTTTCAAAATTAATGAGTTGGGCTGATAGTTACAGAAAATTAAAAGTAAGAACAAATTCTGAGACCCCTCTTGATACAAAAACGGCAAGAGAATTTGGAGCTGAGGGCATTGGTCTTTGTAGGACTGAGCATATGTTTTTTGACGAGGATAGAATTTTATCTGTAAGAGAAATGATTTTGTCAAAAACTATTGAAGACAGAAATAAGGCTTTAGCAAAATTATTACCTCATCAAAAAAATGACTTTATACAAATTTTTGAAATAATGAGTGGTCTTCCAGTAACAGTTAGATTACTTGATCCACCTTTACATGAATTTTTACCCAAAAATGATAAAGAAATTAGCGACCTAAGTTCAGTAACAGGTTTAAACGCTAATGAAATAAAATCAAGAACAGAGGAATTGCATGAACATAATCCAATGCTCGGACACAGAGGATGTAGATTGGGTATTTCTTTTCCGGAAATTTACGAAATGCAATGCAGAGCAATTTTTGAAGCGTTAGTTGAATGTAAAAAGAAGAAACTCAAATCTACAATGCCAGAAATTATGATACCTCTCGTATCAACTGAGGCTGAAATCAAAATAATGAAAGATCTAGTAATTAGAGTTGCTAAAAAAGTTCAAGATGAAAATAATACTAAAATAAGTTTCTTAGTAGGAACCATGATTGAACTGCCAAGAGCAGCAATTAAAGCAAAAGATATTGCAAAACATGCTGAATTCTTTAGTTTTGGAACTAACGACCTAACCCAGACAACTTTTGGTATAAGCAGAGATGACAGTGGAAAATTTTTAAATGATTATATTGAAAATAAGATATTTGACATTGATCCTTTTGTTTCCATAGATGAAGGTGTAGGGGATTTAATCGAAATAGCTACGTTAAAAGGTAGAAAACAAAATAAGAAAATTAAACTTGGAATTTGTGGAGAACATGGTGGAGATCCAGAAAGTATAAATTTTTGTTCAAAAACTGGATTGAATTACGTCTCTTGTTCACCTTACAGAGTTCCTGTTGCACGTCTAGCAGCTGCTCAAGCTGAAATTAAAAAATAAAAAAATTTAAACTTCCAGTTTGAAATCCATAGCTGGAGCGCTATGTGTAATACTACCAACTGAAATTCGATCAACGCCTGTTTTTGAAACCGATTTAACATTTTTAAGAGTAATATTTCCAGATGCCTCAGTTACATAATATTTTTTTGCAAGTTTTACGCCTTCTTTTAAACTCTTGATATTCATATTATCAAAAAGCACAGTATTAAATTTAAGTCCCAAAATTGATTTTAGTTGTTTTAAATTATCAACTTCAACTGTTATTTTTCGTCCTTTTTTAATCTTAATTGCTTTTTGAACTAAAAATTTTAAATTTGAACTCGCGATATGATTATCTTTAATTAAAAACTCATCACTAAGATTGAATCTATGATTAGTACCACCACCCAATTTGACAGCATACTTTTGTATTACTCTTAAGTTTGGAATTGTTTTACGAGTACAGCAAATCTTACTTTTGCCTTTAGCATTTTTAACAAATTTATAAGTATAACTAGCTATGCCTGATATGTGAGAAAGAAAATTGAGTGCTACCCTTTCACAAATCAAAATATTTTTTGAATCACCTTTGACTATAGCAATAATTTGGCCCTTTTTAACTTGAGAACCATCCTTTTTTTTAATATGAAATTGGATCTTGTTATCCAAAATTTTGAATGTGCTTTTAGCAAATTCTATTCCACCAATTATTCCATTCTGATTTGCAATTATCTTAAATTTTTTGGTACTACTTTTCTTTATAAGATTTGATGTAATATCTCCAGCTGGATACAAATCCTCGTTTAGTGCAAGCTTGACAGAATTATTTATGAAACTTTTACTTAAAATTATTTTTGACACAGATACTATCTGCCTATTTCAGCCATTCTCTCTACAGACTTTCTAGCTTTCTCGATTGTTTCATCAGACATTATGATTTCATTTGTTTCATTTTTTAAACAATCCAAAATTTTAGGAAGAGTAATTCTTTTCATGTGTGGGCAAAGGTTACATGGTCTTATAAACTTTACATTTGGGTTATCTACTTGAACATTATCACTCATAGAACATTCCGTTACCATCATAACTTTTTCCGGTTGATTGTCTTTTACATATTTTATCATTCCACTTGTTGACCCTGTGAAATCACTTGCATTTATAACATCTGGTGGACACTCAGGATGAGCAATAACTTTTATTCCAGGATTATTTTTTCTTATTTCATTTATTTCTGTATCATTAAACTTTTCATGTACTTCACAAGTTCCCTTCCATGAGATAATTTCAACATCTGTTTGTGAAGCCACGTATTTAGCAAGATAATCATCTGGTAAGAAAATCACTTTTTTGGCGCCTAATGAATTTACAATTTTAACTGCATTTGCTGAGGTACAACAAACATCAGTTTCTGCTTTTACATCTGCTGATGTGTTTACATATGAAACAACTGGAACTCCTGGATTTTGTTTTTTTAGCTTTCTTACGTCCTCGCCTGTTATTGATGATGATAAAGAACAACCTGCTCTCATATCTGGCAACAATACTTTTTTATTAGGGCTCATAAGTTTTGCAGTCTCGGCCATAAAGTGTACACCACACATTACAATTATGTCGGCTTTTGTTTTTGCAGCCTCTACAGCTAAAGCAAGAGAGTCTGCGGAAAAATCTGATATCCCATGATATATTTCTGGTGTCTGATAATTATGAGCAAGAATTACAGCGTTCTTCTCTTTCTTAAGTTTGTTTATTTCATAAATATAAGGAGCATGAGTGGACCATTCAATCTCAGGAATAGTCTTAGAAATTTTTTGATAAATTGGCTGAGTTGCTTTTTTTATTTCGGGAGTAAATTCCATATTATAAATGTATCAACTTGAAAGATAGTTGTCATTCAATTAATGTGACGCATAAGGCGGCCATGCTGAAATTGGTAGACAGGCACGGTTGAGGGCCGTGTGGACCTAGTCCATGAGAGTTCAAATCTCTCTGGCCGCACCATTTAGATAGCTTTGTTTTTTTTTCTTAAAAACACTAATAATAAACAACCTTTTTTAGAAAAAGATGAATGTTTTGAACCTGGCTTATAGGAGATAAAATCACCTTTATTAAAAGTTGTATTATCTTCATCCGTTAGTTCTCCATCCAAAACAAAAAATTCCTCATAGTTTTGGTGTTTATGTTTTAGACTTCTAGTACCGGGAGCCATTTTTAGTATGTAACTTCCAACACCAGTATTTTGATTATAAGAAATTTTATGCCAACTCATACCTGAAATTGGTTTTCCATAACTGTTAAATGGAGTAAATTTTAATTTGGATGGATTTATTATTTTCCTATTTTTCACTAATTCAGCCAGTTAGGTTTTAATATTTCGATATTTGCTTCTCCACACTTAAATTCTTTATTATATTCAAACTCCTTATCTTTAAATTTGATTAGAGCAAAACTAAATTTATTTGCTATCAAAACTTTACCAATTTCTACATTATTAGAAGTAATTGGGTCATTATTATTTATTGAGCCTTTTTTTACTTGAAGCGGCAATAATCTTTTATTTAATTTATCTTTATTTTTAATACGTGAAGTATTTTCTTGACCAACATAACAGCCTTTCTTAAAATCAATTGCATTAAGTTCCACAAAATTGCACTCTATTCCAAATAATTTTTCTTGTAACTGGTCCATGTTACTTTGAGGTATACCTAGCTCAAAGCTTAATTTGTAGTATTCATCTATGTTAGAAGATTTAAGTTTCATTTTTTTTAGTGACATGTATAGCTTTTCAAGATTAGCAATGATTCGCCCCCCCCAATTTTTTATTTCTTGGATCAAGAAGAACATGGTCCTCATTATATTTAGTAGTATACCCCAACTCATCTTTTGCACCTTCTATAGATAAGAATTTTTCATGGTTAAAAGCGGCTATCACAAATTCATTGCTAAGATTTAAGATGCCTACCTTTGATTTAAGTTTATATATAACTAATTTTTTATATAACTGATCAATTATTTTCTTTTCACAATCTAATAAGTAGCCGTCTTTATGTTTGACTACTATAAAATCAAATAAAAACTTTCCCTGAGGAGAAAGCAAAGAGGCAAAACAACTTTTATTTTCATTTACTTTTTCAATGTCATTTGAGATAAGATTTTGTAAAAATTTTTCAGAGTCTGGCCCATTGACATACAAAATACCCCTGTCCTCTAAAATATAAACTTTTTCTGTATTCATAATTGATTAATATATAAATATAATATATCTACTTTTAAAACAATGTTAGATCTGATCATTAAAAACGGTGAATGTTATATTAACGGTAATCTTGAGAAAAAAGATATTGGAATATCTAATAACAAAATTGTTGAGATTGGAGACTTGAAAGATAAATCCAAAGAGATATTTGATGCAAAAGGATTGACTGTTTTGCCTGGTTGTATTGACACTCAAGTTCATTTTAGAGAGCCAGGATCTACTGATGCTGAGGATTTAAACTCAGGAAGTAAAGCGGCTATCATGGGCGGAATAACTTCAGTTTTTGAAATGCCAAATACCAATCCACCTACAACAAATTTTGAAGAGTTTGACAAAAAAATTCAATTAGGGAAAGGAATGTTCTGCAATCATGCATTTTATTTTGGTGCAACAGCTGAAAATTATTCAACATTAGAAAAACTTAAAGATTTAAAGGGATGTTGTGGAATAAAACTTTTTGCAGGATCTTCAACGGGGAATTTATTAGTTGATAAAGAGAAAGATATAGAAAAAGTTTTTGAACATGCGTCTAAAGTAGTCGCAGTACATTCAGAGGACGAGGAAATATTAAAAATTAGAAAAAAATTAATAAAGCAAGGCAACGTATTAAGTCACCCTATTTGGAGAAATGAAGAAGTCGCAATGTCTTCTACACGAAGAATTGTAAAAATTGCAAAAAGACTAAACAAAAGAGCTCATATACTTCACATAACAACAAAAGAGGAAGTTGATTTTCTCTCGCAAAATAAAGGATTAATTACTTTTGAAATTACACCTCAACATTTAACTATTTATTCTCCAGATTGTTATAACAATCTTGGAACTTATGCACAAATGAACCCACCTATTAGAGATAAGTCACATTACGATCGTCTCTGGTATGCGGTAAGAAATAATTATAATGACACTATTGGTTCAGATCATGCTCCTCATTTAAAAACTAATAAAGATAAGAAATATCCCAATTCTCCGTCAGGAATGCCAGGGGTTCAAACTCTTCTTCCTGTAATGTTAGATCATGTAAACAATAATAGATTAAAATTAGAACAATTAATTAATTTAATATGTGAAAACCCTGTTAAAATATTTGGAATTAAAAATAAAGGTTATTTAAAAGAAAATTATGATGCAGATATAACAATTGTAGATTTAAACAAATCTATAAAAATTAAAAATGAAGATATTCAGAGCAAATGTGGATGGTCGCCCTTTCACGACCATAGTTTCAAAGGATCGCCTATCGCAACAATAGTCAATGGTAAAATTAAAATGTTAAACGGAAAAATAATAGGATCACCAGAAGGCTTACCTCTTAGTTTTAATTAAACATTTTTTTACTTAAATTAAAACATTCCTTTTTTAATTCATATAATTCATTTTTAATCTTAATTTTTGACATCAACTTTTTATTATTAAGGTAGAAATCTTGATTTCTTGTAAATTTAAATTTTACAACTTTAATAGGTTTTCTGTTATACTTATTAAGCCAACTTACAATCTGATTTAAATATACTTTTTTACCAATCGATACATTGTAAGTACCTCTTAAATCTTTTTTAATCATCATTTCTAATATTTGTCCAAATTTTTTAACAGATAAAAAGTCTTTAAATCTTTTTGCATTATCATAAATAAAACCTTTTTTTGCTTTTTCGTAAAACAGATCAACAAAAGTTTGATGAAGATTTTTTCTAATCTTTAATTTTAAACCTATTATATTTGATATTCTCAATATCAATAAGTTAGACTTCAACCTTTTTTTTAAAAGATTTTCAGTTATTAGTTTATTTTTTGAGTAATTCGATAGTGGGTTTAACCTATCATTCTCTTTAATATTTTCTTTTGATTTATATACTTTTCTAGAACTTAAAAAGATAAATATATTTTTTTTTGGATCCAAAAAGCTTGCAATTTGAAAATCATTATCAAATTTT
>CACKFV010000024.1 GCA_902599605.1 uncultured Pelagibacteraceae bacterium
ATTTGGTTCAGAAATTTATGAGAGCTGGCTTAAAAAAATATATTTTGAAGAACAACAAAGCAATTACCTAGTTGTTTCAGTAGCAACAAGATTTCTTAGAGATTGGATTGTGTCTAGGTATTTAGATGAAATTTTAAAAATTGTAAAAAAACAAATTAAAGAAATTTCTAGAATAGAATTTAGAATTGAGGATAAAGAGCATGTAACAGGTGAAGCAGTAAGTAATATCATTAAAAAAGATGACAATATCTCGTTCTTAAAAGACAGTTTTCTACAGTATAACAGAATTGATCAAAATAAATCATTTGATAACTTCATCATCGGAACAAGTAATAAACTAGCTTTTGAAGCATCAAAAAAAGTGTCAGAGAATATATCTCATTATAATCCTTTGTATTTGTACGGAGGTGTAGGTATGGGAAAAACTCATTTGTTAAATGCTATTGGTTTAAAGCTTAAACCTGAAAACAAAGTCACATTTATCTCAGCAGAAAGATTTATGTACCAATTTGTTAAATCTATAAAAAGTAACGAAATGGTTAAATTTAAAGATAATTTTAGAAACACCAACGTTTTAATTATAGACGATATTCAATTTATGGATGGAAAAGAGGCTATGCAGGAAGAGTTTTTTCATACGTTTAACGCATTGCTCGAAAAAGGGTCACAAATAGTTGTTTCAGCAGATAGACCACCAAATAAGTTAAAAAGAATACAAGAGAGAATTAAATCTAGATTTTCAGGAGGATTGGTGGTTGATATTCAAAATCCTGAATATGAATTGAGATATAAGATTCTCAAAGAAAAAACTAATGAGCTTAATTTATACTATAATGAAAAGATTAATATATCGGAGGAAATACTTAAATTTATTAGTTATGAAATTAGAAGCAGTATCAGGGAGTTGGTTGGTGCCTTGAATAGAATCGCATCATTTGCAAGGATATATGAAAGAGTTCCAAATATTTCAGAAACTAAAATTATACTTAAAGACCTACTAAACATAAACGAAGCCAAAGTCTCTATAGATAATATTCAAACGTTAGTTTGCAAATATTTCAAAATTAGTAAAAATGAAATGCTTTCTTCAAGAAGATCAAGATATTTAGTAAGACCTAGACAGGTAGCAATTTACTTGTCAAAAATACTCACATCAAAATCTTTACCAGAAATAGGCAGAGAATTCTCAAATAGAGATCACACAACAATTATTCATTCTGTGAAAACTATTGAAAAATTAAAGATAGAAAATAGTGAAATAAACAACGGAATAAACTATCTTAAAAACCAGATAATGTATAAATCAGAAAATGAAGTTTAGTGTAAATCAAAAAGATCTCCAAGAGTCATTAGGTTTCTGTCAAAATGTAATTGAAAGAAGAAGTACACTACCAATTTTATCTAATGTTCTTTTAGAGGCTAGTGGAAAAGAATTAATTGTAACCGCAACGGATCTAGATATGATTTTTGTTCATCGAATTCAAAGTGTTGAAATTCAAAAAGAAGGAAAAACAACTACAAATTCTCTCATAATGTATGATATCGCCAGAAAATTCAGTTCAGGAAAAAAAATTAACGTGGAAAGTCTATCAGAAAATAAGATGCAATTAGAGTCTGAAAAATCTAAATTTAAGCTTAATTGTATTGATCCTCAGGAATTTCCATTAATGGAAGAAGATTTTGAGGCTGAAGAAATTAGCTTAGACTCGCAAAGTTTTTTAAAGCTGTTAAATAAATGTAAGTTTTCAATTTCAAATGATGAAACTCGACATTATTTAAGTGGTATTTTTTTACATTTTACTAGTGGGGATGATAAAAACTTTTTGACTGCTGTTTCAACAGACTCTCACAGAATGTCCATATCGAAAATGAGACTTGAGAAACCTATCAATTTTGAACCAATAATATTACCAAAAAAAACAATTTTTCAACTTTGCTCAATACTTGAAAATAATCGAGGAAAAATCAAAGTCTCAAATTCAAAAACAAAAATTAAAATTACCATGGACAACAGTGTTCTTATTTCAAAAGTAATAGATGGAAAATTCCCTAATTATGCTCAAGTTGTTCCAAAAAATAATAAGAAAAAAATGGAAGCAGATTTAGAATTATTTAAAAGCAGTGTAGATAGAGTTGCGTCTGTTTCTACAGACAAAAAAGATGGAGTAAAAATTAAATTATCAAAAGATAAACTTGATCTATCAGTCAACAATACCCATAGTGGCGATGGAAATGAAAGTGTTTCTGTTAAATTTGAGCATGACTTAAATATAACTTTCAACTCTAAATATTTGATAGATGTTGCTAGTGAGCTAGAAGGTGAAAAAATAGAAATTTTTTTTAATGATACTGCATCGCCAGCATTGATAAAAGATCCAAGTGATTTTGATAGTATTTTTGTGATAATGCCCATGAAAGGTTAAATTTAATTTATTAAATCTAGTTCTTTATAAATTAAATTTTCAACTTCCACAGAGAACTTTTCAACTTCTTTACCGGGTTCCAAGGGTTTTAATATAGAGACTGTTATATTTTGTTTACACTTTAAAAAAGACGACTTAGGCCATGTTTTTCCTGAATTAATCGCAATTGGAAGGCAATTTATTTGAAAGTCATTGTAAATTCTTGCAAATCCCTTTTTAAACTTTGACCTGTCTTTATAATCTTTCCTTGTACCTTGTGGAAAAATTATAAGTGTGTTTCTTTTGTCATTTAAAACTTTTTCAACTAATCCTGTGAAACCTAAATTTTCCTTAGAGATTTTATTCCTATCAATAGATATACATCCCATCTTTTTAAGGTAAGAACCAAACAAAGGAATTTTCATCAGTTCTTTTTTAAGAATAAACACCGATGATTCAAAAATTGTTTGTAAATAGAATGTTTCAAACATAGATTGATGAGAGCAAACAACAAAGTATTTTTTTTCTCTAGGGATGTTTTCTAAACCTTTAACTGTGATATTAACATCTAAAAAAAGTTTAAGACAAATGCCAGTCCAAGTACCCATTAAACGACCTCCAAACTGAACCCCTTTTTTTGAAAATAAAAGTGTCGGAATAAATAAAATTGAAATTGAAATAATCCCTAGATAAAAAAAAAGGAAAAATATTATATTTCTTATCATTTAAATAAGATCTTTAATGGACTGCCTTTTACTAATGATTTGAATTTTTGATTTATCAACTAAAATTTCTTTTGGCATTGGTCGTACATTGTAATTTGATGACAATACATAACCATATGCTCCTACATCTTTTAGAATAACAATCTCCCCCTCATTTAACTTTTGAAATTTTTTCATTTTCAAAAACCTATCTGAAGTTTCACAAATTGGACCAACAAAATCATATTCTTTTTTACTTTTTTTACTTGATTTAATTGCAGGTATAATCATGTGTTTTGCATTGTATAAAGCTGGCCTAATTAGATCGTTCATGCCAGCATCTAAAATAATAAAATCTTTGGTTGGACTTTCTTTTATATAGATAACCTTAGAAATAAGTACAGCAGTATCCCCTATTATAGATCTTCCTGGTTCAAGAATAATTCTACATTCATTCCTTTTTGAAAATTTATGAATTTCCAAAGCAAGCTTTTTAAAGTCAAAAGTTTTTTTGTTTGAACTATAGTCAATACCCATCCCTCCACCAAAATCTACGTATTCAAAATTTACTGAAACTTTTTCTAGAAAATTATTTACAACGCGTATCATTTTTTGATAAGGCACATTACTTAAAATTTGGCTACCAATGTGAACACTTAAACATTTAAATCTAATTGAGTCTGAATTTTTATATTTATCAACAATTTTGATTGCATCTTTAAAATTTAATCCAAATTTATCTTGCATTCTGCCAGTTGAAATTTTTCCTATAGTTTGAGCGTTAACATTTGGGTTTAATCTTATTCCTACATTGACTACAGTTTTTTTATTTTTAGATAAATTGATAATATTTTTTAGTTCACTCTCAGATTCAACGTTTATCAATAAAATTTTCTTTTTAATCGCAAAATCTAGTTCACTTGTAGTTTTTCCAACTCCTGAAAACACAATTTTATTTGGTTTAAAACCTACTTTTAAAACTTTTTGGAGCTCGCCTATTGAGACAACATCAGCGCCCAATCCGTTGTCTTTTATTATCTTTAATAATTTTGAATTCGAATTAGATTTTACAGAAAAACATATTAATGGTTTTGTTTTTTCAAAGTTTTTATTAAAAGTTTTTATATTTTGATTTAGCCTTGATTTTGAATAACAGTAAAAAGGTGTTTGAAATGATCGAGATAATTTCCCTATAGAAATATTCTCAACATAAAATTTACTATTTTTATAATTCATTACGATGTTTGAATTAAACTATTTGTTCCAATTGAACCTTTGTATTCAGGATCCGCCTTTTTTCCACAGGAAATTAATAAAAAACTTAAAACGACAATAATTAAAATATTTTTCATTTTATCTCCTTTTTATGTTTTCTTATCATTTTCTTTATGTTTTCAAAAGAAGTTCCACCATATGATTTTTTTGAATTTACAGAGTTTCTTAAATCTAGATTTTTCATCACTTCGGGACTTATTTTTGGAACAATCCTCTTTAAATCTTCATGTCCAATTTCATTTAAAGCTAAATTTTTCTTTTCAGCAAAATTCACAACTTTTGCCGTTAACAAATAGGCTTCCCTAAAAGAAAAATTCATGTTTTTAACCAATGCATCAGCAAAATCGGTTGCTGTTGTAAATCCTATTTTAGCAGCATCTAACATCACTTTCTTGTTAACAATTACTCCATTTATTACTTCATCAAAAATTATTAAACAATTTTTCAAATTATCAAAAGATCTGAAAACCAGATCTTTATCATCTTGTAAGTCTTTAAAATAAGATATTGGTAAACCTTTAACAATTGTTAACATCGAAAAAAGATTTCCAAAAATTGATCCAGTTTTTCCTCTTAAAAACTCCAAAGTATCAGGATTCTTTTTTTGTGGCATTATCGATGAGCCTGTTACAATATTATCTTTTAAGCTAATGAATTTAAATTGGTCTGAATTCCAAATTATTAACTCTTCTGCAATTCTTGATATATGCATTGAGCATATAGATGAACTGTACAAAAAATCTAAAACGAAATCTCTGTCAGAAACTGTATCTAAAGAGTTATTTGTTGGTTCCTCAAATTTTAGTTTTTTTGTGGTATACCATCTATCAATATTAAAAGATGTTCCAGAAAAAGCACTAGCTCCCAAAGGATTTTGGTTCAAACTTTTCATATTAGAAGAAAATCTAAATCTATCTCTTTTGAACATTTCAACGTTTGATAAAAAATAATGTGCTAAAGAAATTGGTTGAGCATTTTTAAGATGAGTAAAACCTGGCATTATAGAAAATATATTTTTCTCTGAAATTTTGATCAAAGATTTTATTAGCTTTAATAATAAACCATCAATTTCTACTGTTGATTTTTTTAACCATAGTTTTAAATCTGTAACTACTTGATCGTTTCTAGATCGTGCTGAATGTAAATAACCAGCATCATTACCAATAAGTTCAAAAAGTCTATTCTCTATATTCATATGAATGTCTTCTAAATTTTCGTCAAATTTGAAGTTTTTTTTCTCAATTTCATTTTGGATTCTTTTCAATCCCCATAAAATTTTATCCTTAATCTTGATAGTTATAATCTTTTGCTTGTATAACATTTCAGCATGTGAAACGGATGCTAATATATCTTCTTTGTACAACCTTTTATCTACCTCAATAGAAGATCCAACTTTTTTAAAAATGTTTGAAGTCTTTTTTTTAATTCTAGTGTTCCAAACTGTATTATTGTTTTTATTTTGACTCATGATATGTAACTATACTACTTTATATGAAATTATTAACTTTAAAGTTCTTTATCTTATTAGCGGTATTATTTATCCCAAATATAGTTGATTCAAAAGAATTAAATAGTTTAAAAAATTTAGTTATTTATAAGGATAAAAAAAAAATTAGCGAAATATCATTTAAAAATGAAATAGATAAGAATGTTTCATTATCTAAATATGAAAACAAATTGCTAATTCTGAATTTTTGGGCTACTTGGTGCGAACCATGTAAAGAAGAAATGCCATCTCTGCAAAATCTTCAAAACAATTCAAAATTTAAAAATCTTAAAATTTTACCAATTAATATTGGTCAGGAGGACAAAAATTCGATCAGAAAGTTTTTTTCAGATGTAAATATTGATGCTTTTGAAATATTTTATGACTCTGATGTAAAACTAGCCAAGAAATTTTCTTTAAGAGGTATTCCAACATCAATTTTGATCAATAAAGATGGTTATGAATTTGCAAAAGTTATAGGTTCTATAGATTTTGAAGATCCTAAATTTGTGAATTGGCTTTTAGAATATGATTAATCTTTAAAAAAATACGCTAAACAAACTAGGACTATTATGGCTACAAACTGCAACAGAACCCTAAGCTGCATAAGTTTATTGGAGTATTTCTTGCTAGTATCACCACCTTTAAAAAGAGTGCCAATACCTAATATTAATACAACCGCCACAGAGACCAAAAGTATTACTGCACTTACTTTGACAAATATTTCTGAAATCATAAATTATATGTATTACATATTTAAAGAAAAAAAATTAAAATTTTTTATTAAATGACATTTTGTCTAGATGCTAAAATGATAAAGCCAGTGAGCGAAAAGATCAATAATGCAGTAATTTTATTACATGGTTATGGTGGGGACGGTAATGATATAGCTGCACTCACAATTAATTGGAAGAGATTTATACCAAATACTCTTTTTATTTGTCCAAATGGACCTAAAAAATGTTCTATAAACCCTATGGGTTATGAGTGGTTTGATTTAAACACCGAAGATGAAAAATATATTACAGAAAAAGCTTTAGAAAGTGAAAA
Organism: uncultured Pelagibacteraceae bacterium; assembly: GCA_902599605.1. Taxonomy (GTDB): domain Bacteria; phylum Pseudomonadota; class Alphaproteobacteria; order Pelagibacterales; family Pelagibacteraceae; genus Pelagibacter. Next base: position 6,918 of record CACKFV010000024.1, read on the forward strand.
AATATTAAAA
>CACKFV010000025.1 GCA_902599605.1 uncultured Pelagibacteraceae bacterium
TTTATGGCGGCTATTCTCAATATGCAAAAGTTGATTCAAACTTTTTAGTAAAAAAACCGAAAGAAATAACATCTCGACAAGCTATGATGTTAGGTACAGCTGGCTTAACTGCGATTCAGTGTGCTTTTACCACAAAACAAACTAGAGAAGTTTTATTATTAGGCGAAAAAGTAAATGATGTAATTGTAACTGGTGCCTCAGGTGGAGTTGGAAGTATTGCGGTTATGATTTTAAGTAAACTTGGTTGCAATGTAACTGCAGCAACTACGAAACCGAACGAGGAATATTTGAAATCTTTAGGCGCAAAAAATATAATAAAATCAGGTGACTTAGATAAAGATGCAAGACCTTTAGATAAAGGATTATATGATGGGGCAGTAGATACAGTTGGAGGAAATATTTTATCAAATATTCTTTCACATATTAAGCCTAGCGGTATTGTTGCTGCTTGCGGTAATGCTTCAAGTATTAAATTGAATACAACTGTAATGCCATTTATCATAAGAGGTGTAAAACTTTGGGGAATAGACTCTGTAAGTGTATCAATTAAAAGAAGAAACTTCTTGTGGGGTGAAATGCATAAGCTTGTTAATTTTGATTTGTTAGATAAATCAATCAAAGAAATAAATTTAAACCAACTCTTGGAAGAATATCCAAAGATGCTTGAAGGCAAAACCTCGGGGAGATATATAATAAATCTTAATAAATAATGGATTGGGATAAACTTAAAATTTTCCATGCAGTTGCGGAAGCTGGAAGTTTTACCAGCGCCACAGTCAATTTAAACTTAAGCCAATCTGCAATAAGCCGCCAAATTCAGTCACTTGAAGAAGATTTAAATGTAAAATTATTTGAAAGACATGCTAGGGGATTGACTTTAACAGAAAATGGCGAATATGTTTTTAAAACAGCTCATGAAGTAATAAGTAAGTTGAAAGAGGTAGAAACCTCCCTTGGAGACAAGAAAAATAAACCATCTGGAAAACTGACTGTAACTACAGTTGTAAGTTTTGGTACAACTTGGCTAACACCAAGAATTCAAGAATTTATGCAGCTAAACCCTGAAATTGAGGTAGAGCTAATTTTCGACGATAAAGAATTAGATTTGAGTACTAGACAAGCTGATATAGGAATTTTTATGCGTAGACCTAAACAATTAAATTATATTCAAAAAAAACTAATTGATATTAATTACCATATTTATGGTTCACCAAAATATCTTGAAAAAAATGGGTATCCAAAGAGTGTTAATGATCTAAATAACCACAAATTTATTTCCTTTGGAAGAGGAGCTCCATCACCTGTATTTAATCCAGATTGGGCTCTTAAACTTGGATTGAAAGATGGAGCAAAAAAAAGAAAAACAGTTATGAAAGTTAATAGTGTTTATGGCTTACTTTTAGCGGTTCAAAGTGGAGTTGGTTTAGCCGCTTTGCCAGATTATATAACAGTCAACCAACCAAATATTGTAAAGATATTGCCTAAAATTGAAGGACCTATAACCGAGGCACACTTTGTGTACCCTCAATCATTAAAAAATGTAGCTAGAGTTCAAGCTTTCAGAAACTTTCTGTACAGCAAAATATCAGAGTGGAAATTTTAATATTTCCTTGACCCCTGCGTCATTATATGCGATTGATAATCATTATCAATGAGAATAATTCTCATTATCAATAGTGCGGAGGAAGGAAATAACAATGAAAAAAGTAAGTATACTAACAATACTATTTACTTTAATCGCTGGTTTTACAACTGCTGCGGAAGTTAATATTTTTAATGCAAGACACTACAAAGCAGACGCTGAACTTTACAATAAGTTCACAGCTAAAACTGGTATCAAAGTAAATTTAATCAACGGCAAGGCAGGTGCTTTAGAAAAAAGAATGATCGAAGAGGGAGCAGACTCATCTGCTGATCTTTATATTACTGCTGACGCTGGAAGATGTGGAGTATTTAAGGCAAAAGGAATGACACAAGGTGGTTTAACCTCTGCAGCAATTAAAGCGGCAGTGCCTTCAAACTTCAGAACTTCGCACTGGACTGGTATCGCTAAAAGAGCAAGAATAGTTTACTACGCTCCAGAGAGAGTAAGTGGTGCAGAGCTAGCTGGTTTAACTTATGAAAGTTTAGCTGATCCGAAATGGAAAGGTAGATTAGTAATTAGAAAATCAAGCAACATATACAATAAATCTTTAGTAGCCTCATTGGTTAAAAACAATGGAAAAGCAGCAACAGCTGAATGGGCTAAAGGAGTTGTATCTAACATGGCCAGAACACCAAAAGGAAATGACAGAGCACAAATAATGGCAGTTGCAGCAGGTGAAGCAGATATAGCTGTAGCTAACACTTATTATTTAGCTTTGATGTTGTCTGGGAAAAAAGGTGCTGAACAACAAGCAGCAGCAAAAAAAGTTAAAGCGTTTTTCCCTAATCAAAATGATAGAGGAACGCACATGAACATAAGCTGTGCTGCATTAGTTAAAGGTGCTCCAAACAAAGATAATGCAATTAAACTTGTGGAATTTTTATTAACACCAGAGTCCCAAGAACATTTTGTTAATAATACATTTGAATTCCCAATGATTGGTGGCGTGTCGGCAAATCCATTAGTAGTTAACAATATTGGTTTAGATTTTAAACAAGATCTTAAAACAAAAGTTTCTAGTTATGGTGCTAAACAAGCTGATGCATTAGAAGTAATGACAGCTGCTGGTTGGAAATAACATGAAAGATAAAAAAGAATTTATTTCTGAAATTGATTTAAATAAATCTTCTGAGGGATGCTCTCCGTGTTTCTCAGAGTGTAAAAAAATCAATCAAAGAATAAATAAAAGAAATTTATCTGATATCAATGAACAGGAGGTTCCGCACATCCTAAAGGTTTTTGATTTTTAGATAATTCTTTGAAGATATGCCCGTAATTAAGATCTCCTTGCTACGGGCATATTTATTTTCATGATTATAAGGCGGATTATAATATGAATAAATTTAATGTTTGGTCTCTTAGCTCGTTCTTAATCTCATTTGTTGTAATTATACCTATCTTAACTGTTTCAGTGAGTTTTTTTGAAGAAACAAGTAATTATTACAAAATATTAAAAGATACTTTTCTATTAGAATATATATTTAATTCAGTGCTTTTATTATTTGGTGTTTTAATTTTAACTTTTTTAATGGGAACTGGGACTGCTTACTTAGTTTCATTTTTTAATTTTCCTGGAAGTAATTTTTTTAAATGGACTTTAATACTATCCTTTGCGGTTCCACCATATATATATGCATATTCTTTAACAGCTTTTTTTGAAAACTATGGAACAGCTTACACAATATTAAAAAATATTTTTGGCGATGCAAATTATAACAGTTTTATACCAAAATTTGACGGAATGGTTGGAGCAATATTTTCAATATCATTTTCTTTATTCGCTTATGTTTATATTTTAACAAGAGCTTCCTTTTTATATCAGTCACAAAATCTTATAGATTTAGGAAGAAACTTAGGTTTTTCAAAATCAAAAGTACTTTTAAAAATAATTTTACCTTCAGCCAGACCAGCAATTATCGCAGGTTTATCATTGGTCGCAATGGAAACTTTAGCAGAATTTGGAGCTGTGGATTTTTTTTCAATAAATACTTTGACTACAGGTATTTATAATTCATGGATAACTTTTGATGACCTTGCATTCGCAAATCAAATTTCATTTTTTTTACTATTATTCATCTTCGCTCTTTTTTTCTTAGAAAATCTCTCAAGAAAAAAAGCTAAATACCACTTCAATATGAAGGGTGGTTTTAATAAGAAGGAAAAACAGGATCTTCCAAGAGGCAAGGCAATACTCGCATTTACTTTCTGCTTTTTGATTTTTTTCATGAGTTTTTTATTTCCTTTAAGCCAGATGTTTTACTGGACATTTAAGTTTTCAGAAAATTTGTTTGACTTAAAAGTTTACGAACTTTTATGGAATACGCTATATTTGGTCTTTTTATCGTTTTTTGTTCTGATAATCCTGTCTTTCGTCTCAAATTATGGAAATAGAGTTTCTAAGAGTAAATTTTTAAATAGTTTAACAACTTTATCTATTTCTGGGTATGCAATACCTGGCGTTATTTTAGCAGTTGCTTTCATCACTTTTGTAGCATGGTTTGATAATAGCATAGTAAAAACGATGGGTTTTACGTCAGTGAAGAAAATTTTCTTTGGTTCTATTTTAGGACTAATAATTGTTTATTTTATAAGATTTTATTCGTTAGCGTGTAACGGAATAAAATCAGGGTATGAAAAAATAAATATTTCCGTTGATGAAAATGCTTATTTGCTTGGTTACTCGAAACTAAAAACCTTTGCAAAAATTCATGTTCCGTATCTTAAAAATTCAATTTTGTTCGTCGGGATTCTAATTTCATTAGAAATAATAAGAGAGCTTCCAATTACTTTAATATTGAGACCCTTTAATTTTGAGACTTTCGCAACAACTGCATACATTTATGCATCTGAAGACCTCTTAGAAGCAGCAGCTGCACCATCTTTATTTTTGATTTTAATTGCAAGTTTCTTTATTTTACTTAGTTCAAAATATATCTTAAGAGATGATGATGAATAATTTTTTTGAAATTAAAAACGCAACTTTTAAAGCCGGTGGCAAAGATAAGATTAAGAATTTATCAATCGAGATTAAAAATGAAGGAGATATTGTCTGTTTGTTAGGACCATCTGGAATCGGTAAAACTACAATACTTAGAACGATTGCTGGTTTAGAAAAATTGGAAAATGGAGAAATTATTTTAAAGGATAAAATTATCTCGTCAACTAATTTACATTTAGAACCAGAAAAAAGAAAAATTGCTTTATCATTTCAAGAAAATAGTCTTTTTCCACATCATTCAATTTATAAAAATATAATTTTAGGAATACCAAAATCAGGTCCCAAAAAAATCAATGTTGAAGAAATTACAAAGTTTTTAAATATTGATCATGTATTAGATAAATACCCTCACCAAATAAGTGCAGGTGAAGCTCAAAGAGCATCATTAGCAAGATCTTTATGTGCTGAACCTAATTTGCTTTTATTAGATGAACCATTGTCTAATATTGATCAAAATTTTAAGGAAGAAATTCAAACTAAACTAAAAAAAATTATTAAAGATTTAAAGATTACAACTATTATTGTTACTCACGATTCCTATGAAGCTTTTTATTTAGCGGACACATGTGGAATATTATTAGATCAAAAATTAAAACAATTTGATACTCCTTATAATGTTTATCATATACCCAATTCAATTGAGGTGGTAAAATTTTTAAATAGGGGAGTTTTGGTACCTGCAAAAGTTACAAGTCCTAAAAGTTTAGAAAATGAGGAGTTAGGAACCATTACCGGAAACTTTTCAAAACCTTTCGAAATTGGATCTACAGTTAAATTGTTATTACAACCGGAAGATTTACACCATGACGATAAAAGTAATTTAAAATTCGATGTAGTCGATAAAAAATTTAGAGGTACAAATTTTATTTACTCTTTAAAAACTGACAAAAATTTTATTTTACCTGTTTTTGTACACTCTCATCATGTTCATCAACATGAGATAAATGAAAAGTTCGGGATAAAAAGACCAATTCATATTGAGCATTTAGTTTGTTTTTAAACTAACTTTCCAAAGATTTTAATTTTTTCTTCAGTTTATCTGGTAAATTTTCGAACCATATCTTTTCTTGACCTGATACAGGCAGTACCTCACCATATTCAACCATTTGGGATGGTTCTAAATCGACAATATAAACCCAAACATTTGATTGATCTAATTTGGTTTCTTTGGCTAATAACTTTTTTAATTGATCAATAAGATCGTCTTTGACCTCTTTAGAACGTCCTGCTCTTATTTGGCCATTAAGATAAATTTGTTCATCCTTAATAACTTTGCCCCCCATAAAATGACTACTCTTTTTAGTTTCATTAAAAATGACTTGTGCAAAATATGTATTTGCTCCAGTAGTTTTGCTGTGAATTTTTGTTATACCCTCTGCGATTGACTTTTTTTTACTCTCGTTTAGTTCAAGATTTGATGTGATGACAGTATATGTCGGCATTACTTATTTTAACTAGCGAAATTTTATTTTTCAACTATAATAAAAAAATGGGGTGTCTTTAAAGACTGAGATTATACCCATAGAACCTGTCCGGTAATTCAGAAAGGGAAAACATTGGATAAAACTTATTTTTTAACTCAAACTTCATCACTATTGCTTGTTATTGTAATAGGTCTAATGTTTGTTTTTTTGGGTATATATCATTCAAAAAAACATCAAGGACTTAATAATTATTTAACTGCAAACAGAAATATTGGATTATTTTCTTTAACAACAAGCTTAACAGCCTCAGCACTTGGTGCATGGATTTTATTTGGTCCAGCTTCGGCAGCTTCTTGGGGAGGAATAGGAGCTGTTATTGGATATTCACTTGGGACAGCTTTTCCAATGTTTTTTTTAATTTATCTTGGAAAAAAAATTAGAAAAGAATTTCCTAAAGGTTCTTCTTTAATTGAATTTATGCGTAAGAAATTTGGAAAAAACTTATTCAAACTTATTTTATTGATGACAATTTTTTATATGTTCATTTTTTTGTGTGCTGAAGTAACAGCAGTTGCTGTTTTAATAAATTACATTTCAGGTACAAAGCTATGGATAACTGCTTTAATTGTCTTATTGTCTACACTTGCTTATACTTTATATGGAGGTTTAAGAGCTTCTATATT
>CACKFV010000026.1 GCA_902599605.1 uncultured Pelagibacteraceae bacterium
GAACCATACCAATAAGGATAGCTTTTACTTTGCAGATTAAATTTGTAATAAAAATGTTTTTGCTTGAAAGTTGCATATCTCATCTTGTGGTCAAAATTTTTAATGGCTTTCGGACATGGAATTTCATCTAAATCTGAAATTAAAATAATATCATCTTCATTTGCATCTTTTATACCTTTTGAAATTGAATTTCTTTGATGGTTCTCGCGTAAATATGGATCTTCACCGTCTGGCAAGTCTGTTACGGGAATATAAATAATTTTGTCTTTAAATTTTTCAAATTTTTTAACATCAAACTTAAGTTTTTTTGGATTGTTTTGCCAAGTTTTATCTCCTTCAACAATTACAAAACGATCTACAATTTTATCTAAAATGTTAAGTCTTAAATCTAAAAGTAAATCCTCATCCCAGTAAGAGAAACAATCATATATCATTTTAATTTTCTTTATTTATTTTAAGCACACCAATAAAAGCTTCTTGTGGTATCTCCACTCTTCCGAATTGTTTTGATCTTGCTTTTCCCTTTTTTTGTTTATCTAAAAGTTTTCTTTTTCTATCTCGTGCCCCACCACCATGTATTTTTGTAAGAACATCTTTTTTAAAACCTTTAATTGTTTCCCTGGCAATAATTTTACCACCTATTGCTGCCTGTACAGGAATCATGAAGTTATGTCTTGGAATAAGATCTTTTAGTTTCTCACAAACGTCTCTTCCAATTGTTTGTGCAAAATCTTTGTGAACCATCATTGCAAGGGCATCAACTGGCTCAGAGTTCACTAATATTCCTAATTTTACTAAATTGCCTTCCTTATGACCCATTATTTCGTAGTCGAAACTGGCATATCCACTAGTCATAGATTTAAGCCTATCGTTAAAATCAAAAACGACCTCGTTTAAAGGTATTTCATAATTTAATACCGCTCTATTACCTGAATAATTTAAATTTTTTTGAATACCTCTTTTGTTTTGACAAAGCTTCATAATAGAACCCAAGTATTGATCAGGTGTAATAATTGTAGCTTTAATCCATGGTTCCTCTATAAATTTAATTAAGGTTGGATCAGGCAAATTTGATGGATTTTGCAAGTCTTGAATGCTCCCATTATTTAAATAAACTTTGTAAACAACACCTGGAGTTGTGGTCAATAAATTGATATCAAATTCTCTTTCAAGTCTCTCGGTTATTATTTCAAGATGAAGTAAACCTAAAAAACCACAACGAAATCCAAGCCCAAGAGCTGATGAAGATTCTGCTTCATAAGAAAAGCTAGAGTCATTCAATTGTAATTTTGCTAAACCATCTTTTAATTTTTGGTACTCAGAACTATCAACTGGAAATAAGCCACAGAAAACTACAGGTTTACTTGGTTTGAAACCAGGTAAAGCTTTTTTGAGAGGATTTTGAGCATCACAAATAGTGTCACCAACTTTTGTATCTGATAAATTTTTAATTCCTGTAATAATAAATCCTATTTCACCTGATTTAAGTTCGTTAATATCTCTAGCTTTTGGTGTAAAAACACCTACTTTTTCGACTGTATACTCTTGATCGGTAGACATCATTTTAATTTTCATATTTTTTTTTAACGTACCATCTATTACTCTTACTAAAATGATAACTCCTAAATAAGAATCGTACCAACTATCAACAAGCAAACATTTTAATTGTTCTTTAGTCTCACCTTTTGGTGGTGGCAATGCAGAGACTATTTGCTCTAAAATTTCTTCTATACCTTCGCCTGTTTTTCCTGAGCAAGGAACAGCTGTGGAAGTATCTATACCGATAACATCCTCTATCTGTTTTTTTGTTCTATCTAAATCAGACGCAGGTAAATCAATTTTGTTTAACACGGGTATTATTTCATGATTTATATCTAGAGCCTGATAAACATTAGCAAGTGTTTGTGCTTCAACACCTTGGGTACTATCCACAATTAATATTGATCCTTCACAGGCGTAAAGTGATCGACTTACCTCATAGCTAAAATCTACATGGCCTGGTGTATCAATGATATTTAGAATGTATTCTTTGCCATCTTTTGATTTGTAATTTAGTTTTACTGTTTGGGCCTTAATTGTAATTCCTCTTTCTCTCTCAATATCCATTGAGTCTAATACTTGATCCTTCATCTCTCTTTCTGTCAAACCACCGCACTTGTGAATTATTCTGTCTGCTATTGTTGATTTCCCGTGATCAATATGAGCGATGATAGCAAAATTTCTTATGTTATCGAGATTAGACATTTACGATCTTAATTTTGCACCAGTTTTTTCTTCTACAGTGCTAACTATTTTTTTTGATATATTTGTCAGATCACTTTCATTTAAAGTCTTATGATCAGACTGAATTGTCACTTTTAATGCAATAGATTTTTTATCAGATGGAATGTTTTCTCCTTGATAAACGTCGAAAATTTTTATTTCTTTGATTAGATTTTTATCTATATTCTGGATAACTTCTGTTAAATCTTGAGCTCTAGTATCTTTATTGACTAAAAAAGCAAAATCCCTATCTGACTTCTGATAATCTGAAAAAGTTAGACTTTCTTTAGTCTTTTTATTTTTTGCTTTATATTCAACTAAGTTTTCTAAAAAGATTTCAAATCCAAAAGTATTTGAAATTATTTTTGGATGCAAGGCACCAAAATATCCAAGAACAAGATTTCCATCTTTTGAAACTATAGATCCTGAAACACCCGGGTGATAATAAGAAGGTGTATTTTCCTCAACTCTAAAATCTTCTTTATTTATCTCAAGCTCTGTTAATGATTGAACTAAATCTTTTTTAATATGAAAAACATCTACTAAATCGTTTTTCTTTAAATTGTCATCTTCATCTATAAATTGCTTTTTAATCCCACAAACAACGGTGATTTGTTGACCAGGTTTTTTTCCTGTAAAAGTTGGACCAATTTCGAAAAGGGCTTGATCACCAAATCCTCTGTTTAAGTTTTTTTCCAAATAGAAAATGAGATTTGGATACAAAGAATTTCTTAATACATTTAAATCTGAACTTATTGGATTTACAATCTTTACACTTTCTAACTTTTCTTTAAATTTGTTATTAATTTTTTCGTCAGTAAACGACCATGTTATTGTTTCAAGATATCCTTTTGAGGCTACTGATCTTTGAGCTAAATGAAAATGCTTTTGAAAGAAATTAAGTGTTGGTTTAGTTCGTTTTTTCACAGGTTCGATGGACTTAATTTTTTCAAATCCAATAATTCTAATAACTTCCTCTACTAGATCAATCTCGCCAAAGATATCTGGTCTCCAACTTGGAACCTTAACATTGAGGAATTTACCCTTAGATTTAATAGTGAAGCCTAAGTTTGATAAGATTTTTTTTATTTCATTAGTGTTTATGTTGGTTCCAACTGTGTTTGTTACCATTTTAGGGTCAAATTTTATCTCAAGATCTTTAAATTTTTTTGTCTGTTGCACATCTAATTTAGAAACTTCCCCTCCACAAATTTCTAAAATTAGTTCTAGAGCTGAGTCCAGCCCAGCAGTTACAGATTGAGGATCTACCCCTCTTTCAAAACGAAACTTTGCATCACTATTCAAATCTAATTTTTTAGCAGTTTTCCTAATTATTGTGGGATCAAAATATGCTGACTCTAATAGTATATTTTTTGTATGTATTTCTGTGCCTGACCTTTCGCCTCCGATTATTCCACCCAAACCAAGTACTCCTTCATCATCCGCTATCACGCACATGTCTTTATCAAGTGTATAATTTTTATTATCTAGGGCTTTAAAGCTCTCTCCTTTTTTTGAATTTCTAACGGTAATTTTATTCTTTATCTTGTCTAAATCGTATGCATGGAGGGGTCGGTTTAAATCAAACATTACATAATTTGTTATGTCAACGACGGCAGAAATAGGCCTTAAGCCAAGTGCTAAAATTCTATTTTTTAACCACCCTGGACTTTCAGTATTTTTAATATTTTTAATGATACAGCTTCCAAAAATTGAACATGCCTGATTTTTATTTTTTTCAATCTTTATCTTTAAATTATGTTTAATGTTTTTTTTAACTTTACTTTTTCTTTGTTCTTTTAATTTTCCAAAGTTAGAGGCTGACAAGTCTCTCGCTATACCTCTCACGCCTAAGCAGTCTGGTCTATTTGGGGTAATTGATAATTCAATTACATTTTTTCCTTTTTTTTCACCGAAGAATGATTTTCCAATTTTTGTTTTATATTTATCATTTAGATCTATTATTCCTTCGCTCTCATTAGAAAGTTTCAATTCTGACTCAGAACAGAGCATTCCGTAAGAGGTTTCTCCTCTGATCTTTGATACCTCTAGTTTCATGCCATTTTTTGGAATTACTGAGCCCGGCGGTGCGTAGATTGTCAAAAGTCCATCTCTTGCATTAGGAGCACCACACACAACTTTTAGTGTATCTTTTTTTCCTATATCTACATCACATAACTTAAGCCGGTCAGCATTAGGATGTTTATTTACTTTAATTATTTTCGCTACAATGAAGTCGCTTAATTCATTTTTGACTGGCTCTACCTTTTCTACTTCTAGGCCAATACTATTTAATTTCTGAATAATTTGTGACTCACTTTTATTTGTTTTTAAATGAATATCAAGCCAGTCTTTTGTAAATTTCATTTACTTAGACCTCTATAGTTTGTTGGAACATCTAAAGGATCAAATCCATAATAGTTTAACCATCTATAATCACATTCGAAAAATGATCTTAAGTCGTTTATTCCGTACTTAAGCATCGCCAATCTATCAATACCAATACCAAATGCGAAACCTTGATAAACTTTCGAGTCAACCTTGCAGTTTTTTAAAACATTTGGGTGCACCATTCCACATCCAAGAATCTCAAGCCATTTATTGCCCTCACCAATAATAATTTTGTTATTTTCAATCCTGTATCCAATATCCACCTCAGCTGAAGGTTCTGTAAATGGAAAGTGACTAGGTCTAAATCTCATCTTTATTTTATCCACTTCAAAAAATTCTTTTATGAAATAATTTAAACATCCTTTTAAATGTCCCATATTAATATTCTTATCAATGTGAAGACCTTCCAGCTGATGAAACATTGGTGTATGAGTTTGATCACTATCACTACGGTAAGTTCTTCCAGGTGCAATTATCTTAAAAGGTGGTTTCCCTTTTAACATTGTGCGAACTTGAACAGGAGAGGTGTGGGTTCTAAGTAAAGTCTTCATATTCTCATCTAAGTAAAATGTGTCATGCATATCTTTTGCTGGATGATCTTCAGGAGTATTTAATGCAGTAAAATTATTATAATCATTTTCAACATCAGGACCTTCTTCTACACTGAATCCAATCTCTGAAAAAATACATGATATTTCATCAATTACTTGAGATACAGGGTGTATCTTTCCTATTTTGAATTCTTTTTCAGGTAAAGTAACGTCAATTTTTTCTTTTTTTATTTTTTCATTAAGATCTTTATCCGAAACTTCTGTTGCTTTTGCCCTAAATATTTCAAGCAATTCTTGTTTTGCTTTATTTATACTGGATGCAAAAATTTTTTTCTCATCCTCAGGTAAAGAGCCAAGTTTTTTAAACTGAGAATTAATAAATCCATTTTTACTGAAAATATCTGTTTTTATTGACTCAATTTCTTTTGAATCCTGAGTTCCGTTTAATTTGTTTTTAAACTCGAGAAATTTTTTTTCAAAATCAGACATTTTTACAGATTATTTCTTAAACTAAGAAAAACAATAGGGAAGATTAATTAAGTGCTGCTTGAGCTTTTTTTACAATTGTTTTAAACGCTTCGGGGTTATCATAAGCAATTTCAGCTAGAATTTTTCTATCTAGTTTAATACCGGATTTACTTAAAGCGTGTATAAATTTTGAATACGTGAGTCCTTCACCTCTTACACCTGCATTAATTCTTTGGATCCATAATGACTTAAATTCCCTTTTTTTATTTCTTCTATCCCTGTAAGCATATTGCATCGACTTTTCCATTGCTTGTCTTGCAACTCTAATAGTATTCTTTCTTCTGCCCCATTGACCTTTTACAGCTTTAAGAACTTTTTTATGTTTAGCTCTACTTGTAACTCCTCTTTTTACTCTTGGCATTTTATCCTCTCAAACTATATGGCATATATGATTTTACAATTTTGCCATCCTGTTTAGACATTACAGTTGTTCCTCGTTGTTTTCTAATTTGTGAATTCGTTCTTTTGATCATGCCATGCCTCTTTCCAGCTTGAGGCATGATTACTTTTCCTCTTGCAGAAATTTTAAATCTCTTTTTTGCTGAACTTTTTGTTTTTAACTTTGGCATAACTGGGGGGGTTATACAAATATAATTATAATTTTACAAGAATAATTAAATTGGCTGAATGACCATAATCATCTGTCTACCCTCAAATTTAGGCTGTAATTCTACTTTTCCAAGT
>CACKFV010000027.1 GCA_902599605.1 uncultured Pelagibacteraceae bacterium
TCATCAATACCTAATACGCCGTTATCTAGTGTGCCAGAGGGTAAGGACGAATCTTCAAATAAAGAAGTTGAAAAAAAAGGTTCTATAAAAGAAAGTGAATTTAAAACTAAGTCTCACTATGAAGTAGGTGAAAATCTTAATATGCTTGATTTTGATCTTGCCACAAAGACTTCAGGATCAAGATTTGTATTTGTAAAAAACAAACTTGCAAAATTAGAAAGAGCTTTATCAAATTTTATGATTGATGTTCATACAAAAGAAAATGGCTATGAGGAGATATCCCCACCATTACTCGCTAACTTTGACACAATGTTTGGCACTGGACAACTTCCTAAATTTGAGTCTGATCAATTTGAAATAAAAATTGATGATAACAATAGAAAATTTTTAATCCCAACTGCAGAAGTTATTTTAACTAATATGGCAAGAGAAAAAACAATTGATATAAAAGAATTACCCTCAAGATATGTAGCATCTACTCCTTGCTTTAGAAAAGAAGCTGGAAGCTATGGCAAAGATACAAAAGGAATGATTAGGCAGCACCAATTTTATAAAGTTGAACTTGTTAGCCTAGTAGAGCCTCAAAAATGTGAAGAGGAGTTAGAGAGAATGACTAAATGTGCATCAGGAATTTTAGATAAACTGAAACTGCCTTATAGAATTGTTGAGCTATGTACGGGTGATATGGGTTTTAGTGCTCAAAAAACTTATGATATTGAAGTTTGGGTGCCTTCAGAAAAAAAATATAGAGAAATTTCTAGTTGTTCAACATGTGGAACTTTTCAAGCTAGAAGAATGAAAGCCAAATATAAAAATTCAAAAAATGAAAAAAATTTTATAGGTACATTGAATGGAAGTGGACTTGCAATCGGAAGAACTATGATTGCGATCATGGAGAATTATCAAGACAAAGATGGATCAATTATAATACCAGACGTATTAAAACCATACATGGATAATATTGATAAAATCACATCGAATTAGGAGTTGTGTTAGTTAATCTAATAGTATAAAAACCAAACTATTATTATGTCTGAATCAGGATTTGCACAATTAATACCTTTAATACTAATTTTTGTTATTTTTTATTTTTTCTTAATAAGACCACAACAAAAAAAAGTTAAAGAACATAAGTTGATGGTTGAAAACTTAAAAAGAGGTGACAAAGTCATTACCTCTGGTGGAATAATAGGTACCGTCGAGAGAATTATTGATGGCGATAAAGCAGAAATTTCTATAACTGACAATGTCAAAGTTGAAGTTATCAAATCTACAGGTATTCAAGCTCTAATAAATAATACTGACCAAAAAAAATAATTTTAAGTGTTATATTTTTCAAAACTGAAGATCACTTTGATAGCACTATTCACTCTTTTTATGGTGATGGTTTCATCATCAAATTTTTTAGATTTAGATTTAGATAAACAAAAAAAAATTAAATTAGGCTTAGATCTTCAAGGCGGTTCTTATTTGTTATTAGAGCTTGATAATGAACCAGTAATTAAACAAAAATTACAATCAAAATTATTAGAAATTAAAGATTATTTTAAAAAAAATAAAATTAAGATTTTGAGATTAAAACTTGATGACAAATTAATTAAGCTTAAAGTTTCAAAAGATGATGTTGAAAAGATTAGTGAAATATTTAGTGACAAAGAAAGTACGATCAATCCTTATTATTTTCAATACAAAGCTCATCAACTTGATGTGAAGATTAATGGTGATGTTTTTAATTTGGAGCTAAGTAAATATGGAATTATCCTAATTAAAAATGCATCATTAGATCAAGCAATAGAAATTGTTCGAAAAAGAGTTGATGAGGTTGGTACTAATGAGCCAAATATTTTAAAAAGAGGTAATGATAGAATTTTGCTTGAACTCCCAGGTCTTGATAATCCAGATAGAATTAAATCTTTATTAGGTAAAACTGCAGATCTTGCATTTAGACTTGAATCTAAGAGTTCAAACGAGTCTTTTGGAACCGAAAAACTTAAATTAATAGAAACAGGTGAAGAACTATTATTAAGCAAAAGAGTTATTATAAGTGGAGATAATTTAGTTGATGCAAGTCCACGAATGGACTCAATGAATAATCAAACAGTTGTGAGTTTTACACTTGATAGGGTTGGATCTAAAAGATTTGCCCAAGCAACAAAAAGAAATATAGGTACACGTCTTGCTATAGTTCTTGATGGTCAAATAATAAGTGCTCCAGTAATAAGGGATGTAATTGCGGGAGGATCAGGACAAATAAGTGGAGGTTTTACTTTTCAATCTGCAACAGACTTAGCCTTACTTTTAAGGTCTGGTGCTTTACCAGCTCCATTAAATATCATTGAAGAAAGAACAGTAGGACCTGATTTAGGGCAAGATTCTATTAATGCAGGAATACTTTCACTCATTATAGGATTTTTATTAGTTATCGGGTTTATGACA
This sequence comes from uncultured Pelagibacteraceae bacterium, assembly GCA_902599605.1. GTDB lineage: Bacteria > Pseudomonadota > Alphaproteobacteria > Pelagibacterales > Pelagibacteraceae > Pelagibacter. The sequence continues at coordinate 2,437 of CACKFV010000027.1, forward strand.
TTAAAATATAGAATTTTTGGAATCATTGCAAACTTTACCCTAATTATTAATTTAATTTTACTAATCAGTATTTTAACATTATTAGAAGCAACTCTTACTCTCCCTGGTATTGCTGGAATAATTTTAACTGTTGGAATGGCAGTAGATGCAAACGTTTTAATTTTTGAAAGAATAAAGGAAGAAACAAGTAAAGAAAAAAATAATCTAATAGCTTTTGATAATGGATACTCAAAATCAAAAATTACAATTTTAGACGCAAACATAACAACAATAATAGCTGCAATAATTCTGTTTATTTTTGGATCAGGGCCAGTCAAAGGATTTTCAATCACACTATGTGTTGGAATATTAACAACTCTATTCTCAGTTTTTTTTATCGCTCGATTACTTACATCTATTTATGTAAAAATTAACAAAAATAAGGAAATTATTATAAAATGAAAAAGGATTATAAATTTAATCAATATTATAAGTCATTAAATGTATTTTCTATTGCACTGATATTACTTTCATTAATCTTTTTAATATTTAAAGGCTTGAATTATGGAGTTGATTTCAAAGGTGGAACTTTAATTGAAATACGTGTTGAGACTGAAAAGCCTGATATTGAAGTTTTAAGATCTAGTTTTAACAAAATGAATTTAGGTAAGATTTCAATTAAAAATTTTGGAAGCGATAATGATTTTGTCGTTAAATTCAAAAGAGACGAACTTAATGATCCAGAGTTCATTGAAAATTTACAAAGAAATCTTTCACAAGAATTAACTCAAGATTTCTCTTTCAGAAGAGTTGAAAATGTAGGACCTAAAGTAAGTTCAGAATTACTAAAAGCTGGAGTAACTGCTATATGCTTATCCTTAATGGCAATGCTAATCTACATTTGGATACGTTTTGAATGGCAATTTAGCGTTGGCGCAATAGCAGCTTTATTTCATGATGTTATAATTACTCTTGGAATTTTTTCAGCATTAGGTTTAGAAATAAATCTATCGATAGTAGCAGCTGTTTTAACTATTGTTGGTTATTCAATGAATGATACAGTTGTAATTTATGATCGTGTGAGGGAAAATCTTAAAAAGTATTCTGATATTAAAATATTCGATCTTACCAACTTATCAATAAACGAGACTTTATCTCGTACGATAATTACCTCTTCAACGACGTTATTAGCTTTACTTTCTATATTCTTTTTTGGTGGAGAAATATTAAAGGGTTTCTCACTAGCTATGATCCTGGGCGTTATTTTAGGAACCTATTCCTCAATTTTTATAGCAAATCCACTTCTAGTTTTCTTTAAAGTTTCACAAAAAACAGTTCTTAAGGAAGATAATTAATATAAGTTTTGGGCTGCTACCATTGAAAGTAACATTGGTAGAGATAATAAAGTATTAGTTCTTGAAAAAACCATTGCTGTTTTTGCAGCTTTAGCTTTGCTTTCGGGATCTGTTTCAACCATTCCTAAAGCTTTTTTCTGATTTGGCCATATAACAAACCAAACATTAAAAGCCATAATTAAACCTAGCCACATTCCTATTCCAATCGCTGTACTTTTTCCTCCACCTGATCCTATGCCAAGTGTCATTGCATCATGCAAATACCCATTGAGATATGACAAGATTAAACCCGATACAATCGTTGCAAAAGCTGCCCATCTAAACCAAAAAAGGGCAGAGGGCGCAATTACTTTACTAATGGCTGGCTTTTGTTCATCAGGTATTTTAGCCATATTAGGAATTTGAACAAAATTGAAGTACCACAATAATCCAATCCACATTATTCCAACAAGAACGTGAATATATCTAAATAACCAGCTCCAAAATAATAAATCAAAATCAAAACCACCATTAAGAAAAAATAAACCTACGAACAATAATACTGATATAGCAAGTGAGTAGTGGATCGTTCTAGATAGAGAGCTTAAAATACTTATCATTAAAGTAGTTTAACAAATTTTAATTGATTATGCAATTTTTTTAAATTTTCCGTTTAGCAAAGGCTTTAGAAATTTACCTGTATAACTCTTTTCAGTATTACATATATCTTCAGGTTTTCCTTCTGCGATTACTTGTCCACCTTTAACACCGCCATCTGGACCCATATCGACGACGTAATCAGCAGTTTTAATAACATCTAAATTGTGCTCAATGACAACAACTGTATTTCCTGTTGCAACGAAAGTGTGTAATATTTCTAATAATTTTTTAATATCATGTTGATGTAAACCAGTTGTTGGTTCATCCAAAATATAAATTGTTCTTCCTGTAGATCTTTTTGATAGTTCTTTTGCTAATTTAATTCTTTGAGCTTCACCACCGGAAAGAGTTGTAGCTTGTTGACCAATCTTAATATAACCTAAGCCAACTTTTTTTAATGTTAATAATTTTGATCTTATAGTTGCTATATTTTCAAAGAAATCACATCCTTCTTCAACTGTCATATCTAAAACTTCAGCAATGCTTTTTCCTTTAAATTTTATTTCAAGTGTTTCTCTATTGTATCTGCTGCCCTTACATTCATCACATGTTACATAAACATCTGGAAGGAAATGCATTTCATAAGTTATTACACCATCACCTTCACATGCTTCACATCTTCCACCTTTAACATTGAAAGAAAATCTTCCAGGTTTATAACCTCTACTTTTTGACTCTGGTAAATTAGTAAACCAATCTCTAATTGGTCCAAA
>CACKFV010000028.1 GCA_902599605.1 uncultured Pelagibacteraceae bacterium
CAGATATCAAAATATGATCTGACTCTTGTAATGGATTGATCAAATCTTTATCAAAATCATTTTCATTAAATTCATAATTAAAATATTTTAAATTTTTAAAAGTAAGCTCAGAAGTATTTTTTCTTGATGTGGTTGTTAATCTTAAATCAACATTAAAATTTAATAGATGGTCCACAAAAGATTGGGCTACTTGTCCAAAACCAAAACAAAATAATTTCATTTTTTATTAACTTGCGAAATTAGAGATTTTATTTGTAATAGGATTTTCAAGTTTGTCGATCATTTCTTTTGGACAGACTTGAATAAAATTATTAATCTCTGAATCAAATTTTTCTAGTATTTTTTTTGAAACGTTTGAATTTGTCTCATTTGAATGTTCTTCAACTAATTTTTTTAGAAATTCCTGCCAAAATTTTGTTTCAACACCTTGCCAAATTACACTTTCAGGATTTACTCTTTTTTCGAATTCTTTTTCTTTATCATAAATAAAAGCCATACCACCTGTCATACCGGCAGCAAAATTATCTCCAGTATTTCCCAAAATTACAATATTTCCCCCAGTCATATATTCACAACCATTTGAGTCACATCCTTCAACTACAGCCGTAGCCCCAGAATTTCTAACAGCAAATCTTTCACCTGCTTGTCCAGCTGCAAATAATTTTCCTGAAGTTGCTCCGTATAAAACTGTGTTACCAATAATTGTGTTGTCGTTTGAAATCAAATTACTTTCTTTGCTAAGTTTAATGACTATCTTACCTCCTGATAATCCCTTCCCAACATAATCATTGGCATCTCCACTTAAAACTAATTTTAGTCCTTTAATACCGAATGCACCAAAAGATTGTCCCGCAGATCCTTCAAAATTTAGGGTAAGGTGGTCATCGTTTAATTTTGCATTATTATATTTTTTATATAATTCATAAGAAATACGTGTGCCTACAGCTCTATGAGTATTTTCAATTTGATAGGATTTTTCAATTTTTTCATTATTATCAATTTTTTTATTTATCTCAGGCCAAATTTTCTGGTCTAAAGTGTCTGGTACAAAATTTATTATTTGTTTTTCACAGTATCTTTTGTTTTTACCAGGATCAGCTCGTACAAAAAGAGGGTTCAGATCTAAATCATCCAAATTAGGAGATCCTTTGCTCACTTGTCTTAAGAGATCTGTTCTTCCAATTATTTCGTTTAAAGATTTAAATCCAAGTTCAGACAGAATTTCTCTCACCTCTTGAGCTATAAAAGTGAACAGGTTAACCACCTTATCAGGAGTTCCGTTAAACTTTTCTCTCAATTTTTCATCTTGCGTACAAACTCCTACTGGACACGTGTTTGAATGACATTGCCTTACCATAATACATCCCATAGCTACTAAAGCAGTTGTTGCTACGCCAAATTCTTCCGCTCCCATCATAGCTGCAATGACAACATCCCTACCAGTTTTAATTCCACCATCTGTCCTCAATGTAACTGTATGTCTTAAATTATTAAGAGTTAAGACTTGATTTGCCTCGGTCAATCCCATTTCCCAGGGTATACCAACGTATTTAACGCTGGTTTGAGGAGTAGCTCCTGTTCCACCATTATGCCCAGAAATTAAAATTATATCAGCTTTTGCCTTTGCAACTCCTGCTGCAATAGTACCAATACCAGAAGATGCAACAAGTTTTACACCAACACGTGCTTTAGGATTTATCTGTTTTAAATCATAAATTAACTGGGCCAAATCCTCAATTGAGTAAATGTCATGATGAGGAGGGGGCGATATTAAAGTCACCCCAGGAGTAGAATGTCTTAATCTGGCAATTTCTTTTGTGACCTTAAATCCGGGTAACTGCCCACCTTCTCCTGGTTTAGCGCCTTGTGCAATTTTAATTTCTATCTCGTTACAGTTATTTAAATAATTAATTGTAACTCCAAATCTTGCGGATGCTATTTGTTTCACTCTTGAATTAGCACTATCTCCATTAGATTGAATTTGAAATCTTTTTTCATCTTCACCACCTTCTCCACTACAAGATGCTCCTTTAATTCTATTCATTCCAATAGCTAGTGTTTCGTGAGCTTCTTTTGATAATGCTCCATGGGACATACTTCCACTTCCAAAACGTTTTAAGATATTCTCAACTGGTTCCACTTCATCGATGCTGATTGTATTTTTTTTCTTGAAATCAATTAAGTCTCTTAAATTTATAGGGGGTAACTCATATATTCCTTTAGAGTATTTTTTATATAATTCATAAGATTTGTTTGTAACTGCCGATTGAAGCAAATGTATCAGTTTACCTTGGTATTGGTGTGTCTCACCATTTTTTCTATATCGATAAATTCCTCCTATTGGCAATACGTTTGTGTCAGATCTAAAAGCCTCCTCATGAATACCTCTTATTTTTTTTTCGATCCCTGTAAGTCCGATACCTGAAATTTTAGAGGTAACACCAGGAAAAAAATCATTAACAATTGTTCTGCTTAATCCTACAGTTTCAAAATTACATCCTCCTCTGTAAGAACTAATTACAGAAATACCCATTTTTGACATTATTTTTAAAAGGCCTAAGTTTACAGATTTTACATATCTTTCTACACAATCATCGTAAATAAACTTTCCAAATAATTTTTTTTCAAATCTCTGGTAAAGACTGTCTAATGCTAAATAAGGATTAACTGTAGTAGCTCCAACTCCTATAAGAGTTGCAAAAGAGTGGGTATCTAGCGCTTCACCCGTTTGAGCATTAATTGAAACATAACCTCTTAACTTTAATTTGATAAGATGAGTGTGAACAGCACCAATACATAGAAGCATAGGAATTGGGTATTTGTCCTTAGAAACTTCTTTATCGCTTAAAATTAGTTGCGTTACCCCTTGTCTTACTAAAACTTCAGCCTCTTTTTTTAATCTTTCGAGTGAAGACTCTATATTTTCTTCATTAGTAAAAGTGCAATCTAAAACTTGATTATTTTTGTCAAAAAAAGAAACAAATTTTTCAAACTGTTTATTTGATAGAATTGGACTGTTTAGTACATAAATATTTTCTTCAGTAAGGTTATTAAAATCTAAAATATTACCAAGATTTCCAAATCTTGTTTTTAAACTCATAACCTTATTTTCTCTTAATGAGTCGATTGGCGGGTTTGTTACCTGGCTAAAATTCTGTCTAAAAAAATGATACAAGGGTCTATATTTGTTAGACAAAACTGCTAGAGGTGTATCATCACCCATTGATCCAGTCGCCTCTTTTGCATCCTCTGCCATTGGGTGAAGTATCAATTCAAGGTCTTCTAGACTGTATCCAAAACAATGTTGAAGTTTTCTAAGTTGATCACCTTTAAATAAATTTGTCTCATTTTTGATCGGGAATTTTTTGTCTAAATCAATAATCTGGTTATTAAAATGTTTGTACTCTTTTGCTAAGTAGTTTTTTATATCTTTATTTTTAAATATCTTCCCTTTTTCTATTCTTACACCTAAAATTTCACCAGGACCTAGTCTTCCTTTTGAAACTATCTTTTTTTCATTAAGTTCAATCATTCCAGTTTCTGATCCAGCAAAAAGTAAATTATCTTTTGTGATTGTGTATCTCATAGGTCTAAGACCATTTCTGTCTGTAGCAACTATCACCCATTCATTATCTGTAGCAGCAATAGCTGCAGGACCATCCCATGGTTCCATTGTGCTATTAAGAAAGTTAAATAATTTTTGATGTTCAGCTGGTAGCACTTTACTTTTCTTAGACCAAGCGTCAGGTATTAACATTAATTTTGCTAAAGGCGCAGGTTGACCAGAAATATTAAGTAATTCAAAAACATTATCTAATGATGCTGAGTCTGAATTTCCGCTTGGGATCACTGGTTTTAAGTTCTCCATATCCTCAAAAACTGGGCTGAACATTTCTTCCTCATGAACCTTCATCCAATTTACGTTACCTTTTAGGGTATTTATTTCCCCATTATGTGCTAGAGCTCTGAATGGTTGTGCCAGATCCCAGCTTGGTGCGGTATTGGTCGAAAATCTCTGATGAAAAATTGCATATCTTGATACAAATCTTGGATCTTTAAGATCTAAATAAAAATCAGACAAGGACTCAGCAAGGAACATTCCCTTGTAAATGATTGATTTAGAGCTAAACGAACATATGTAAAATTCATTAAGGTTTTCTTGAAGTATTTTTTTTTCAATCTTTCTTCTAGCTTCATAAAGTTTTATCTCTAGTGACTTACCCTTTTCATTTTTATCATTATGTTTAAACAAGACTTGTGTAATTTCTGGTCTATTTAAATCTGCCTTTTCTCCTAGAACAGAAGGGTTTACAGGTACCTGTCTCCATCCATAGATATTAAAATTACT
>CACKFV010000029.1 GCA_902599605.1 uncultured Pelagibacteraceae bacterium
TTTGATGTTATGGGATTATTATTTGGAGATATATTGGCAGTATCTTTGAATGATATAATAATTATATGGATAGGTGGAGCCATTATATTATTAGTTTTAAGGTTAATTTGGAAATCTTTATTTGCATCTACTGTCAATTACGAATTAGCTGAAGCAGAGGGTCTTAATCCTGATAAAGCTAAAGCAATATTCACAATTTTAATGGCCGCTATAATTGCTATTTCAATCAAGATGGTTGGATTATTATTGATAACTGGAATGCTTATCATACCAGCTGCAATGGCAAGAAATATTTCAAATAGTCCACAACAGATGATTCTTTTTTCAGTGATTGGTGGTTTGTTATCAGTTATAATTGGATTGTTTACATCTTTAGAATTCAATACAGCTTCAGGACCTTCTATTATCGCCGCTTCTTTATTTTTGTTCATTCTTTCGTTACTTAAAATAAAACAATCCATCAAATTGAAAAATTAGTGAGAAAATGGTAAAATTGAACATGCAAAGACAGCAAAACTTAACCAAAAATCAAAAAATTGTTTTAGATATTATTGAAAAATCTACAGAACCATTAAAAGCATACTCAATATTATCGAATGTTAAGAAGAAAGGGATTAACGCCCCTCCTCAAGTCTATAGAGCTTTAGATAAATTAGTGGATATGGGAAAAATACATAAAATTGAAAGCAAAAATGCTTTCGTTGCCTGTCAAAATTCAAATTGTAAAGTTTCAAAAGCTGCAGCATTTTCAATCTGCGAAAGCTGTGAAGAAGTAACAGAAATTGATAATTCAAAAATATCAAAATACTTAAGTAGTTTTGCAGATAAAATTGGCATGAAATACAAAAAATATAATCTTGAATTTTTTGGTCTGTGCAAAAAGTGTAAGTAAATATTAAGAAATAATCAAAAAATCTATATATTACAAATTAAGGAGAAAAATATGTTTGTAAAAAAATACCTTAAATGGATAAGCACATTTCTAGTTTTGTTTGGCATTCTTCTAACTAATCTAAATATATATCCACTTAATATATATTTTCATGGATTAGGAGTTGTTGGATGGACAGTCGCTGGGTTTATAAGTAAAGATAAAGCAATAATGACTAACTTTGGATTACAAGTTCCTTTATTTTTAATTGGAATTTATAAAGTTATAATTTAAGACAAAGAATAGCCAGCAGATCTTACTGTTCTTACAAGTTCTTTTTTACCAGAAAGGTTTATAGATTGTCTCAATCTTCTGATGTGAACATCTATTGTTCTACTTTCTACGTTTATATTATTTGGCCACACACTTTCTAAAATTTGATCTCTTGAAAAAACCCTCTTTGGGTTTAATAAAAAAAATTCTAAAAGTCTAAATTCAGTAGGACCAAGATGAATTTCATTATTATCTCTAAAAACTCTTCTTTCAGTTCTATCTAATTTCAAATCCTCAAAAATAAGATCATCGGATACAGTCTTAGGATCTGATCGTCTTAGTAAAGCTTTTATACGTGCCATTAACTCATTAAAACCGAAAGGTTTTGTTATATAATCATCTACACCACTTTCCAATCCTTTAACTTTATCTTCCTCTTCACCTTTGGCTGTTAACATGATTATTGGCAAATTTTTATAATTTTTGTCTCTTCTAAGACTTTTGCAAACATCTATTCCAGATAAATCAGGTAACATCCAATCAAGTAATAGTAGATTAGGCTCAAATTTTTTTAATTCTTTTAAACCATCATTACCATTAGTTGACGAAGATACAACAAAACCCTCTTTCTCTAAATTATGTTGTACTAGCTGGATTATTGAAGTCTCATCTTCAATAATAAAAATTTTTCCCTTCATCAATTATTCTTGAGCTTGCTTACCTTTTGGTCTGCTACCTTTAAGATATTCACCTTTTATTAAGTAACAAATAGTTTCAGCTATGTTTGTTACATGATCTCCGGCTCTTTCTAAATTTTTTGTTGCAAAAATAAGATGTGTTGAAAAATCTAGATTTTTTTTATCTTTTGACAGAAAGTCTATGACACTTTGCATAGCTATATTTGTAAGATCATCGACTTGTTCATCTTTTTCCCATACAGTTTTAGCCTTATCAAAGTTCTTATTGATATAACTGTCTAAAACGTCGTTCAATTGTTTAATAACCAAATCACCTAATCTTTTAAGATTTGATAATAGTTCTTCTGGTAAATCAAGAGGAAGTGGCTTTATTTTTTTTGCATTGCTTTTGGATAAGTCTCCAATTCTTTCCAAATCTTGAGAAATTTTGAGTGAGCTTATTGTTTCTCTTAAATCAATTGCCATTGGAGCTCTTTTAACTAAAAGGTTCATTATTTGAATATCAATAACTGATCTGAATTTATTAATTTCATCATCGCTTTTTATTATCTTATCAATTGAATCCTTATCAACTTTAATAATTGCATCCATAGAGTCGCTCATTTGAGACTCGGTTAAACTACCCATCTTAATCAGAGAGTCTTTTAAATTTTGAAGTTCCTCTTCATATGATTTAACTGTATGCTCATTACTCATAATCTATCCAAACCTACCTGTAATATAATCTTGTGTCATTTTATTGTCAGGGTTTTTAAAAATTTTTTCAGTTTTGCCTACTTCTATAAGCTTTCCAAGATGGAAAAAACCAGTTTTCTGAGAAACTCTAACTGCTTGCGCCATAGAATGTGTAACAATTACTATTGTATATGTTTTTTTTAGATCATCAATCAATTCCTCGATTTTTGCTGTAGCTATTGGATCTAAAGCTGAACACGGTTCGTCCATAAGTATAACTTCAGGATTTACTGATATCGCTCTTGCTATACAAAGTCTTTGTTGTTGTCCGCCAGATAAACTTGTGCCTGGTTCATCAAGACGATCCTTAACTTCCTCCCATAATGCTGATTTTTTAAGACTGTTTTCTACGATTTCGTCCAATTCACTTTTTGTATCACCTTTGCCATGAATTTTTGGACCATAAGATATATTTTCATAAATACTTTTTGGAAAAGGATTAGGCTTTTGAAATACCATCCCTACTCTCTCTCTTAATGATACTACATCTAAATTTTCGTCATTAACTTCTACTCCATCTATTTCAATGTTGCCGGTAACTTTACATATATCAATGACATCATTCATTCTATTAATGCATCTTATAAAAGTAGACTTACCGCATCCTGAGGGACCAATTAGAGCAGTTACCTCTTTCTCATTCAAATCAAGGTTAACATCAAACAATGCTTGTTTTTGTCCGTAATGAACGTTTAAATTTTTTGATTTTATTTTTACTTTATTCATTTAATTCCATCTTTTTTCAAATTTTTGTCTTAAATATACTGCTAAGAAATTCATTATCATAAGAAATGTTAGCAGTATCATAATAGTTGCTGAAGTTTTTTCAACAAAACCTCTCTCGGCAGACTCAGACCATAAGTAAACTTGTACTGGTAAAGATGACGACGGATCTATTGGACTTGAAGGTATATCTACTACAAATGCTACCATTCCAATTAGAATTAAAGGGGCAGTTTCACCCAATGCCTGGGCCAATCCAATTATTGTACCAGACAAAGTTCCTGGCATTGCTAATGGAACTACATGATGAAATACCGATTGGAATTTAGAAGCTCCAACAGCTAAAGCACCTTCCCTTATTGATGGTGGTACTGCTTTTAATGATGCTCTGCATGGTATAATTATTCGTGGTAAAGTCATCAATGCAAGAGTGATACCAGCTACTAATGGCGTGGATCTTGGCAATTGAATAGTTGCTAATAATATTTGTAAAGCAAGCAGACCATAAACTATTGAAGGGACAGCAGCTAAATTATTAATATTTATTTCAATAAAGTCAGTTATTCTATTTTTAGGAGCAAACTCCTCAAGATAAATTGAAGCTAAAACAGCTACTGGAAAAGCTAAAAGAAGGCAGATTAATATACTATAAATCGATCCAACTATAGCTCCACCTATACCAGCTAGTTCTGGGTCTCTAGAATCCCCTTTTGTAAAATAATAATTATTGAAATTTTT
>CACKFV010000030.1 GCA_902599605.1 uncultured Pelagibacteraceae bacterium
GCTTTTATAATTTTTAAAACTCATGATGATTTTGGATATTATCATTTTCCATATAGCTACTATTTGAATAAATTTTCAATGATAATTGGAATTGGCCCACTTAATCACGGATTCAGAACACCGTCATCAATTTTTTATTTAAACTCATTATTTTATCTGCCATATTTGGATTATTATCTTTATCATATAGGTGCTGTATTAATTTTAGGTTTTTCAAACATTATTTTAATTTCAAATATTAAAGAAAATTTAGATAAAAAAAAAAATGACCAGTTTTTTTTTCTAAATTTACTTGTTTTTGTTTTTATTAACATTTTTTTCTACCGAATAGCTGAGCACGGAACTGATAGATCGGCACAAATTCTCATTTTTTTATTTTTTATTTACATTCTTTCTTTACGAGGAAGCTACCAAAATTACGATAATATCTTGCCCAAATTAATAGTTTTATTAAGTATTATAATTTCTTTGAAATCTTTTTATGTTTTGTATTTTATTTTTATAATTCCCTTTATCTATTATATGATTAAAGATGATAAGACTTATCTGATAATAAAAATTTTCAAAAATAAAGTTTTTTATTTTTCAATATTAATGGGTATTTGTGTGGTTTTAGTTTATTACTTTAATACAGGATGTTTATTATACCCAATACAACAAACCTGTTTAAGTGGAGTTGATTGGGGTATTCCAAAATCAGAAGTAACTGCCTTAAACACGCATTATCAATGGTGGGCTAAAGCAGGTGGTGGACCTGGGTATAGTCATGAACTTCCAAAAGATTTATATATTCAAAATTTTAGTTGGTTATCAAATTGGATTGATAGGTATTTTTTTACTAAGATGTCTGACTTTCTTATTGGTCTTATATTAGTGACGATCATATTTATAATTACTTTTAAATCAAAAAATAAAAATTTGAATTATAAAAACTTTAAAAAAAATTCTTTTTATTATTTATTGATTTTATTATTACTTTTAGAATGGTTTTTAAACCACCCATCACTCAGATATGGTGGCTATGTTATTTTTTCATTAGTTTTTTTTATACCTTTGAGTTTTTTACTATCAAATTTCGAGATTTCAAAAAATTTTAAAACTAAAACAGTTATTTTACTTTTCCTAGTTATTTCAATTTTTGTCGTAAGAAATATTGATAGAATTATTTATGAGGTAAATTTTTATCAGGCAAATTTTAAACAAAATATGTTTTTTTTCACGGATAAAAATCATTTTAGAATTCACACTCAACTTAAGGACTTTTTGGAAATCTATAATAATTGCAATCAAATTACTGATAAATGCTCAAATAACGAAGATTTTGATATTAAAAAAAGTTACGGAAAAATGATATTAATTAAAACCAGAAATTAGTTGTTTAGTTAATTAAAATTTTTTGAAGTAAAAAAAAAGTATTAACAAATGTTTAAAAAGAAGATAATAGGTAAACATGAATAAAAAAACTGCCTTAATTTTTGGTGTAACAGGTCAAGATGGTGCCTATCTTGCTGAATTTTTATTAAAAAAAAACTATTTTGTGCATGGAGTAAAAAGAAGATCTTCATCCTTTAATACTGGTAGAATTGACCATTTATATCAAGATCCACATGAGAGAAATAGAAAATTTATTTTACATTATGGTGATGTAACTGATTCGATATCAGTATCAGAAATTATAAAAAAAGTTAAACCAAACGAAATATATAATCTTGCAGCACAATCTCATGTAGCTGTATCTTTTGAGGTTCCTGAATATACTGCAAATGCTGATGCGTTAGGTCCTTTAAGAATATTGGAGGCAATCAAGTTTCACAAGTTAATAAAAAAAACAAAATTTTATCAGGCTGGTACGTCAGAAATGTTTGGCAAGGTTCTTGAAACTCCACAAAATGAAAAAACACCTTTTTATCCACAAAGTCCTTATGGTGTTGCAAAAGTATATGCTCACTGGATAACTAAAAATTATAGGGAAGCATATAATTTTTTTGCTTGTAATGGTATTTTGTTTAATCATGAAAGTCCTTTAAGAGGTGAAACTTTTGTTACAAAAAAGATAGTTTCTGCTCTATGTAAGATAAAATATGGTTTACAAAAAGAATTATATTTGGGAAACCTTTATGCAAAAAGAGATTGGGGTCATGCTAAAGATTATGTTGAAGGTATGTGGAGAATTTTACAACAAAAAACGCCTGATGATTTTGTAATAGCTACTGGCCATACTTATAGTATCAAACAATTTATTCAATTTGTTACAAACGAACTTAAAATGAAAATTTCTTGGAAAGGCAAAGGTATAAATGAGAAAGGATATTATAATGGGAGAGCCATTATAAAGTGTGACAAAAGCTATATTAGACCATTAGATGTTCAAACTCTTTTGGGGAATGCTTCCAAAGCTCGCAGAGTTTTAAAATGGAAACCAAAATATAATATAAGCCAGCTCGTAAAAGAAATGGTAGATTTTGAGATTCAAAAATTATCTTAAAATTAAATATGAAATCAAAAGTTTTAATTGCAGGCGCTTCTGGGATGGTTGGGAGAGCACTAGTTAATGAATTGGAAAAGAACAAAAATATTAAATTGCTTAAACCAACTAGGGATGAAGTAAATTATCTAAATTATATAGAGGTTGAAAATTATTTTAAAAAGAATAAACCAGATTATGTGTATATTGTTGCAGCGAAAGTTGGCGGTATATTAGCTAATGCACAAAATAAAATCGAATTTTTTGAGGATAATCAAATAATTCAGATAAATCTTTTTAAATGTATACAAAAATTTAAAGTTAAAAAGTCAGTTTTTTTAGGAAGTTCATGTATTTATCCCAAGACAGCCGAACAGCCAATTAAAGAAAATCAATTACTGAACGGGCGTTTAGAGGAAACCAACGAAGGCTATGCTTTAGCAAAAATTTCTGGAGTTAGATTAGCCAGGTATTACAAGGAGAAGTATTCCACAAATATAATTTGTCCAATGATGTGCAATATTTACGGTACAAATGATAATTTCGATTTTGGTGACTCTCATGTTTTGTCAGCTCTTGTAAGGCGATTTATTGAAGCTAAAGACTTTCAGAAAAAAAATGTATTACTTTGGGGCAGTGGAAGTCCAAGAAGAGAATTTATTCACGTTTCAGACGCAGCAAAGTCTTTAATTTTTTTAATGGAAAAATATAATGAAGTTGAACCTATTAATGTTGGCTCAGGTTATGATTTATCTATTAAGGACTTGGCACATAAAATTTCTAAAATTGTTGGTTATACTGGTGAAATAGATTGGGACAAAACAAAACCTGATGGTGTTCCAAGAAAACTTTTGGATATTTCAAAGTTAAACGAACTAGGTTTTAAATCAGTCA
>CACKFV010000031.1 GCA_902599605.1 uncultured Pelagibacteraceae bacterium
CCATTTTTATCATTAAGATTTTTTGCAGCTAGTGCAGATGTGACACAAGTGTTGGTATCTCCTTGAACAATTAAAAGATCAGTTTTTTCTTTTTTTAATATTTTCTGAAATCTAATAAAAAAATTATTCATAAAATTTTTTGAATTATTTTTCTTACCTAATCTAAGATTATAACTTATATTTCTAATTTTAAATTTTTTTAAGAATACATCGCTCATATTTTTAGAGTAATGCTGACCGCTGTAAACTAATTTAAATTTATATTTTTTTTTTTTTAAAATATTTATAAGTGGTGCTAATTTGATAATCTCTGGTCTTGTCCCAAAAGAAACTATTATTTTTTTTTTTGCTTTCATATTATTATTGTTTCGCAATATTAATATTATTGAGCATTTAATGAGTTTATATCATGGCTATTTTTAATTGTGCAAATATTAAAATCCAATATGACGCTAAACCTGTTGAAATTGTAAGAATTACATTTCTTGAAAAATATCCAACGACTATTGCTGTAAGAGCGCCATAAATTTTAGGATCAGAAATAGTTACTAAACTTCCATAATCCTCCAAAAGTACACCAGGAAATATAATAGAAGGGAAAACAACCGAGGGCACATAATTTAAAATTTTTCTAAAATTTTCATTAAAAATATCTTTATTTATTAAAGTAACCATTCCCATTCTGGTAAAGTAAGTAATTAATCCAGCAATAAATATTGAAGTCCAAGTCATTTTTTAAATTTTATTATTAGATAAGCCGAAAATAAACCAATTAGGGGTGAGATTAAAATATATGATTTTAATGGTGCGTTATAAAAAAAAGTAGCAGCTAAACCTGAAACAATCATAACCATTAAATGATCTAATTTTCTTAATTCATTAATAATAATTGCTATAAAAGTTAAAGGTATTGCAAATTTTAATCCTAAAGATTCTGGAACAATAGATCCTAAGTATATTCCTATTATTGTTGAGATTTGCCAACAAAGCCAAAGAGTAATTCCAGAGCCTAGCAAATGGTAATGACTAAAATTTTGTCCTTTGTTTTTCTTAAAATAGATATTTGAAACTGCAAAACCCTGATCAACAATAAAGTATGAAATAAATAGTTTTTTAATTGATGATAATTTATTTAAGTATTCAGATAAAACAGCTCCATAAAGTAAATGTCTTGAATTTATTATTCCAACCGAAGTAATTGCAATTAGAGATGATGCTCCGCCTGACAACAATTGTAAAAAAACAATTTGTGATGCACCTCCAAATATAATTAATGATGTAGCATATGTCATGATTGGATCAAAACCTAATTCAATACCAATTGCTCCAAATATTATTCCAAAAGGAATAACTGAAAGTAAATGTGGGGCTACATCAAAAAATCCTATCTTAAAGATTTGAAATTTTGATAACATTCTAACCTTTTAAGGCTTCAGCTAAAAATTTTGAATCTAGACCGCAGTCTTTATAACCTTGTTTTATAATATTTAAGTATCTTGTACTTGGATACTTAAATGGAGTTTTTTTTTCCATTGAGTATGCCATTACATCCCTTCCCTCATGTTTGAAGAATATTTTTTTATAAAGAATAGGAAAGTCTTCATATTTATCTAAACAAATCTCATCTTTATCTGTGATTTCAAATAATGCTCCTTGAACGCTATATCCTTTTTTATACTCAATGTCCGCTACAGATAACTCACTTCTAAATGTTAATTGATAATCTTTAAGAACATACTTTTTTAAATACTTACAACCAGAACATCTTTTTTTCATCTGTTCATGGTGAAGATTACTACCGTAAGCAAAATATAACATTATACCTCGTTAACTATTTGAATTTTTTGTTCTGTAACAAATTTCAAAATTTCATTATTACAAGTGTCAATTTTAGCTTTATCAGTAGATCTTACAACAATAGAAACACCTAATTTTCCTGCGCGAAAAAAAGGATAGCTCCCTATTTCAACATCTTGGTTATTATTTTGAACTTGGGTTAAAGATTTTGCAATTTCACTTTCTACAGTTCTTAAATTAATTGTGTAACTTAAAATTGGTGCACCACCTGTTATTAAATGATCTAAACCCCCAAGCATTGATTTTAAAATAGAAGGAACTCCTGGAAGGGAAAAAACATTTTCAACATAAAATCCTGGTGCACCACTTGTTGGATTTAATATTAGTTTAGCAGTTACAGGCATCATAGCCATTTTTTTTCTACCTTCACTAAATTCGCTTGGCTTATAATATTTTTCTAAAATAGAAAAAGCCTCTTTATGGTAACCATATTCTATATTAAAAGCTTTTGATACTGACTCAGCAGTTATATCATCGTGTGTCGGGCCTATTCCGCCTGTTGTAAAAACATAAGAGAATTTATTTTTAAAAGTATTTATTGTTTCAATAATATCTTTTTCAATATCAGGGATTATTCTTACTTCCTTTACTTGAACACCTAAGGAATTCAACCATAGTGATAAAGTACTCGTGTTGATATCTTTGGTTCTTCCAGAAAGAACTTCATTTCCAATTATAATTATGCCTGCATTTATTTCTTTTTTATTTTTCATATACAAAATATAAATTAATAATTATGAAATTTACCAGTACTTTAATCAAAGGCAAACTAATCAAGCGGTATAAAAGATTTTTTGTTGATATCAAAGTAAATAATTCAAAGATTACTGCACACTGTCCTAACACCGGCTCGATGATGGGTCTTTTAGAACCAGGAAATACGGTTTTTGTTTCCAAAAACAATGATCCAAAAAGAAAACTTAAGTTTACATTAGAAATGATTAAATCAAATGATCGTATGATAGGTGTTAATACTCATAGAGCAAACAAAATTGTTTTGGATGGTCTAAATCAAAAATTAATTAAGGAAA
>CACKFV010000032.1 GCA_902599605.1 uncultured Pelagibacteraceae bacterium
AATTGATTGATTATCAATTTTTATATCTCCACCTGTAGGGTCATAAAATCTTGGTATTAAATTTAATATTGTAGATTTTCCTGCGCCACTTAAACCAACTAATGATGTCATCTTTCCACCAGAGATATCCAGATTGATGTTTTTAAGAACAACCTTTGTTTCTTCACCATAATTAAAGCTTATGTTAGAAAATTCAATTCTTCCATCTTTTAAATGAATGTTATCTAATTTTTTATCTTCAAAAATTTTTTCTTTTAGATCAATAATCGGCAATATTCTTTTCGCACTGGCTAAGCCTTGATTGATAGTTATATTAAGTGTCGCAAGAGATCTAACCGGTTGATAAGCAAGCATCATTGCTGCTAAAAATGAAAAAAAATTATTAATACCTATTTCATCTTGAATAATTAAATTTCCAGAATAATATATAAGTATCGCAATCATAAAACCTGTTAAAACTTCCATAATTGGGGAAGATCTCGCGTAAATTTCATTTAGTTTCTTTTGCCTATCTTTATGACCTTCTAAAGCTTTATCTGCTCTAGATGTTTCAAACGTTTCTTTTTGAAAAATTTTTATTAATTTGTGGTTTTTAAAAATCTCAATCATATATGTAAAAACTTCCCCAGCTCTTTCCATCGCTTGCGAGGTTACCTTTGTAATTCTATTACCTAACAAACGTGCAAAAAAACTAGCTAATGGTATCATTATGATAGCTACAATTGACAATTTCCAATTTTGATAAAACATAACTGACATAAGGCCAATTAAAGATAAAGAGTCTTTAAATATATTCAAAATCGCAACACTAACTAGTCCCGTCATATAATTTACATCATTAAGTAAATTTCCTATGATTTTTCCTGTATGTCTTTTTTCAATGAAATCTGTGTCAGCTTTGATTAATGATTTCATCATATCCATTTGTAAGGCTTTACGAATTTCCTCTGAAATACCTATCATGATTACTTTCGCCCCATATAGCGATATACCCTTGGCGGCAAATGCAATAACTATAAATAAAGGGATAATCAAAATTAAATTTCGATCTTTATTTATGAAAATTTTCTCAATAGCTGGATCCAGGAGATAAGCTATAGATGAAGTAGACCCTGCCAAAACTAAAGAAAATAACAAGGCTAAAAGAATTTTAGATAGGTACTTTTTTGTGTACTCATTGTATAATCTTTTCAATATTTCAATTTTTTTCATTTATAAGATTTTACCTATTAAAATATTAATAAAAATTAAAAAACCTAAGAGATTATTACTTTTAAATTTTTTAATACAATCCTCAGGCTTATCAACATTTAAAGTATAAACCTGGAAAAAAAATAATTGCACAAAAAGAATAAATGAAAAAATAAAATAGAACTTACTAAATGTCATCAAAAATCCAATTAATATAAGTGATAAGTAGAAAAAAAAATAACATGAGAATATAAAGATTTTAGGGTTTTTTTTAAATTTAATTGATGTTGATTTTACTCCTATGATTTCATCATCTTTAATATCTTGAAACCCATATATTGTGTCGTAACCTAGTGTCCAAAATATGGCTCCTAAATAAAAAACAATTGGATAGATGCTTAAATTATCATTTAAAGAAACCCAAGCCATAATCAATCCGTAATTAAATGTGAATCCTAGAAATAGCTGGGGCCAATATGTAAATCTTTTCATTAATGGATAAGAAAAAGCAAAAGGCATTGAGGCCAAACCTAAGATTATAGTTTTCTGATTAAACTGTATTAAAATTGCAAAAGCGAACAAGCAAAGAATCGCACTTAATACTAAAGCTGTTTTTACAGATACTTGCCCAGAAGCTATAGGTCGATTTTTAGTCCTTTCAACCATTAAGTCAATTTTCCTATCTAAAATATCGTTTACTATACAACCAGCTGATCTCATTAATACTGCACCCAAAAAAAATAAAAAAGTAAACTTATAAAATATTAAATTATTTTCTGAAAATTCATGAGCGATTGTTAAACCCCATAGGCATGGCCAAAATAACAACATAAAACCTATTGGTTTATTCGACCTTGTAAGAGCCAAGAAAATTTCAAAATTTTTCATATAATTTTCTTGTAAATAACAAAGCATCGTTTCATAATCAAATTGATTCGTTATGGATATTGATTACACAGTTACAGCTTTAATGTTTCCCGCAATTCCATTAATAATGGGAGTTTACAGTAACAGATTTCATACTTTAAGTAATTTAATAAGAAAAATACACGATG
>CACKFV010000033.1 GCA_902599605.1 uncultured Pelagibacteraceae bacterium
CAAAAACTTTGTATTGAAAATTCACTTTTAATCATAAAGTCTAATTTAAAGAAGATAGGTATTGTTCATGATAATTTTGTAAGTGAAAAAAGCATAATCGGAAATAAAGAAGTTGAAAAAGCTTTAAAAAAGCTAAAAGAGCAAGATTTAGTTTTTGAAGGAAAAATTGAGGCACCTCAAGGAGAGAAGAAAAAAATTTCTGAAACTAGAAATCAATTATTGTTTAGATCAACAGAGTTTGGTGATGATAAAGATAGAGCTTTAAAAAAAGGTGATGATAGTTGGACATACTTCGCTGGAGATCTTGCATACCACAACAATAAAATCAGTAGAAATTTTGATATACTCATAAATATTCTTGGAGCCGATCATGCTGGTTACATCAAAAGAATAAGTTCTGTTGTAGATGCCTTATCAAAAAGTAAGCAAAAAATAGAATGTAAAGTAACTCAATTAGTAAAACTTATTAAAGATAATAAACCATTTAAAATGTCAAAGAGGAAAGGTGATTATATTACTCTTGAAGATTTAATAAATGAAGTGGGAAAAGATGCGGCTAGATTTATTATGTTAAGTAGAGTGAGTGATGTTGAATTAGAATTTGACTTTGAAAAGGTCAAACTTAAATCTAAAGACAATCCTTTGTATTATGTTCAATATTCTTATGCTAGAATTTGTTCAATTTTTTCAAATTCAAAAACACCAATTAATAACGATTATAAAAATTTAGATAAAAATTTTAAATTTAACGATGAAGAAATTAAGATTATAAGAAAACTTTCAGAATGGCCAAAATGTATAGAAACTTCTATAAATAAATTAGAACCACACCGACTGACCACATACTTGTATCAATTAGCATCTATTTTTCATTCATATTGGAATATGGGAAGAGATAGTGAAGATTTCAGATTTTTAGATAAGGATAAGAAAATTGATACGAACAAAGCAGTTTTGTTAAATTGTATTCTATTAGTGATAAAAAATGGTATGGAAATTATCGGAGTTGATACACCGGAAAATATGTAATGATAAAAGAACTAAGATATGTGCTAATTATATTTTTTATCTTAATATTTTTTTTCCTAACAATTAAATACTATTTATCAGATGAACATAAGAAAAAATATTATAGAACTGTCAACGAAATCAACAATAACTTAAGTATAGATGATCAAAATATACCTATACTAAAAAATGACACTCAAGATATAATTACTTACGTTGATGATAAAAATGAAAAGACGAAACCTTTTTCATTCTGGAAACTTTTAAATGAATAATCTTAAATCAAGAAGAGCTTTTATAGTTGGACTAAGCTCGACTAAAATAACAAATAAAGAAAGACTTTTTTTGAGAAAATATAAACCTTGGGGTGTAATTTTATTTGCAAGAAATATCAAATCAGTTGATCAGACTAAAAAACTCACCAATGATATAAAAAAAATTTTTAAAGATCCAAAATATCCAATTTTAATAGATGAAGAGGGTGGCATGGTAACTAGAATTAGATCTATAATTGACAATAGTCATTTTCCTGCAAAATACTTTGGTGACAATTATAAAAAAGATAAAACAAAATCTTTGCTTTATCTAAGAACTTACATCAAACAAATTAGTCATTTGTTAAGATATATGGGGATTAGCATCAATACGGTACCTGTTTTGGATATTCCTAGACCATTTACATCAAAGGTTATTGGCACTAGAGCAATTTCGAAAGACATAAATGTAATTAATAAAATTGGTGAAAAAACAATAGAACATTTTAAAGAAGCGCGTATAGCTACTGTAATTAAACATATTCCTGGTCATGGATTAGCAAAATCAGACAGCCACTTAAAATTACCAATTGTAGATAAGACTTATGAATATTTAATGAAGAATGATTTTAAAACTTTTAAAAATAAAAAATCATTATTTGCCATGACAGCCCATATTCTATTTAAGAAAATTGATGCAAATAATCCTGCAACCCATTCGTCAAAGATTATTGGTATTATTAAGAAAAAGATAAAGTTTAAGAATTTAATAATTAGTGATGATATTTCGATGAAAGCATTAAAATTTAATATTACTTTAAATACTATCAAAGCATTTACCGCAGGT